>JBDGST010000166.1:0-25541 GCA_042217365.1 Haloarculaceae archaeon
AAGTACGTGAACGTGTCCGCCGGCGTTCGGGGACGAAGCGTCTCGGAGACCCCGGAACTACTACCGAACGGTGGCATCACTTGTGTCCGACAGTATGAGACGGACGGCCGTCCCGTGTCGCGGGCTGCTGCCGACTCCACGAGTCGGGTGTGGCCGACGCGATACGCTCGCTGTCCGTGACTCGCCCCCACGACCGCCGAGGTTTTGTGTAGCGAGGCGCGACAGTCACGTATGCGACACGTGGGTCTGAAAGCTCGAATGGCCGTCGTCGGGTCGATCTTGTTCGCCTTCTACGCGGTCGCTGCGGTCGTCGCGATGGCCGCCTTCGGCGTGCCGCTGGCGCTGGTCCTGGTCGGCAGCGTCCTCTTCGTCGGCGTCCAGTACAAGATCGGCAAGTGGGCCGCGCTCCGGAGCGTCGGCGCCGACGACATGCCCGAGGACGGCTACCCGGAGATACACGACCGCGTCGAGTCGCTCGCCGACGAGATGGGCATCGAAAAGCCCCGTCTCATGGTCGCGCGGATGGGCGTCCCCAACGCCTTCGCCGTCGGGCGCAAGGGCGCGGGGACGGTCGTCGTCTCCCAGGAACTGCTCCGCCGCCTCGAACCCGACGAGGTGGAGGGAGTGCTCGCGCACGAACTCGCGCACATCCGGAACCGCGACGTGGTGATGATGGTGCTGGGGCAGGGCGTCGCCTCCATCGTCGCCATCGTCGCCCAGTGGGCGGTGCTCCTGACCGGCGACAACGACATCGCCGACCTCTTCCTGGCTATCGTCGTCGGGAACGTCGTCCAGTTGCTCGTCATGCTGTTCGTCTTTGCCATCTCGCGGTACCGCGAGTACGTCGCCGACGGCGACGCTGCCGAGGTCGTCGGAAGCGGCGAGCCGCTCGCGAGCGCCCTGGAGAAGATCAGCCGCGGGTCCGAGCGCGCACGCGAGTCGGCGGTCGACGAACAGGTCGCCGCGCTGTGTATCTTCGGCGAGGACCGCGGCTTCGCCCGCCTGATCTCGACGCACCCGCCCGTCGAGAAGCGCATCGAACGCCTCCGGTCGTAGGATGGTCGACTACCGGACGCTCCTGGCTGCGGTCCTGGGCGTCGCCCTCGGCGCCGTGTTGCTCGCGTTTCCGGAGTTCGTCGTCCGCGTCCAGACCGCCGGCCGCGTCCCCCACGACCGGACCGGGGAGTACGGGGAACCGAGCGAGGTCCCCGACCGCTGGCGGCAACTGGTCCGAGCCGTCGGCGTCGCGCTGGTCCTGGCGGGCGGGTACTTCGCGTACACGCTGGTCAGCTAACGCCGGTCGCGACCGGGGGTCGACCGACGTCAGCGACGGTCGTCCCGAGAAACAGTGACGCCAGTCCGTATCAGCCGACGATCAGGACCGCGTTCTCGGTCTCGACCATGTCCCCGTCGCCGGAGTAGGATCGTTCCTCCTCGACCTCGAAGAGGTCCGATTCGAGTTCGACCCCGCCGGCGTGGAGGCGGCCGTCGACGACATCGAAGTCGCCGGAAGCGATGTCCGCCTCGACGTCCTGGACCTGCTCGCCGTACTCCGGCCCGACGGTCGCGTAGTCGAGGTCCACGTCGACGGTCTCCGTCGTGATCTCGGGGGCCTCGTCGAGCGTCTCCAGCGAGTCGACGTGCATCGCCGAGGCGATGGCGTCCTCGAAGCCCTCGATCCGGCCGTACACCCGGACGCGGTCGAGGTCGGCGTTGAGCGCCAGTCCCGCGTCGGTCTTGTATCGTCGGAGCGCGGAGATGACCTCCATCGCGGTCTCGCCGGCCGCCAGGTCGGCCTCGTAACCGCGGGGCTCCGGCCAGTCTTCAGTGTGGACCGAGTCGAAGCTCTCGTCGCCGCGGGCGTCGCCGCGAGTCGACGGCGTGGCCGGTGACGCTGCGCCCCGCTCGTCCGCGTAGAGGCGCTGCCAGAGTTCCTCGGTGACGTGCGGGAGGAACGGCGCGAACAGTTTCAGGAACGTCCGGTGGGCCGTGACCAGAGCGTACTCCGTGGACGCGTCCGCCCCGTCCGCGGAGTCGCCAGTCCCGGCCGATCCGCCGTCGCTCAGTCGCTGCTTCGCGATCTCCAGGTAGTCGTCGCAGAACGTGTTCCAGAAGAACGAGCGCAGCTCGTTGCGCGCCTTCGAGAACTCGTAGGCCTCGAAGCGCTCTGTCAGCGAGCGGACGGCGTCGTCGAGCTCCGCGAGCATCCAGCGGTCGACCGCGGCGAGGTCGCCGTCGGGCGGCGCCGGCGCTCCCGTGGCTTCGCTACGCTCGTCCGGTTCCGGCGCCGGGCCCGCCCCACTGGCGCCCGTGAGCTGGTCGACGAGCCGCGAGGCGTTCCAGATCTTCTGGAGCAGGCGCTCCCCGGCTTCCAGGTCCCCCTCCTTGTACGGGAAGTCGTCGCCGATAGACGTGCCGGCGGCCCAGAACCGCGCCGCGTCGACCGGGAAGTTCTCGGTCACTTCCTCGGGGAGGACAACGTTACCCTTCGACTTGGACATGGCCTCGCGGTTCTCGTCCAGGACCATCCCGTTTATCATGACGCTGTCGAACGGGACCTCGCCGGTGTGCTCGTAGCACTTGACGACGGTGTGAAACAACCAGAACGAGATGATGTCGTGGCCCTGCGGTCGGAGGTCGAACGGGTACAGCTCCGGCCGGTCCATCGCGAACTCCCCGGCGTCGGCGTCCGCCGGGCCGGCACGGTCGTCGGCCTCGTCGGCGGGCTGCCAGTCCCACCCGGCGTTGATCAGCGGCGTCAGCGACGACGTCGCCCAGGTGTCGAAGACGTCGTCCTCCGGGTCGAAGGACTCGCCGCCGCACTCGGGGCAGGCTTCGACGGGCGGGTCGTCCGCGAGCGGGTCGACCGGGAGCTGCTCGGGGTCCGCGAGGAGTTCTTCCCCGCAGTCCTCGCAGTACCAGACCGGGAAGGGGATCCCCGAGTCGCGCTGGCGGGAGATACACCAGTCCCACTCCAGCCCGTCGATCCAGTGTTTGTACCGGGTGAACATCTTCTCCGGGTACCACTCCATCTCGCGGCCCGCTTCGAGGTACTCCTCCTTCCGGTCGAGCATCTCGATGTACCACTGCTCGGTGACGAGGTACTCGACCTCGGTCTCGCAGCGCTCGTGGACCTGAACGGTGTGGTCGTGGTCGCGGCTCTCCAGCAGGTAGCCGGCGTCGTCGAGGTCCTCGATGATGGCCTCCCGGGCCTCCTCGGTCGAGAGGCCCTCGTAGCCGCCGGCCCGGTCGGTCATCGTGCCCGACTCGTCGATGGCGATCCGCAGCGGGAGGTCGTGGGCCTGGTACCACTCGATGTCGGTCTGGTCGCCGAAGGTACAGCACATGACGACCCCGCTGCCGGTCTCCCTGTCCACGCGCTCGTCCTCGATGATGGGGACCTCCTGTCCGAAGAGCGGGATCCGCGCGGTGCCGCCGACGAGGTGGTCGTTCTCGTCGTCCTCGGGGTGGACGAAGACGGCGACGCACGCCGGGAGGAGCTCCGGTCGGGTTGTCGAGATGGTGAACGTGTCTCCGGTCGGCCCCGACGCGTCACCGTTCCTGTCGCCCGCTTCGGTCGCAGTGGCATCGTCGTACTCGACGACGTCGAAGGCGACGTCGTTGAACTTGGTGTGCCTGTCCTCGTCTTCCTGTTCGACCTGGGAGATGGCCGTCTCGCAGTCGGGACACCAGATCGTCGGCGCGCGGCGGCGGTACTCGCGCCCCTGCTCGTAGAGGTCGATAAACGAGAGCTGGGAGACCCGCTGGACGCGGGGCTCGATGGTCTTGTAGGTGTTCGTCCAGTCGACCGAGACGGCGAGTTCCTGGACGTCCTCGGTGAACGCCGCCTCGTAGTCGGCGCAGACGTCCCGGCACTTCTCCTGGAACTCCCGGCGGGTGAAGTCACCGTGGTTGATGCCCAGTTCTCGCTCGGTGAGCCGCTCGGAGGCGATCCCGTTGTCGTCGTACCCGAACGGGAAGTAGACCGCGGGGTCGGCCATCCGGTGGAACCGCGCGACGAAGTCCTGGAGCGTGAACTGGTAGAGGTGGCCCATGTGGAGGTCGCCCGAGACGGTCGGCGGCGGCGTGTCGATGCTGAACGCCGTGTCGGCGTCGACCGCCGCCTCCCGGTCGTAGGCGTACGTGTCCTCGCTGACCCAGCGGTCCTGCCACTTCGACTCGACCTCCGCGGGGTCGTACTCGGCCGGGAGGGCGGCCTCGTCGTCGCCGGGCGCCCCGGCACCGTCACCGGACTCGGAGCTGGAACTCATCGGGAGTCACCTCCCGCGTACCGCTGGGTAGTCGGCGGGCGATACCGTCGGTCGTGGCGTCGTATCGGTCGATACATGCGTTGGTGCGTGCGTCGTCGGTCGAAAGCTGTCCGGAACGGCCGTCGAGAATGGGATGTGTCGGGGCTAGGACGCCCCTACACGTACGGGTACGGGTACGGGTACGGCTACGGCTACGGAGACCGCGGGCTCGTCCGGGTGCGAACCGCGAGCGACCGCGAACGGCCCCGTCATCAGTACAGACTGGTTCTGGCGGGCGGTTAACTGTTTCGTCATCGTGGCAGGACGTGACGGTCCCGGGGAGGAGTGCGTGGGAGCGTGGGTCCCGACAGAGTCAGGAGTCGAAGGCCTGGGGCTCGGACCCGCCGTGGGCCCGGACCCACAACTCGCCGATACGCGAGAGGCGCGTGCGGTAGGACTTGCCGTGTTTCTCCTGTTCGATGTACCCCTTGCCGCCCGGGCCGAGGCGGTCGACGTTGTAGATGACCTTCGACCGGAACGAGTCGGTGTACTCCTCGCCGAGTTCGCGCGCGAGCTGCTGGGCGAGCTCCGAGACGGACTCGAACTCGCCGTGCTCGCCGAGCATGAAGAGGACGAGTTCCTCGAACGGTTTGACGTTCGAGAACGACGCGACGGGCAGTTCGAGGACGTGCGAGCCGTCGAACTCCTTGGCGCCGATGGTCGTGCCGCGCTCGTCGAACTCGGAGATGAGCTCCCGGGCGCTGTCGAGGCGGTCGGCGACCCGCTCGGCCGTCTCGGGGTCCTCCACGTCCCCTTCGAGCTCCGCCAGGAGGTCGGTCCCCCTCCGGAGCTCCTCGGCGAGTTCGGTTTCGAGGTACTTCTCCGGGACGGTGTAGTAGGTGTGGATCCGGCCGCGGTCCTCCTCGCGCTCGACCATGATGGAGTGTGCGGCGGTCGCGAAGGCGAAAGAGACCGAGCGGGGCATCGCGGAGATGTTCACCCAGACGCCGCCCTCGTTCTCGCGGTCGAGTTCCGCGTTGATGAGTTCGAACGCCTGCTCGAAGGCGGCGTCGTAATCGTAGACGTCCTCGACGACGAACCGCTCGGTCGTCGCGCCCAGGAGGTTCTGGAAGTCCTGTTCGAGCTTCGCCGCGAGGTTGCGCGAGTACTCCACGTTGGCCTCGCTCCCCACGGCGCCTTCGAGCAGGACGACCCGGTCGACGTCGAGCTGGTCGCGGACGAGCGGCGCGATCAGCCGGTCGTAGTCGAACCCGACCGGGACGATGTGGGTCTGCATACTCCGTACTCCGGGGGGAGGTCGTATAAAACACAAGTCTCCCGGTCGCCCGCGCGTCCGGCGAACCGGGTCGACGCGTTCGACCGACGCTCGGCGCCCTCGAAGCGAGCGGACCACGCTCCGACCGACCGTCGGTTAGTCCCGTGGTTACGGGGAACGTCGGCGACGCGCCACCACGACGGCGCCGAGGGCAAACACCGCCGCTGTCAAACCGAACCCGGGACCGCCGCCGCCCGTCGTTTCGGACGCCGTCTCGGTCTCGTTCTCCGGAACGTACAGCGTCACCCTCTCGGTCGTCGTGGACGGCGTGCTCGTCACGTCGCCACCGGTGCCGGCGGCACCAACCCCCGAAGTCGTCGCCTGGTTCGGCGTGTCCGTCGCGGTCGACGTGTCCGTCGCAGTCGGCGTAGCCGTCGCAGTCGGCGTCTGAATCGGTGTCGCGGTCGGCGTCGGCGTCGCGGTTTGTGTCGCGGTCGGCGTCGGCGTCGCGGTCGGCGTCACAGTTGGTGTCGTGGTTGGCGTCGGCGTCGGTGTCGTGGTTGGCGTCGGTGTCGGTGTCGTGGTTGGCGTCGGTGTCGGCGTCGGCGTCGGTGGTGGAGTCGACGTCGCAGTCGCCACGTCCGTCGCAGGTTGTTCGACACGCACGGTTGCGCCGAGATAGCTGTCGATCGGCACCTCGCCGGTTTCGTTGGTGAGCGTCGTCTCGCCGGGAACGAAAGACAGCTCCGCCGTGGCTCCCGGCTCGGCGTCGGGCCGGACGTGAACGAGCAGCGTTGCCAGCGTCGGGTCGTCCTTGCTCTCCTCCCGGGAACTGTTCAGCGTGACCCAGCCGCTCCCGTGGTCGATCGTCCCGTTGGGCGAGGGGATGTCGGCGCCGGCGACCGCGACCACGTCCACGACGGCGGGGTCGTACGTGACGTTCGCCTCGTAGGCCGTGACGTTCTCCGCGTCGGCATAGAGCAACACGACGGCGTAGTCGTCAGGGGGACCGGACACGTCGCTGAGAGAGATGCTCGCCGTCGTGGCGCCGGCGACAGCGCCCCCTCCAGCGAGTGTCACACCGACGACGATCACTCCGAGGGCGGCGAGTGCGGGGATATCTGTACGCATGGCTGTGTCGGAGTCGATCCCGTGTGCGATTTCGGACGGACAGCACAAATATGTGAGGACGGACCGGAACTACCGGAGCCAGGCGCTCAGTCCCGTCGTTCTCGGACCCGAGGTTCCCGGTCTCCGGTCTCGGGCCGGTACCGAGTCCGCCACGGGCCTCACACACCCGGGCGTTCGGTATCGGGTCCGCCACCGGCCACTCGCCGCGACAAGAGGCGACCCCGGACCACTCACGGCGACGGCGGAAACGACCTGAGACGAACGGACTCGGCGCAGTGCCGACGACCCACTGGAATCACACAGACCGCCGTCCGCGAGGGGCGGGGCCCGCCGATCAGTCGGCGCCGAGTCCCTGGTAGACGGCCGCGTCTTCCTCGGCCTGTCGGGTGGTGACAGTCGAGACGCCGAGCGTGAGGACGAGGCCGAGCACCATCCCGACCACGGAGGCGTCCCAGCCGCCGAGATAGCTCCCCGGCACGGCGTCGACGAACACCGTCAGGAGGTAGAACGCCTGGCTCCCCCCGATGCCGGCGTACATTCCGCGGCGGGTGGTACCCGGCCAGTAGAGCGCGACCGCGACCGGGAGGGCGAGCTGGGCGAAACCGCCGAAGGCCGTCTCGCCGATCTGGACGATCGTGCCCGGCTGGAAGAGGCTGGCGACGAACGAGAGCGTCGCGAACGCCGCGACCCCGACGCGGGCGACGAGGTCCTCGCGGCGGTCGGTAGCCTCCTCGACGAGCGGGCGGTAGACGTCCCGGGTGAGGTACGACGACCCGGAGAGCAGCATCGAGTCGCTGGAACTCATCATCGCGGCCATCGCGCCGGCGATGACCAGGGCCGCGAACCACGTCGGCGTGTACTCCAGCAGGAGCGGCGGGAGCACGTTGTCGTTGACGTTCGTCTGGATCCCGAGGCCCTTGGCCCACGCGCCGAGCATGAACGCCGGGACGAACAGGAGGACGACCAGCACGGGCCACAGCGGGAGCGTCCGCTTGATGACGGCCCTGGACTCGGCGACGAAGAAGCGCTGGTTCACCTGCGGGAACATCGTCACGCCGAAGGCGATCGAGAGCGCCGTCGAGACGACGTACTCCGGCGTGTAGAGGCCCCCGCCCAGCGTGAGCGGGCTCCCGTCGACGTTCGAGAGCGTCCGGGTCGCGGCCCCGACGCCGCCGACGGCGCTGGCGACCCAGAGAAACGCCGCCCAGACGACGACGAGCATGAACAGCCCCTGGAGGGTGTCGGTCCACGCGACGCCGCGCATCCCCGAGAGGATGACGTAGACGATCATGAACAGGGTGATCCCGCCGGCGCCGACCCAGTAGGGGATCGCCCCCTCCGTCAGCGCCTCGACGGCCGTCCCGGCCCCCTGTTGCTGGAGCATCACGTACGGGAACAGCCAGAAGATGCTGATCCCGGCGACGAGCACGCGGAGGCGCGTGGACCCGAACCGGTCGCCGAGCATCTCGCCCAGCGTCACGTAGCCGTTCGCCCGTCCGACGAGCCACTGCTTGTAGCCGATCACGTACCAGAGGACGGCGAACACGACGCCGTCCATCAGCCCCATGACGAGGATCCACTCGGGGCCGGCTCCGTAGCTGACGTTGGGGCCGCCGAAGAAGGTGAACGCCGACAGCAGCGTGGCGAACGTCGTGAACAGCAAGACGACCGTGCCCAGCGACCGACTCGCGAGGTAGTAGTCCTCGGGCGTACGGTCCGACACCCGGTAGGCGACCAGTCCGACGCCGAGCACGAGGAGGAGGTACCCGACGAGGACGCCGAGCTGTAACCCGACCTCACTCACGCGCACCCACCTCCTCGATCCCGAGCCCCCAGGCGTACCGGGTGAACAGCCACAGGACGGCGGCCGTCAGGGCCATCCAGCCGACGTGCCACCAGACCCAGACCGGCAACCCGGCGACGACGGTCGACGTTCCCCACATGAACCACGGGACGGCGAGCGCGACCAGCACCAGCGCCGCGAGCGACCAGCCGACGAGTTCTCCCGTCCGGGATTCCCGGACGTCTCCGTTCGAAGCGTCCATCTCGTCGCTATACTTCGACCGTTCGCGTATATACGTGTCGAATGCTATCGGACCGCGCCGATGAAGAAAATAATTCATCAAGGTGTCCGGGGGATCCCCCGGCGGGCGCTACACCCCCGCGGTGGAGACGGCACCCGTTCGGCAGGTGGACGGTAGGTATTTGACCGGGGAACCGGCTACTGTAAGACGTCCATGAGGTCGTTCATGGATTCATCACCATCACACCGTCCCGACACGGGACAGTTCAGCAATGTACGATTCAGCCAAGTATCTCATTCGTGCGGACATCAGCGCCAACGGGGTGGTCGAGCGGAGTGACGTCGTCGGGGCGATCTTCGGGCAGACCGAAGGGTTGCTCGGCGACGAACTCGACCTGCGGGACCTCCAGGAGTCGGGAAAACTCGGCCGCATCGACGTGGAAATTGAGTCGGAGGGAGGGCAGTCGTTCGGCGAGGTGACGATCGCGAGCGGCCTCGACCGAGTCGAGACTGCCATCCTCGCGGCGGCGCTCGAGAGCATCGACCGGGTCGGCCCCTGCCGGGCCGACATCCAGGTCAGCGACCTCGAGGACGTCAGGACTGCCAAGCGCCGGGAGGTCGTCGACCGCGCCAAGGAACTGCTCGCCGACTTCGACGAGTCGGCGCTGACGAGTCGCGACCTCGTCGAGGAGGTGAAACAGGACCTCCGCGTCGAGGACATCACCGAGTTTCACGGGTTCCCGGCGGGGCCCCGAGTCGCGGAGAGCGACGCTGTCATCGTCGTCGAGGGGCGTTCGGACGTGCTCACGCTGCTTCGCTACGGCGTGAAAAACGCGATCGCGGTCGAGGGGACCGACGTCCCGGACGCGGTCGCCGACCTGACCGAGGAACGGACCGTCACCGCGTTCCTCGACGGCGACCGCGGGGGCGACCTCATCCTCAAGGAACTCGCACAGGTCGGGAACATCGACTACGTGGCGCTGGCTCCCCCGGGTCGGTCCGTCGAGGACCTCTCCCGGGGCGAGGTGCTCTCGGCCCTCCGGGAGAAAGTGCCCTTCGAGGCGGCGAGCGGCGACACCGACCCGGACACGTTCGCCGCGGTCGGCGAGGGCGGAGAGCCAGACGGCGCTCCCCCGGACGGGACCGGAGAGGCAGCCGGTCGGAAACAGCCGCGGAGTCGGGACGGCCCGGCATCCGGAGGTGGCTCCCCGGCCGCTCCGTCGACCGACCAGACCGCCGACGCGGGACGGTCCGCGCCGGACAGCGCCCCCCCGAGCGAGACGGACGGCGCCGGCACCGGAGCGAAGTCGGACGCCGATTCGGGCGGAGCCGGAGCTAGCGTCGCGTCACCCGCCGAACCGAGTGCGAGCGCGGGCGAACAGACGCCTGGAGACGAGTCCAACGGCCGAGAGCGGGGTGGGGACGGAGCGGCAGCCGCCGTCTCGACCGGAGACGCCGAGACGTCCGGGGCCGGAGCTGACGCCGACCGGGTCGATGGGCCGTCCACCGCAGACGAGACAGCGTCGGGCGGAGAAGCGGACGGATCCGGGGAGACAGCGACCGACGGTGAGCCGGACGGCGACGAGCCGGCCGACCCGGAAACGGGCTCCAGGGAGGAACCCCCCGCCGATGACGCTGGGGACGAAACCGGCGGCGACCGGGCGGACGCCGAGGACGCGGTGCCCGATACGCTCGTGGGCCACGTGAGCGAAGTCATACGTGAGGGATCCGGCCTCGTCCGGACGCTCGACGGGGAGTTCGCCGTGCTCGACGAGCGTCCGGTCGACGAGGCGTTCGACCTGCTGGAGTCCACCGAGGACCCGCCAGTGACGGTCGTGCTCGACGGGGAGTTGACCCAGCGGCTCCTCGACGTCGCCGCCCAGCGCGGCGTCGGGCAGGTCGTCTGCGCGACCGAGGGCGAGTACGTCAAACAGCCGAGGAGCGTCCGGATACGGACCGAAGCCGCACTGTCGAACTAGCGGCTCACCACCGTCGGCGAAAGTGGATCGCCCACCACCGCGCCCGTTCGACTCCGGTCAGTCCTCGTCGCCCGTTCGACTCCGGTCAGTCCTCGTCGCTCGCGCATATCGTCCTGGCCAGGAGTCGTCCGTCGCAGTTCTCGTAGTGGTCGGGGAGCCGTTCCTCGACGGTGAACCCGCGCTCCCGGTAAAACGAGAGCGCACGGTCGTCGACAGCGCGGACGGTGACGCGGAGGCGACTCACGCCCCGGGAGCGGAGGCGGTCGAACAGCGCGTCGACCAGCGCTCCGCCGCGCCCCTCGTCCCGGAACCCGGGAGCGACGGCGAGTTCAGCGAGGTAGGCGCTCTCGCCGGGTTCTCCCACGACGGCCAGGGCGTAGCCGGTCGGCGTCGGCCCGGCGTAGACGAGACACAGCAGCGGGTCCCGGACGCCCAGCGAGAGCAGTTCCGGTCGTGGTTCGGCGAGCGTCGCCGTCTGGATCGCCCGCAGCCGCGACAGGTCGTCCGGTCGGGCGCGGCGGACCTCGCCGTCGGGCGCCGACGTCATACCGAGACGATGCCCGCACCGACGGCGAGCAGACCAGCGGCGACGGCCGCCGCCACGGTCGCGGCGAAGTTCACGCCCTCGTTCTCGAGGAGCCATCCCTCGGCGGTCGCTCCGAGCAGGCTATCGACGGTCATCCCGACGACCCCCGCCGCGAGGATGACGCCCGCCCCGACGGCGGAGATGTCGAACATCCCGTACCCGATCCCCGCGATCAGGCCCGCGCCGAGGAGGCCGGCGAGTTCGCCCTGCCAGGTGACGGCGCCGTCCGTCCCGGGTTCGACGCGTTCGAACGTCGTGATCAGTCGGGGGCCGTCGAAGACGCCACCGATCTCGCTCGAGAGAGTGTCGCTCATCGCCGCTGCGATGGAGCCAGCGAAGGCAAACAGGAAGAGTTCGGCCGGGAGGTCCGTGAGACTGGGGCTCGCGGCCGCACCGAGGACGGCGGCGAGGCCCGCCATCGAGTTCGCGAGGACGTTCCCGCTCCCGCGGGCGCCCTCGTTCTCCTCGGCGATGCCCCGTTCGAGTTTGGCGTCGTACCGGAACTTCGTCGAGAGGCCGCCGACCCCGAAGAACGTGATGAGCACGACGAACCAGCCGTTCCCGCCGAGGACGATGGTGAGCAGGCCGAGGAGGACGCCGGTCAGCATGCCCGGGAGCGACGCGGTTTCGAGCGCGTAGGAGACGTAGCCGAACGCGACGGTCACGACGAGCGCGATGGCGATGCGGGTCGTCGTGATCGTGAGAGGCAGGTCGAAAAACAGCCAGAGGAGCAGGCCGACCGAGACCATCACGAGCGGGTCGTCCCGTTCGAAGAGGACGGCGCGAAGGAGCGCGCCGAGCAGCGCGCCGCTGGCCGCGAGGAAGGCGACGAGCGGCCACTCGAGGGACGACCCGACGGCGGCGGCAGCCGCGTAGTGACCGGCGGCACCGGCGACGAACCCGGCGGCGACGAACCCGGCGGTCGCCACGATCGGTTCGTCGCGGACCGCGCGGACGGCGTGGCCGCCGAGGTTGCCCCACGAGAGCAGGACGACGGTCCCGACGTAGACGGGCATCGGCAGGCCGAACCGGACCGCGAGCAGGGCGAGCGCGGCGGCCGCGAGCGCGAAGCCCGCGAGCCCGTAGAGGCGGCCGTCCCGGCGGTCGCCGGGCCGGGCGAACAGTTCGAACAGCGGCCCCCGGTCGACGACGTACAGCGCCAGCGCCGCCACGACGATGTAGGGCGCCGGCGCCGCGACCGTCGAGACGGCAGTCCGCGTCGCCGACGCGATGTACGGCACTGACAGAGACAGCGTCCCGACGAGAGCGAACCCGCCGGCCCGCCGGACAGTACTCGTCACGCTACCTGCGATATCCACGAGAGGTACTTACCGTTTCCGAAGCGTTTGCCGTGACGCGACCGCGCCGGCGTCCCCGTTCCGTGCGACAGTCGTGAACTTTAGGCCGTGCCGTGTGGAACGGACGGCCGTGGGACTGTACGACCGGTACCTGGCGGCGCGGCTCTGGTACAGCGACGCGTCGCTGCCCGAGACGGTCGCGATCATCGTGACCGAGCGCGACCTCCTCGAGCAGGACGCCTACCGGACGCTGGAGGACTGCTTCGAGTGGGCGATCGAGTTCGACGCCGAGCGGATCCTCGTGTACGTGAGCGTCCTCGACGAGGAGGTCGTCGACACGATCCGCCGGGAGATAGAGAGCGTCGACGCGCCGCGGGAACTCGCGGTCCGCGGGCCCGACGACGACGAGCGCGCCGGCGAACCCATCGTCGTCAGCATCGGCCTCGGCGGGAAACACGAGTTCGCCACGGCCGTGCGCAAGATCGCGCGGGAGGTCGACGCGGGCGACCTCGACCCCGAAGAGATCGACGAGTCCGACGTGGAGAGCGAGCTCGTCTTCCCGGTGGACCCGGACCTCGTCATCAAGACCGGCGCCGAGCGCCTCTCGGATTTCATGATCTGGCAGTCCGTCTACTCGGAACTGTACTTCACGGACGTCAACTGGCGGGACTTCCGCAAGCGCGAGTACCTCCGCGCGCTACGGGATTACCAGAACAGACAGCGGCGGTTCGGCCGATAGACCGAATGTCGGAAGCCTCGTCGCACTCGGCTTCCGGAAGTTCGGTCGGTAGCCGAACGCGGGAAAACGAACGGAGCGAGTCACTCACTCCAGCGAGTCGCCGTACACGCGCTCGGCGAACAGCAGGCCGACCAGCCCGAAGATGATGACGGTGTAGGCGACGGCCGCGAACAGGGCGTCCTGCGTCGTGGCGTACTCGCCGGTGCGGAAGATGATCGCCTTCCGGACCATCGCGATGACGCCGGTGTAGATGACCAGGCGGACGATCCGTCGGGTTTCGCTCTCCTGGGTGTAGGCGATGACAGTCTGGTAGACCTCGACGATGATGAGCAAGAGCAGACCGGTATCGATGAATCCGATCACGACGAGCGGGTCTGTGATCTGGCCGACGAGGACGGACTCGACGATCTGGAGCGCGAGGTCGACGACGCCGATGGCGAACAGGAGGGCGAAGAGCGCGGCCGCCGCGAGTTCCACCGCGTGGATGAACCGGTCGGTCACCGCCGCGTAGCGTCCCGCGTCGAAGACGTTCGTCTCGCCGTGGGGGAGTGTCCGGTTCCGGTCCCCTCCGCCGTCGCTGTCGGTCATTGTACTGCGGGGTCTGTGATGCAGGTATCAGATCGCAGGACTGAATCCACCTAAAAGCACTGACGCGAGGGGCGGACGGCCTCCCGACGGGAGCCGTTCGGAGTGGGACCGGCGGTCAGTCGGCCGGCCGGTCGAGGTCCGCGTCAGTCTCCTCGACCGCGGCCCGTCGTTCGGGGGTCGGGAGGGCGTCCTTGAACCGCCGGAGGACGCGCCGGGCGTCAGTCACCTCGGCGGCGCCGACAGCGCGGACGACCGCGAGCGCCCGGCGAGCGCGGGTCTTGCGCCAGGACTCCTCGCGGTGCTCGTAGGTCCGGATCGACCGGAGGAAGTCGACCTTGCGGAACTCGGGCCAGTAGGGGGTGCAGAAGTAGACGGCGGCCTCGTTGCCGTTGGCGTGCCAGGGCAAGAAGTTCGAAGTGCGCTCGTCGCCGCCCGTCCGGATGATCAGGTCGACGTCTCTGACGGGGCCCTCGTAGAGGCGCTCCTCGACGGTGTCGACGTCGACGTCCTCCGGGTCGAGGTCGCCCCCGTCGACCGCTCGCGCCACGTCGTGGACGGCCGAGAGGAGTTCCGCGCGGCCGCCGTAGGCGAGTGCGACGTTGAGGTGCAGGCGGTCGTAGGTGCGCGTCCGCCGCTCGGCGTAGTCGATCGCCTCCCGAACGCGGTCGGGGAGGCGGTGGGTCTCCCCGATGGCCCGGATGCGCACCTCGGACTCGTGGACGCGGTCGGCGTCGGCGAACTCGGTGAGCTTCTCGACGACGAGGTCGAAGATGGCCTCGCGCTCGTCCTCGGGTCGCTTGAAGTTCTCGGTCGAGAAGGCGTACAGCGTGAGTTCCCTGACGCCGACCTCGTCACACCAGTCGAGTACCGCTTCCGTCGTCTGGGCACCCTCCCGGTGGCCGTCCGTCGGGTCGGCGCCCTGCTTCGATGCGTACCTGCGGTTCCCGTCCTGGATGACGGCCACGTGGTCCGGTGCACCCGACAGTTCCGATTCGAGCACCCGCGCGTAGACGTCCTGCGCCCAGGTCCGGAGTCGTCCCATCGATCCATTGGTATCATCCCGCCGATATGAGTCTTGTGTTCCACGCAGTCAGCCACCTGCGAGAGAACTCGTGGGAATCCGCGCTGTCTCGCTTCGACGGCCGCCCCCCACGGAGTCGCGAGGGCTCGCTCGCGAACGGCGTCTCCGGTCCGGTCCGGTCCGGTCCGGTCCGGTCCGGTCCGGTCCGGTCCGGTTCGGTCTAATCCGGTCCAGTCCGGTCCAGACCGGTCCGGTTCGGTCACGCGTGGCAGACCACGACACACCCCGTGAGAAGTTCGCCTTCCCGAAGTAGTAAATACGGAGTGACCCAACAGTGACGGGACTGTGAGGGCTGTCGAAACGCCGTGATACGGACCGATCCGGACGAGTCGGCGCAGGTGAATCCCCCCGCGAGAGACGGCGTTCGGGGACTCGATGGGGACCCGCTGATCGTGAGTATCAGCGACGTGCACGGTTTCCTGGGCGCCGCCCGGAGCGCGCTCACGACGCTCGGGGACCACCCCGACTACGACTCGCTGGTCAGGACCGACGACGAGGGGCGCCTCCACTGGGCCGGCGGTGACGAGTACGTGCTCGTGTTCAACGGCGACCTCGTCGACCGCGGACCCGACAGCGCGGGCGTCGTCGCCATGGTCGAGCGCCTCCGCCGCGAGGCCCCGCCGGGACACGTCCGCACCACGGTAGGAAACCACGAGTGGGGGATGCTCTTCCCCGCCGTCGTCAACTGGTCGGAGTGGTACTCCGGGCAGCGGAGCGACGAGGAGCGACGCCGGCTGTGCGACGCGATCGCCCGCGGGCACCTCGTGGCGACCTACGACGGGTACAACTTCACGTACGCCCACGCGGGCCAGCCGAGCCGGTATCGGTCCGAGCGCCTCAACGACAGGCTCGTCGAGGCCGCCGGGGAGCTGTCCGAGGTGGTCGGCACGGAAGCCGACGCCGACACGCAGCGGCGATTGATCGACGAGTACGACCGAGTGCTGGGGATGGGGCGGCAGGGCGGCCGCGGGTTCGGCGCCGGCATCGCGTGGCTCGACTTCCGGTATCTCCCCGGCGAGTCGCCGCCGCAGGTCGTCGGCCACACCCGCCAGGATCAGCCGGTCCAGAAGAACAACGTCGTCTGCGAGAACGTCATCCGGGCGACCCAGGCCGATCCCGGCGGCGACGCCGTCCTCGTCGAGTCGCCGGACTCGCTGGTGTCTCTCGAACGCACGTACGACGGCGAGGTTCACGTCCACCAGTTCGACGTTCCGGACGGGTCCGACGGGAAGGTGTGACCGCACGTTCCCGGAACGGGCCGGTCCGGCGGGGCCCGGAAATCGGGCGGTAGGTGATCAGTCCGCCGTCTCACGTCCGTGCTCGTCCGCATCGACCGCCTCCACAGGGGTCGGCAGGCGATCCGCGCGGACGGACGCGCCGGAGACGACGATCCTGACGCCGTCCCCGCAGTCGGCGTCAACAGACGTCTCCCAGCCGTGCACCCGGGCGAGCATGTCGAAGTTCGGCAACGCGACGCCGACCTCGGGGTCCGGGACCGCGCCGTCGTAGTCGAAGAACGTCTCGGGGTCGACGTCCAGGGAGTTGCCGTCGTCGCGGACTTCGAACCCGTCGTCCCGGAGGCGCACTCCGACGACCTCCGCGTCGTTGTGCGCCGGGAACGTGAACACTGTCCGGAGGAGTTCCTCGAAGCGCGCCGGCTCGGCCTCGATGACGCCTGCCCCGTCGATCCGGATCGACATGTCGCCGGTGTCGGCGTTCTCCCAGGCTCGTCTGACGGCCCCGGTGAACTCGACCGATTCGGTATCCTCCAGGGTCTGGCCGTACGTCGCGAGCGCCGAGAGGTCATCGACGATGCGCTCCATCCGGTCGCTCGTCTGGGAGATCGTCCGAAACGACTCCCGGGCGGTGGCGACGTCGCCCTCCTGGAGCGCGTCGCCCGCGAGCGAGACGCGACCGTGGACGACCTGCAACGTGTTGCGGAGCTCGTGCCTGATGGCGGCAGAGAGTCCCTCGAGCTGTTCGTTTTGCCGCGCCAGTTCGCGCCGCCGTCGCTCGGGTTGCGTCACGTCCGTGAACACGACGACCTCGCCGACGTCGCTGTGTCCGAGCGCGAACGTGGTCTCACCGACCGCGTAGAACCGCGACTCGCCGTCGCGTTCGAGTTCGAGGGGCCCCGACTCCGACCCGAGCGCGTCGGCGACCCGGGGGAGCGCGCTCGACAGCGTTTCGCCGGAAGCCCCCGACAGCGCCGGGAACAGCGCCGCGGCCGGGTCGTTGTAGTCCCGGACCCGCCGGTCGTCGTCCAGGAACACGACGGGGTCGTCGAGGTCGCCCGTCACCTGGACCGAGAGGAACCGCTCGTCGACGGCGTAGAGGATCGAGAGCGCGAACAACGCCACGCCGATCGGCTCGTAGTTGACGTCGAGGAGTGCGGGGTGGAAGAACCCGACCAGGTCCAGTACCACCGGGAGCCCGGCCATCCCGACCGTCGCGGTCAGCGCCCGCGTGTCGTACTCGGCCGCCCGAAACGTCTCGAACAGCATGAAAAAGCCGACGGCGGCGAGCGCGTACGAGAGTCCGGTGACGACCCAGTGGATGGTCCCGTGCTGTACCGCGGTGTGCACGAACGGCGACTCCACGAGACGCGTCTCGAAGTACAGGCGGTGGATCGGATTCGTCAGCTTGACCGCGACGATGCCCGCGTAGGCGCCGATTGCGACCCGGCGAACGGTCTGGTCGCGGTGGACGTCCCGCCCGGTGTAGGCCGAACAGAAGTACAGCCACGACCCGACCGTCGCGAGCCCGAAGACCAGTCCGAAGACGTAGGCCGCGTACCGTAACAGGGGGGTCGGCGCGGCCAGAAAACCGAGCTCGGAGAAGGCCCACACCCCGCTGAGTCCGAGCAGGCCGACGAGTCCCCGGCGCGTCTCGACGTCTTCGACCGTTCGCGCTCGCCGGACGCCGACAGCACACCCGACCGTGGCGAACCCGAACGCCGCGACGTACGCCGAGAAGACGAGCAGCGAGTGCTGCACTACCATTCGGTCCACTCCTAAGGAAAAGTCGAGTAATAAGGCTGTGACGCTGTTTCAATTCGTGAGAATCGGACGGGCGGCACAGTGAAACACCTTCTCCCGTCGAGTCGTGGCTGACGGTCCATAGGGGGTCTCGTAGCAGTCCACAGACTCGTTCTCTGACGAACCGGACACCCCTGCCGAGAGAGGGTCTTCGTCTCTCCAACCGGCCACGATGACCCCTCTCAGAAGCCGAATCGAGCCGTTTCGGCACGTAGTCGCGTCACTCACGAAGCAAGATATGGAGTGTGTAGTCAGCACGATGGCGGCGTTTAGCTGTCTGTCCGGGTTGTCTAACTGAAGGTGAGGACCTTATCAGCATCCTCAACGATTCGAAGGTATTCGTCCATCGATGATCGTGGCCGGAGTTCGTCTTCCTCCAGCCCTCTCGAATCCATACACGTTCCGCAGGCAGCCAACTCGCCTCCGTTCTGCGTGTACTTCAACAATACACCGTGGGGATTGAACTTTTCGTGCTCCGCGTCGGGAGCTTCGACGCCGTCGTTGACGAGAAACGTCTCGACAGCGTGTCCGGCATCGAGTGCCTTGTTTGCCAGTCGAAACGCGTTCCACACTCGTTCCGGGTCGCTGGTTTCGAGGATGACTGCGTGTTGCATCGTATTCAGGGCCTGGTTTCCTACCTGCCGGTCTCATACGGACCGTTGTAACAATTTTCTCCCGCGTTACCGAACGTTCACTGTCGGTCGACCGACCGCCTGCCACCGACTGGAAGCGCCTCTGTCGTCCGCGCCGACGCGGAGGTATCAACGATGAAAATCGAGGGGTAAAGGTCTATAGCCCGACCGGACATCGTCACGTATGCGCGTTTCGAGCGGCGTTCCCGGGTTCGACGAACTCGTCGAGGGGGGGCTGTTACAGGACCGGTTGTACGTCGTGAGCGGGCCGCCCGGCAGCGGCAAGACGACCTTTTCGACCCAGTTCATCACCCAGGGCGCGAAGTCCGGCGAGAACTGCCTGTACGTGACGATGCACGAGACCAAGGAGGAACTCATGCAGGACATGTCCGGCTACGAGTTCGGCTTCGATCAGGTGATGGCCTCGGGCAAGGTGCAGTTTCTGAACCTCGTCACCGACAGCGGCAAGCGGACCATCAGCCAGTTCGGCACCGAGGGCGGGCTGACCAACCGCATCGTCGCGTTCCTCGAACAGCAGGACATCGACCGGGCCGTGATCGACTCGACGATGCTCCTCCAGCACTTCTTCGAGAACATGTCCGACGAGATCACGGGCTTTCTCTCGGCGCTGAAACAGACCGACACGACCACCGTGTTGATCTCCGAGATGACGGACCCGTCGTCGTACTCCGACGAGCACTATCTCGCTCACGGGGTCATCTTCTTCCACAACTACCTGGAGAACGGGGGCATGACCCGCGGCGTCCAGGTCATCAAGATGCGCGGGACGGCCATCGACTGTGACATCCGGGGCATCGAGTTCTCCGACAGGGGACTGCGCGTCTTGACCGACCAGAAGGTCGAGGTGTAGCCATGGGGCTGTACGAGCGGAAGTACGGGACGGAGTGGACGACTCTCGACAAGGACGAGGCGACCGAGCGGGCCTACGCCCTCGGGGTCGCCGAGTCGCTGGGCGAGTACAACCGGGAGGAGTTCGAGGCCGTCCACGGTGAGATGGACACCGCGTACAACCAGAGCATGGTCGAGCTGGCCTTTCGCGAGGGGAAAAACGAGGGGCGGGAGATCCAGCGCGAAGCCACCAGCGACGAGGAGGCGGTCTGGACCGAACTCGTGGATGGGGAGACTGTCGTCGTCGACGAGGACGACCTCCCGACCGGCGGGCGCGACGGGCTGCCCGAGGCTATCGACGGCATCGACGCCGTCGAGAGGCCCAGCCCCGACGAGATCGACGCGACCGACCGCCCCGACTTCCTGGACAAGTAGCGGGACGACGGCTCTGCCTACCCCGTTATCTCGCGTCGTGAAACCGGTTCCCGGTAGTGGGTGTGGAGTGGTTCTGCCGGCGGTAATACGGGTTCGATCACCGGTCCCGCTCAGCGGGGCGGACCGCGCTCGACCGGCGACCCGGTCCGGCGGACCAGCAGTGCGGCGGCGGCGCCGACGAACCCGATGACCGCGACGTAGACGTACATGCGCTGGACGCCCACGAGGTCGTAGAGTTCGCCGGCGACGACCTGCCCGACGGCGCCCCCGAACCCCAGGCCGACACCGGTGAGAGCGGTCTGGGCGGTCGAGGTGACCCTGTCGCTCGCGACGCCGTGGACGAGGTTGACTGCGGCCAGGTAGTAGAGGCCGTACCCGAGTCCACCCGCCACCTGGACGGCGAAGATGACCGCCGGACTGCCGGTCAGCCCGTAGACCAGGTTCGGGAGGGTGACGCCGAGGCCCCCAGCCAGCAGGAGCCACTTGTACGACAGCGAGAGCCGGACCGCGTAGACGAACGCGACGGCCTCGAAGACGGTCCGGAGCGACCAGGCGGCCCCCGTGACCGCGTCCGGCGAGAGCGTCCACGGCCCCACGACCGCCGCCGCGTCCACCGCGCGGACGTACACCGAGAAGAACGCCGACCCGCCCCTGACGGACATCCCGATGAGAAACGCCACGAGGAGGACCGCGAGGAAGTCGACGTTGGTCACCAGCTCCCGGACGGCCGTCGACATCGGTAGCTCCTCGGCGTCGGCGGTGCCGTCCGGGCCGTCGCTTCCGTCGTCCGTCGACTCCGAGAGCGTCCACACGACCGCGACGAGGACGGCCATGCCGAGGACGTAGAAGTAGACGATAGACGAGATCCCGAGCGACGCGACGAGGAACCCGAACCCGAGACTCCCGATGCCGAACGCGATAGACCCGAGCGCGCGGATGTTCCCGTAGTCGTACCCTCGCGAGAGGACGAGCCCGTTCGTGATGGGGACGATGGGCGCGTGGAACGCCGAGTAGACGGCCGTCCCGGCGGCGACGAGGAGAAACGGGGTAGCGAGCCCGTCGGCGGCCGGGTAGGCCAGCAGTCCGAGCGCCGAGACGGCGGCCCCGACCGCGAGCACGGGTCGTTCGGCCCGGAAGTAGTCGCTGACGACACCCCACACCGGCTGGGCCACGACGCCCGTCGCCGTCAGCAGGAAGCCGATGGCGCCCATCGCGGACCCGGACATCCCCATCTCCTCCAGGTAGACGTTCCGGAAGACGACGAAGCCGGAGAAGGCGACGAAGTGGACGAAAAACAGCGTCTGGAACCGGAGTTTCTCGCCGCCCATATGTGTAAACCGTCGTGAAAGACGTCCGAGAGCGGTCCGGGACACGGATCCGTGGTGTCAGTCCCCGCAGTTAAGTGTCCCATTCGCGGCGGAATCGGCCGGCTGTCAGTCGATCGAAAGCTCCCGTCGGTCGTCCGTCATAGAGCGAACGGTCGTCCGTCGGCGTTTCGAGTCCACCTCAATCGACGGGGAGAACCCCCGGTCGGCGGGGAGAACTCCTTTGTCGGAGTCGCGTCACCGTTCAAGCGTGTCACTCTCCATCGAACGCGTGACCGATCGCGACGGCGTCCTGGCGGGGATCGGGCTGTGGAACGAGCACGTCCCTGCGTTCGCAGTCCCGAACTGGCTGGCCGAACAGTCGCTGTTCGCGCCGTTCGATGGCGTGACCGTTCGGTGTTACGCCGCCCGGGAAGACGGTCGCCGCCGTGCGTTCGCGGTCCTGAAGCGCCTCGAACGGGCCGTGGGGGACTACGACCCGACCGACCGCGCCTGGCTCTCGGTGCTGGCCTTCGACCCCGGCACCGACGCGGGTCGGGCGGCCGCCCGGGAACTGCTCGCGGCGATCGCGGAGGACCTGCGCGCCGACGGCGCGGCGGAACTCGTCTTCGGCCGGGACCCCGGGAACTTCTTCGCGGGCGTGCCCCGGGGCGTGCCCGACGCGTACGTCGACGTACTCGACGGCGCCGGCTTCGCGTTCGAGGGCGTCGCCCACGACCTGGAGCGGTCCATCGCGGGGTACAGCCCCCCGGAGCGCGTCCGCGAGACCGACCGCGAGTGGCCGGGGCTCGACGTCGTGCCGGCCACCGGCCGGGAAGACGAACTGCTGGCGTTTCTGGACGACCAGTTTTCCGGCCGGTGGCGGTACGAGGCCGCGAACGTCTGCCGGGTCCCCGGCGGACCGGACGACTACTGGCTCCTGCTGTTCGACGGCGAGGTCGCGGGCTTCCTCCGCTCGAACCGCCACGACGGGGCCTATCGCGGCCCAAACGTCAACTGGGGCTACCGGCTGTCCGACGAGCACTGCGGTGTCGGACCGCTTGGCGTCCACGAGTCGTACCGGGGCCGGGGCTGGGGGCTGTACATGATATCGGCCGTTCTCGAACGCCTCGCCGCCGACGGATACGACCGGTGTGTCATCGACTGGACGGACCTCGTCGGGTACTACGGGAAACTCGGGTTCGAGGAGTGGGTGCGATACGCGGGCGCGACGCTCGACCTGACGCGGTGACCGGCGGCCGGACGCACCGGCGGCGCCGTTCGGCGGCGGACGGACGACCCCCCACCGGGAGAAGGTTTATGATCGCAATGCGGCTAGAGAGACCGTGGAGTCCCCGTTCGAGGTGCTGGGCGTCGAACCCGGTGCCGACCCGGACGAGATCAAGGCGGCCTATCGCCGCCGGGTCAAAGAGGCACACCCCGACCAGGGCGGGTCAGTCCGAGAGTTCCGCCGTGTCAGGGCCGCCTACGACGAGATCACCGCGGACTCGGCCGAGGACGCGCTCCCCGGCGGCGTCGATGGCGCCGACGGCGGTCCCCCCGGCGCGACCGGGGGCGTCGACTCCGGGCCCGACCCCGACGTCCCCGGCGAGTTCCGCGAGACCCGCGTCGAGTACCTCGACTACGAGGTGGTACACGAGTACGGCTGGGACGTCGACGACCCGGACCTCTTCGGGAAGGCGGCCGCGGCGGACCTCGACGCCGCGGACTACGGCGAGTTCCGCGCCGAGCCTCGCGAGTCGCTACTCGAGGCCGCCGAGCGCCACGATTTCGCGTGGCCGTTCGCCTGCCGGGGCGGGGCCTGCGCCAACTGCGCCGTCCTCGTGCTGGAGGGCGACCTCTCGACGCCCGTCAACCACGTCCTCCCACAGGAGGTCGTCGACCGGGGGATCGAACTCTCCTGTAACGGCGTCCCGACCACCGACGAACTGAAAGTCGTCTACAACGTCAAGCACATGCCCGACCTCGAAGACCTCCTGTTGCCGCCGCGCCCGTTCGAGCAGGCCCACCTGGACTGACCCGGTCGAACCCGAGCGGTTCAGCGGACAGGAGTGCGACCGACTCGGCGGGGAACGTCGTCCTCCGGGGGAAACAGAAGCTGTTCAGGATGGGCGAGGAGTTCCCGTTCGTCGACGGGGACGGTAACGACGTGTTCACGGTGAAGGCCACCGGGATCGTCGACGTCGCCGGCAACTACGTCCTCTCGGACGACCGGACCGGCGAGGAACTGGTCGTGCTCGACAACGACTTCTCGATTCTCCAGGACACGTGGACGATCCGGGACGCCGAGGACGGCTCGAAACTGGCGGAGTTGAACTCCCGGGGCGCCGTCTACACGCTGATCCGCCACTACGTCCCGTTCGGTACACTGCTCCCCCACGAGTACGAGATCACCGACGCCAGCGGCGGCCACGTCGGCCGGATCGAGGGACACTGGTCGATCCGCGACCGGTACGACGTCACGATAGACGACTCCTCGACCGTCCCGAAAGAGCCGATCGTCGCCGCCGCGATGGTCATCGACGCCATCCAGAACCACTGATCCGCCGCGCCGCCGTGTCGTCGCGGGTCGACTGCTCCCGACCGCCGTCGGATTTAGGACCGTCCCTATCGAAGATGAACGTATGGAGTTCACGACCGTCCAGGGCGACATCGCCCAGCAGCGGGCCGACGCACTGGTCAACGCGGCCGGGACGAGTCTCAGGATGGGGAGCGGGGTCGCCGGCGCGCTCCGCGACGCGGCCGGCGGGCCGATAAACGAGGAAGCGGTCTCGAAGGGGCCGGTCGAACTCGGCGAGGTCGCGGTCACCGGCGCCTACGAACTGGACGCCGAGCACGTGATCCACGCCGCGGCGATGCCCCACTACGGTGACGGCCGGGCGACCCGCGACTCTATCGCCACGGCGACCCACAACGCCCTGTCGGCCGCCGACGAGCTGGGCTGTGAGTCCGCGGTCCTCCCGGTTCTGGGCACGGGCTCCGCGGGGTTCTCTTTCGAGGAGGGCGCCCGCGTCGTCTGCGAGGCGGTGCGGGAGTACGACCCCGAGACGCTGTCCGACGTGCGGGTCATCGCCTACTCCGACGGCGAGTTCGAGACGCTCGAACGAGTCGCCGCCGACGTCACGGCGGAGTAACAGGCGGCCGACGAGGGAGCAAGTACCGGTCGGCCGCCCGCTACTCGTTCCCGCCGTCGACTGCCGGCTACTCGTTCCCGCCGTCGACCGTGCGCCTGACGAGTGCCGCGAGGTCGTCCCAGAAGCCGTCGACGTACTTCCCGGCGTCGTCGATGGTCGGGCGGGCGTTCGTCTCGTTGACGACCGCGCGGTCGTCGGTCACGAGGAGGTCCACCCCGAGGAACGGGACGTCGAGGGCGTCGGCGGTCCGCTCGGCGAGCGCGCGCAGTTCCGGGTCGAGGTCGACCCGCCGGGCGGTCGCGCCGCGGTGGACGTTGTGCTTCCACTGGCCGGCCGCCAGCGCGTCGTCGGGGAGGCGCCGCTCGACCGCGCCGACGTACTCGCCGTCGAGCACCATGACCCGGTAGTCGGTCGCCCCGGGGAGGTACTCCTGGACGAGGAACGACTTGTCGCCGGTGGCCTGGAAGTCGTGGACCAGGTCGAGGTAGTCGACGACGCCGAGAAACGAGTCCAGGTCGGCCGCCTTCGCCACGCCGACCCCGCGGGTCGTGGAGTTGGGCTTGACGACCACCGGCGGGTCGAACCGTTCGTAGGCCGGGACGAGGTCGGCCTCGTCGACGGGGTTCGAAACCATCTCCGTCGCCGGGACCGGCACGCCGGCGCGGGCGAGACGCGCGATGACGCCCGCCTTGTTCCGCGAGCGCAGGACCGCCCCGCGGTCGTTCACCCACGGGACGTCGAGGTGCGCGTCGGCGACCGCCCCTTCCATGAGCCGCGGCGGGTAGACGAACCCGGCGTCGAACGCGCCCCAGGGACTCTCGTCGAGCGGGATCGTCCGCTCGCGCGTCCGGACGGACTCGACCTCGATGCCCCGCTCCGCGAGCGGGTCCACCATCCGCTCGAACGTCTCCGCGTCCGTCGCGACGGCCAGCCGCATGCCCGACCCTTGCGGAGAACCGTACTTAGCCCCACCGACCGCACGGTACTCCGCCGTCGGATGCCCTGCCCCGATCGAACCCAACGGCGTTTTGAAGGGCCGCGGCGAACACGCCGGCAATGGACGAGGACGTACGCGAGCGCATCGAGGAGACCGCGGAGGTCGACGCCCTCTACAACGCGCTCAAACACGACAGCGACGCGCAGGTCGGCGCCATCATGGGGCCGCTGATGGGCGAGA
>JBDGST010000044.1:0-25027 GCA_042217365.1 Haloarculaceae archaeon
GTCGAGGTCCCCCACGACTGGAGCATCGAGGGCCCGTGGGACGAGGACAACCCGGGAGACCAGCAGCAGGGCTTCGCGCCGGGCGGGATCGGGTGGTACCGCCGCGACCTCCCCGACGACGTCGACGGCGACCAGGTCTATCTCCGCTTCGGCGGGGTCTACCGCGACAGCGACGTCTACGTCGACGGCGAGCACGCCGGCAACCGGCCCAACGGGTACACGAGCTTCCACTACGACCTCTCGGGTGGCGACGCCGACGCGGACGCGGGCGGCGAGACGCTCGCGGTCCGGGCCGACAACGACGAGTACCCCCACTGCCGGTGGTACACCGGGTCGGGGATCTACCGCGACGTCGAACTCGTCGAGACGGCGGCGCTCCACGTCGTCCCGTGGGGGACGGACATCCGGACGCCCGCTGTGACCGACCGCAGTGCCCGGGTCGAGGTCGCGACCGAACTCCGCAACGCCGCCGACGACGCGGCGACCGGGCGGCTCGAAACGGTCGTCCTCGACCCCGACGGGAAGGTCGTCGCCACCGCGGAGACGCCGCTCGACGTCGGCGCGGGAGCCGAGACGACCGTCGACCAGACGCTCACCGTCGAGGACCCGGAGCGCTGGTCGGTCGAGGACCCCACGCAGTACGCCGTCCGGAGCGTCGTCCACCGGGCGGACGGCGGCGACGCCGAACCGGTCGACGACTACGTGACGCCGTTCGGGATCCGGACCTTCGAGTGGACGGCCGACGAGGGCTTTTTCCTCAACGGCGAGGGGGTCACGCTGACCGGCGTCAACCTCCACCACGACGCGGGCGCGCTGGGCGCCGCCGTCCCCGAGCGAGCGCTCGAACGGCGGCTGGAAGCCCTCCAGGAGATCGGCTGCAACGCGATCCGGACCGCCCACAACCCGCCACAGACCGAACTGCTCGACCTCGCCGACCGGATGGGCTTTCTCGTCATCGACGAGGCCTTCGACAAGTGGCGCCACGAGGGGACCGACCGCTTCTTCGACGAGTGGTGGCGCGAGGACCTCGCGGCGATGGTGCGCCGGGACCGCAACCACCCCTCGGTCGTCTGCTGGAGCGTCGGCAACGAGATCTACGACCAGGCCGGCGATCAGATGCTCGAGGACCTCGCGATGCTCTCGGAGGCGACGAGTGAACTCGACCCGACGCGGCCGGTCACCTACGGCAACCCGCCCTGGGGCGAGGACGCCGCGGACATCGTCGACAACCTCGCGGCCACCTCCGAGCACGTCGACGTCGTCTCCTGTAACTACTGCGAGCCGTGGTATGACGACCTCCGCGAGTGCGTCGACAAGCCGGTCGTGGGCTCGGAGTGCAAGCCCTACTTCCTCGGCGGCGGCGACGAGGACCTCGCGTTCGTGCCCGAGAACCCCTGGTTCGCCGTGGCCGAGAACGACTACGTCGCCGGTCAGTTCATCTGGTCGGGGATCGACTACCTCGGCGAGTCCCGCGAGTGGCCAAACAAGGGGTGGGCGACCGGTATGTTCGACACCTGCGCCGTTCCCAAGCCCGAGACCGGGTTCCACGAGAGCGTCTGGTCCGACGAGCCGATGGTCCAGATCGCCGCGGAGGACCGCGACCGCGAGCGGCCCGACGGCCGGCCGAGCTGGAGCTGGCCCGCCCTCGGCGAGCACTGGACGTTCCCCGATCGCGAGGACAAGCGCGACTTCGTCCACGTGTTCACGTTCACGAACGCCGAGACGGTCGATCTCTACCTGAACGACGAGTGGCTCGGCGCCCAGGACCTCGCGGACAACCCAGACGGGATGATCGAGTGGTACGTCCCCTACGAGTCGGGGACGCTCCGCGCGGAGGCCACCGAGGACGGCGAGGTCGTCGCCACGCACGAGCTCGAGACGGCGGGCGAGCCCGATCGGGTCGAACTCGACCTTGACCGCGAGGCGCTCGCCGCCGACGGCCGCGACCTCGTCTACGCGGAGGCGACGGTCGTCGACGAGGACGGAACCCGGGTGCCGCGCGCGAGCCACGAGGTCGACTTCGACGTGGCCGGCGCCGGCGAGATCGCAGGCGTCGACAACGGGGACCTCGACAGCGACGAGCCCTTCGTCGGGTCGTCGCGGTCTGCCTTCCACGGGACCTGCTTCGCCGTCGTACAGGCCGCCCGCGACGCCGGCGAGGTCGAGATCGCGGCCGCCACAGACGGTCTCGACGGCGACCGGGCGTCGATCCCCGTGCGAGAGGTCGACTGAGCCGTCCCCTCGCCGGGCGGCCGTCCCGGTGTCGAGCGCGGTTGCCCCGGTCGCCGTCTGACCGTCCCCACCCCCGTCCGACTGTGCCTGCCGCCGTTCGCCGGTCCCAACCGCTGCATAGCGTCTGCCGACTGCTCCCCTCACGGGTCCCTCCGCTGGTCCCCGCGACGGGGAAACACAGGCCCGACGGGCTTCTCCCGTGATACGGATCGCCGTGACTCAGTACCGGATCGACCGTACGACCCCGTGCGGTCGTGCCGGTGAATTGTTACAGCGACCCGTCCGAAGGCGAGCGTCCAGGCCGGCCCACCCCTGAAAAATAGATACACGAGACCGAGTAAAGATATAGAGTACTGGCAGTCGACGGTCGACAGTCCCGTATTCGCCCACTATCTAACCATATCGAACCAGAATACACACATTCATCTCTCAAGACTATATCGATAGACGTTATCGATATCTTCTCCGTCTAAAAAAGGTTGAAAAGACGAGAACGAGTTCGATCTGCTGATTCAGCGTGGTCTGGACGGGGGAAGCAGGACGTGATATCGACGGACCCCGCTCGGCAACGAGGGACGGCGAGCCTTCTGTGACGCCAAGTCTTTCGCCATCGGAGGGGGACCGACGGGGGGGACGGAGGACTGCGACCCGGCGGTCGACCTGGAACGGGTCCCCGGGGTCGACGAACCGCGAGCCGCCTTCGAGCGCGAGTCGGAAGGGGACCCCCGCGTCGGGCGGGTCGCGTCAGGCGCGCCTCGTCGCCGGCGGCAGACGTCGCCCGGTCACGCTTCGCGCAACCAGACTCGCATCGCTCCCGGGTCGCGGTTGCCCCACGCGTAGTAGGGGACGGCGGTGACCGTGCCGGTCGTCCCCGACGTCTCCTCGGCCGGCCGGTAGAGGGCGTCGTCCCAGCCGTCGAGCGACGGGACGGTCGCCTCCCCGTCGAGTTCGACCACGCCCCCGAGCAGGTCGTCCCGCCGGGCCGCCTCGAAATCCGCGTCCGGGTCGACGGCGTACTGGTGGAGCGGGCGGTCGTTGTCTGTCTGTTCCAGGCAGTACACGATGGGGCCGCGGGCGAGCGCGACCCGGCCGGCGTTGGCCTCGACCGCGGGGTGACAGGCGACTACCCTGACCGGCTGTTCGAACGTCGCGACGACGCGGTCGTCGTCCCACTCGCGGTCGAGTACGACGTACCCGTCGTCGGCGTCGGCGCCGACCGGGTCGCCGTTCACTTCGACCGTGGCGTCGTCACACCAGCCGGGGACCCGGAGCCGGAGGGCGAAAGCCGTCGGCTCCGCGGCGTCGACGTCAATCGTCACCGACTCGTCCCACGGATACTCCGTCGACTGGGTCACCTCGACGTCGGTGCCGTCGACCGTCGGCGTCGCCGTGCCGGCGACGTACTGGTTGACGGAGAGCCCGCGGTCGTCGACGGCGTACAGGTAGCGTTCGAGCGACGCGAGCAGTCGCGCGACGTTCGGGGGGCAACACGCGCAGTCGAACCACTCCTCGCGGCGGTGACTCCCGTCGCTCTCGAGCACGTTGTCGTAGAAGAACTCGGTGCCGTCGAGGGAGACGCCGACCAGCACCGCGTTGTAGAGGGTGCGCTCGATCAGGTCGGCGTACCGCGCGTCGCCGGTGATCTCGAACAGCCGCTGGCTCCAGAAGATAGACCCGATCGCGGCGCAGGTCTCGGCGTACGCCGTGTCGTTCGGCAGGTCGTAATCGGTGCTGAAGCGCTCGCCGTGGTGCTGGGACCCGATCCCGCCCGTGACGTACATCCGCTTTCGCGTCATGTTCTCCCAGAGGGATTCGAGGTGCGCGACGAGGTCGTCGTCTCCCGTTTCGGCGGCCACGTCGGTCGCGCCGGCGAAGTAGTACATCGCCCGGACGGCGTGGCCCTCGACGGCGTCCTGTTCCCGGAGCGGGGCGTGGGCCTGGGCGTAGCTCCCGTCGTACTCGCCGTCCTCGAAAAACACCGCGCGCGCGCCGCCGGCGATCCCCAGGTCTTCGTGGTCCGGGTCGTACCCGGCGATCTCCTCGACGTTCTCGAACTCCGCCGCGAACCCGTCGTCGTGCCCCCGGACGTCCACGAAGTACTTCGCGAGGTCGACGTACCGGTCCTCGCCGGTGACGTCGGCGAGGCGTATCAGGGCGAGTTCGATCTCCTGGTGACCCGGCGCGCCGTCGACCTCGTCGCCGAACACGTCGTCGACGTGGTCGGCGAGCCGGACCGCGACGTCGAGCAGCGAGCGCTTCCCCGTCGCGCGGTGGTGGGCGACGGCCGCCTCGATCAGGTGCCCCGCGCAGTACAGCTCGTGCATCGTGTTGAGGTTCGTCCACCGGCCGTCGGGCTCCTCCAGCGCGAAGTACGTGTCGAGGTAGCCGTCGGGCTCCTGGGCGGCGGCGACGAGTTCGATCACCTCGTCGACCCGCCGTTCGAGGTCGGGGTCGTCGGTCGTCGCGAGGACGTAGCTGGCCGCTTCGAGCCACTTGTACGCGTCCGAGTCGGCGAACCACATCCCCTGGAAGCCCCCCTCCTCCCCCGCCGCGGCGCGCCGGAAGTTGTCGAGACAGCCGCTGGCCTCCAGTTGCTCGTACTGGTATTCGACCGTCTCCGTCCTGTTGGTCTCGATGCGCGGACTCCAGAAGTCGTCGTCGATCTGCACGTCCTCTATCGACAGCGAACGCCGTTGAGACATCGCCTATGCTGTCGGGTACTCGCACCAAAACACTTCCTATATCGGCCGGTCCACCCCGCTCGAACCCCGTGTTCAATCACTTCGCTACGGACGCATCAGCTGGCAGCGTACTCGTGGCCGGCCATCGCTGAACTGGCCTGTCCCTCGGTCGTCGTATCCCCGAGACAACCGACGAACGGGGCCGATTCCCGGGCGGAGCCCGAGACGCCCATTCCCCGGACGCGAGGTGAGAAGAGAGTGGTTCGCGGTGCGTTCCGGTTGCTGACCCGCTCGTCCTCGCCCACCGCTCCCCGGGAAACCAGCCGATCGGTCGGTTGGGGTGACTGACTGTCACACCACGCCACTGGGAAGATACACCGAACCGGAGAAGCGGTCGGCGATCCGCCACCTGCGCGACGACCTGCCCGGATTACAGACGTATGTTCGTAATGGCTTCGGCGGACTGTTGGATTACAAATCCAACACTGTAATCTCGGGTGGCGTGTCGACGGTGTCACGGAGCCCGTTCATTCGTGTCTTCCCCCGGTACCGGGGCGTGTGCGGGTCGACAGCCGGATTTGGGGGCGGTCTTCGATGGCGAAAAGTAATTGAACGCGACGCCGAATATCCGGGTATCGGACGGTCTGCGTCGGTTCTATGCTTACTTGCAGTAACATTCATGAAAAACAGGACTCGCTGGCGAGAAGTGATTGAACACCCCACAGTGGACGGCCGGTGCGGAGGGACGGGTCGGGACCTGATCGTTCACAGATACCGTGACCAGTGGGGAGGCGGGGAGAACGAAGGGTAGCGGGGCGTAACGTCCGGCCTGTGGGACCGAGGGCCCTGTACCAGACCCGAACGGATCCGCTGCCTGCGGTCGTGATGTCGGAGCGGGCAGGAGGCGGCCGGCGTCGAACGCAGATCGTTATCGAACGAGGACTGCGTTAAATTACTTCGCGACGACCGCCCCGACACCTGTCGGAATTCCGACCGGGATTCGCGTTCGAGAGCGGTCCGCGCTGCCGTCTGTCGCCGATACCGTGCCGACAACGGGGGCGAAATGTCGGGGCAGATCGCCGACGGCCCCGGGAACGATCAGCCTCGAACTGGCGACGACCCGTGGAACGAGCGGTCCCGCCCGCGGCGACAACCCCGGGAACGATCTGCCCCCCGAGTGCACCAGTCCGGCGCCGACACCACAACAATTATATACTGGTAGCAGAACCCGGATCGTATGGCATCGGAGGTCAGCGTCTACAGCGACGAGTCCATCGACCGGATCTCGGAGAACGTCTACGGCCACTTCGCCGAGCACCTCGGACGGTGCGTCTACGGCGGGATCTGGGTCGGCGACGACGACCGGGTCGAGACGAGCGACGGGATCAGGACAGACACCGTCGAGTTACTCCGGGACCTGGGGATCCCGGTGCTGCGGTGGCCTGGCGGCTGTTTCGCCGACGATTACCACTGGGAGGACGGGGTTGGCCCCCGAGAGGAGCGTCCCACCCGGCGGAACCTGTGGTGGGCCCAGGGCCGGAAACAGGAGTTCTTCGACCCGAACGATTTCGGGACCGACGAGTTCCTCCGGCTCTGTGACATGCTCGACGCCGAGCCGTACATCGCGGTCAACGTCGGGACGGGGACGCCGGACGAGGCGCTCGACTGGATCGAGTACTGCAACGCGCCCGGCGACGAGTCGGACGTCGCCGCCCGGCGCGTCGAGAACGGGCACGAGGAGCCCTACGACGTCACCTACTGGGGGATCGGCAACGAGAACTGGGGGTGTGGCGGCCGGTTCGTGCCCGACGAGTACGCCGACGAGTACCGCCGGTTCGCGAACTACCTGGGCGGGTTCGACGACCACCACAACCCCGGGTCGGCGGAGTTCATCGCCTGCGGGCACATCACCGAGGAGTGGAACGACGCCTTCTTCGACCGCCTCGACGACGGGATGAAGTTCGGCCCCGGCACGTTCCTCGGGATGGGGTCGCCGTACACGCTGCTCGACCACTTCTCGGTCCACCGCTACTACCAGGCCGGCGACGACGTCGAGTTCTCCGACGACCAGCACTACCGGATATTCGCCCGGGCCCGGAAGGTCGCCGACGACATCGACAGCGCGGCCGAGACGATCTCGCGGTACGTCCCGGCCGAGGACGTCGGGATCATCCTCGACGAGTGGGGCGTCTGGCACCCGCAGGCGACCCCGGCTAACGGCCTCGAACAGGACAACACCGTCCGCGACGCGCTCACCGCCGCCGGCGTCTTCGACATCGTCCACGACCGCGCCGACGTCGTCTCGATGGCGAACATCGCCCAGACCGTGAACGTCCTCCAGTGTCTCGTCCAGACCGACGAGGACGACGCCTGGGCCACGCCCACCTACCACGTCTTCGACCTCTACCGGGAGCACGCGGGGAACACCGCGGTCGAGACGACCGTCCGCGCCGAGAAGAAGTTCTTCGAGGGGGAGGAACACGACGTGCCGCTGGTCTCGGCCTCGGCGTCCGTCGACGACGACGGCGACGTGTACGTCACCGCATCGAACCGGCGGATCGACGCCGCCGAGACCGTCGAGATCGACCTCGACGGGACGGTCTCGGATGCGTCGGGGACGGTCCTGTTCCGCGACCAGGGCCCCCGGGAGTACTCCACGAAGGAGAACGCGACGGCGTTTGCGCCCGAGGAGCTGGCGGTCGACGCCGACGGGGACGGCTGCACGGTGGAAGTCCCGCCGTCGTCGGTCGTCGGCGTCTCGGTCGGCAGGTAGGCCGACGCTGGCGTCTCGGTCAGCAGGTCGGCGTCCGCCGTGCCGTCGGTGCGGTCGGTACTCCCGACCGGTAGGTATTTGCCGCTGTTCCCGGACGTTTGGGTATGAGCCTGAGCAAGATGGTGTTCCGGTTTCTGCTGGTCATCTTCTCGTTTTTCGCGCTACTGACGGCGTTTCTGTTCGTCCTCCAGAAACCGGGGTCCGCCGGGTGGGTGATCTCCATCGTCACGCTCGTGATCCAGTGTTCGTTCCTGCTGTTCCTGGCGGTCGCGCTGTATCTCGACTGGCAACCGCTGGACCCGCTCGAAGAAATGCTCTGAGTCCGCCCGTTACAGCCCGTCGAGGCGGTAGCTGACGTCGTTCCACCGGAGTTCGTTCCGGAACTCGTCGATCTCGGTGTCGGCGTCGACGTGGAGGAACTCGACGTCGGCGATGTCCGCGAAGTCCCGGAGGTGCTCGGCCGTGACGGCCCGGCTGTAGCCGGTGTGGTGGGCGCCGCCGGCGCGGATCCACGCCCCGATGGCCGTCTCGAAGTCGGGCTCGGGCTTCCAGACCGCCCGCGCGACCGGGAGTTCGGGGAGCGGTTCGTCCGGTTCGACCGTCTCGACGTCGTTGACGACCATCCGGAAGCGGTCGCCCGTGTCCACGACGGTCGCGTTCACGGCCGGCCCGGGCTCGGCGTCGAAGACCGACCGCACCGGGTCGGCCTTGCCCCCGATGTCGAGCGGGTGGACCTCGATCCGGGGCTGCCCGTCGGCGATCGACTCGCAGATCTCCAGCATGTGCGCGCCGAGCACCTGCTGTTCGTCGGGCCCGAGGTCGTACGTGTAGTGCTCCATGAGCGAGGTGCCCCCGTCCAGCCCGCGGCCCATCACCTTCATCGCCCGCGTCAGCATGGCGGTCTTCCAGTCGCCCTCCGGGCCGAAGCCGTAGCCGTCGGCCATGAGCCGCTGGACGGCGAGGCCGGGGAGCTGTTCCAGCCCGGTCAGGTTCTCGAACGTCGTCGTGAACCCCTTGAACTCGCCGTCCTCGAGGAACGCCCGGATCCCGAGTTCGATGCGGGCCGCCTCCCGGAGCGAGTCGCGCTGCTCGCCGCCCTCCTGGAGGTCCGGTGCGACCTCGTACTCCCGCTCGTAGGTCTCGACGAGGTCGTCTATCTCCGCCTCGGTCACGGCGTCGACGTAGTCGACGAGGTCGCCGAGGCCGTACCCGCTGACCGTCGCGCCGAACGTCATCTCGGCTTCGACCTTGTCGCCCTCGGTGACGGCCACGTCGCGCATGTTGTCCCCGAACCGGGCGAACGTCGCGCCCTGGAGGTCGTGCCAGGCGCAGGCGGCCCGCGCCCAGGCCCCCAGGTCCGCGAGGACGGACTCGTCCTCCCAGTGGCCGACGACGACTTTCCGGTTCAGCCCGAGCCGGGTCGCCATGTGCCCGAACTCCCGCCCCCCGTGGGCCGACTGGTTCGTGTTCATGAACTCCATGTCGATCGACGACCACGGCAGGTCCTCGTTGAACTGCGTGTGGAGGTGCGCGAGGGGTTTGTCCAGCGACTGGAGCCCGCGGATCCACATCTTCGCCGGCGAGAAGGTGTGCATCCAGGCGACGACGCCGACGCAGCTATCGGCCGCGTTCGCCTCGTCGACGACGTCCGCGGCCGCCGCGGCAGACGTGACGACGGACGTGTCCACGACGTCGACCGGGATCCGGTCCGACGCGGAGAGGTGGTCGGCGACGGTCTCGGCGTGGTCGGCGACGGTCGCCAGCACCTCGTCGCCGTAGAGGTGCTGGCTCCCGGTGACGAGCCAGAGTTCGAGGTCGTCGAAGTCCGTATCGTGTGGCAGAGATGGCATGGCTGTGTCGGCGGATACACTCACCAGCGATAAAAATCGGTCGGTGGTCGTGCACGCTGGCGCCCCGGCCCGTCAACGGGTCGCTTTGCGACGCCGCGACGGTCGCCGTCGACTACGGCGAGGACGCGACCGGACCGGTCGAGGTGACGCGGTTCGACGCCGTCGACGGGGACCCGTTCGTCGCCCACGACTGGGACCGCGACGGATTCGAGCGGGAGACGTTCGCCGAACCGCTCTCGGGGGGGGGACGGCGTCGGTCGATCTCTCTCCCGCCGGCGTCGCGGTCCTCCTGCTCGGGGCCGACTGACCGACGAGCGCGGCGGCGACACGACTCCGGTAGGGTGAGACTATCGTGCCGGACGCAGGCGAACTGCGACAGGACGACCTATCCCGCCGGCGCGAGAGAATGGCCAACCGGCGCGGCGTGACTACCGCGCGGACGCGGGAAAAGGGTCAACCGGTGGCCCGGTCCCGCTACAGCCGGGACAGCTTGTGCATCTGCTCGCTGGTGTTCTCGTAGAGCTCCTTGTAGATCTCGTAGTACTCGTCGTAGGTCTCGGTGTGTTCGTCGTCGGGCGTGTACACCTCGCCGGTCGCGGTCCACTCACGGATCGCGTCGTAGTCGTCGAACAGACCCGTCCCGACGCCGACGAGCAGCGCGTCGCCCAGCGGCGCGCCGACGCCGCCGGCCGGCACGGTCATCCTCCGGCCGGTGACGTCCGAGAGGATCTCCATCCACAGCTCCGAGTTCGAGACGCCGCCGACGACGCTGGTCTCGTCGTCCAGCGGGATGCCGATGTCTTTCGCGACTTCGACGTTGTGCCTGAGGCTGTACCCGCCGGCCTCCATGAGCGCGCGGTAGAGGTGTTTTTTCTCGTGGTACAGCGTCAGGCCCATGAACATGCCCCGGGAGTCGGGGTCCCAGATCGGCGAGCGCTCGCCCTTGAAGTACGGCAGCGCCACGAGCCCCTCCGACCCGGGCGGGACCTCCTCGGCCTTCATGTTCAGCAGTTCGAAGACGTCGACCTCGGCGAGTTCGGCGGCCTGCTCCTCGGCCGTCCCGAACTCGTCTTTGAACCACTCGATGAGCCCGCCGGTCGTCGCCGAGCCGCCGAAGGTGTACACCTTCTCCTCGCAGTTGGCGACGTGGGGCATCGAGACGAGCTCCTTCGCGAGCCCGTCGCCGTCGTGGATGGTCCCCCAGCAGGTGGAGGTGCCCATCATGCTCACGTTGTCGCCGCGCTCGAACGCCCCCGCAGCCAGCGTGGCCATCGGCGCGTCGACGCCGCCGGCCAGGACCGGCGTCCCGGCTTCGAGCCCGCACCGCTCGGCCGCCTCGGCGGTCAGGTCGCCGACGACCTCCTCGGAGGGCACCAGCCGCTCGGGGAACTTCTCGACCGGGACGCCGAGCATCTCGCAGGCCTCCTCGGACCACTCCAGGGCCTCGATGTCGAAGACGCCGCCGACGTTGCCCGCAGAGGAGTAATCGACCGCCAGTTCCCCGGTCATGACGTACTCGACGTAGTTGTTCGGCGGGACGAAGTTCTCGGTCGCCTCGAACACCTCGGGCTCCTCGTCCCGCAGCCAGAGGATCTTGGTGTACCCGAAGTAGGAGTCGACGTAGTTGCCGGTGATCTCGAAAAGCCGATCGAGGTCGACGTTCTCCTCGACCCACTCGACCTGGTCGGTCGCCCGCCGGTCCATCCAGATGAGGCAGGGGTAGAGCGGCTCGCCGTCGTCGTCTATCGGGACGCCCGCGCCGCCGTAGAGGCTACTGATGCTGATCCCGCGGACCTCGGCGGGGTCGACGTCGGCGCTCTCAACGGCGTCCCGCACGGAGTCGTAGGTCGCCTCGACCCAGACGTCGGGCCACTGCTGGGCCCAGGACGGCTCGGGCTGTTCGACCTCGTAGTCGGCCTGGCCGGAACCGAGCACCTCGCCCTCCGACGAGACGAGGACCGTCTTTGTGCCGTGCGTGCCGATGTCCGTTCCGAGTAGGTATTCTCCGTTCATGGCGATCACTCCTGTCCGTACCCCTCCAGGTACTCGCGGTTGAGCCGCCGGGCCTCCTCGGCCGGGATCTCCTCGGGCGCGCCCAGGTCCTCGGCGATCGAGGAGATCTTCGCGCTGTGCTCGATGTGGAGCGCGGCCTTGAGGGCGGCGCCGGGCGTATCGCCCGCCGCGAACAGGCCGTGGTTTTTCATCAGCAGGCCCTGGAACTTCCCGTCGGAGGTGTGTTCGGCGAACTCCTCGCCGATCGCCTCGGTGCCCGGCGGGACGTACGACGAGACGGGGATCGACTCCCCGAACGCGTCCGCCAGTTCCGTCACGTAGACCGGGATCTCCCGACCGGCCGCCGCGAACGCCGTCGCGTACGTCGAGTGCGTGTGAATGATGCCGCCGAGCTCCTCGTTCTCGCGGTAGATGTGCAGGTGTGCGCCCGTGTCGACCGACGGCTTGAGGTCGCCCTCGACCACCTCGCCGTCCACGTCGACGACCACGAGGTTCTCGGGCGACAGCTCGTCGTACGCGACGCCGCTCGGTTTGATGACGACGTGGTCGCCCTCCCGCCCGCTGACGTTCCCGCTCGTCCCTCTGACGAGGTCGTTCTCCGGGAGGGCCATCAGGGTTTCGTACACGTCGGACCGCAGGTCTTCCAGCATCATGACTTACCAGCCGTACGTTCTCCCGCTCCCGTAAAATTTCTTTGGGAGCCACCGCGAGCGTCGCGATCTCTCCTCCGTGCGCGCCGGACTACGACCCGGCAGCGAGCCTACTCCGCAACGCCTACTGCGGCGGAGCCACGACCTGGCGCTCGTGTACGACGCTCTCGTCTTCGACCTCGACGGCGTGTTGCTCACCGGGTACCACACGGACCCCGCGGTCTACCGGCGGGCCACGGTCGAATCGCTCGCGGACTTCGGCGTCGAGACCGACGACCCGCCGGCCGCTCTCGTAGACCCGGACGACGCCGGGACGGCCCGCCGGGTCTGCGAGCGCCTCGGCGTCCCCGCTGACCCGTACTGGGGCTACCGGGAGCACGCCGCGACGGCCCTCGAAAACGACCGGATCCGGGCCGGCGAGCGCGTCCCGTTCGACGACGTCGACGCCCTGTCGACGCTGGCCGACCGGGCGGACCTGGCGGTCGTCAGCAACAACCGCCACGGGACGGTGCGGTTCGTCCGCAACCACTTCGACTGGGGGGGCCACCTCACGACGGCGGTCGGCCGGCGGCCGACCCTCGCCGGGTACGACCTGATGAAGCCGGACCCCCACTACCTGGAGGCCGCGCTGGACGCGCTCGGGACCGACCCGGCCGACGGCCTGTTCGTCGGCGACCGCCGCTCTGACGTCGCGACCGCGGACCGCGCCGGGGCCGACGCGGCGCTGCTCGTCAGGGACGACGACCAGCCCGACGGCGAGCCGGAGCCGACGTTCGTGGTCGAGTCGCTCGAAGACCTGCTGTCGATCGACCCGTCGACCGCCTGAGGCCGCCGAGTCCCGTCGACGACCGGGAGCGTGACCGGCGCGGCCGTCGGCCGACGCGGCCGGGAAGTAACCGGCGCGGCCGTCGGGCCAAAGGGTCGGGCGCAGTGCAGCGATCGACGGCGCTATTCCCCCATCGAGATCATGCCCTTGATCACGTCGTCGTCGTCGCGGGCGCGCTCGAAGGCCGCCTGCACCTCGTCGAGCGACGCGGTGAAGTCGGCGATCCGGTCGATGTCGACGTCCCCGTTGGCGAGCAGGTCGACCGCGGGACCGTACCGGTTCGCGTCCCGGAACGACCCGAGGACGTCGATCTCGTTCGTGATGACTTCGAGCGCGTCGACGTCGACGGTCGCCTCGTCGGCGAGGCCGATCATGACGACCGTCCCGCCGCGGCGGGCGGCGTCGACCAGCGCCTCGACGTCGGGTCGGGAGTCCGTCGCCTCGAAGACGACGTCGGCCCCGCGCCCGTCGGTGTACTCGTCGACGACCGCGGCGAAGTCCCGCTCTCTCACGTCGACCGTCTCGTCGGCGCCGGCGTCGGCCGCGCGTTCGAGCTTGCTGTCGACCACGTCCCCGACGACGAGGTCGGTGGCGCCGGCGGCCTTCGCGGCCTCCATCGTGACCGACCCGATCGTCCCGGCGCCGAGGATGGCGACCGTGTCGCCGTGGCCGACCGACCCCCGTCGCGTGGCGTGCAGCCCGACGCCGAACGGCTCGCACAGCGCGCCCTCGCGGAGCGAGACGTTCTCGGGCAGGACGTGGACGAGGTTCGCCGGCCAGGCGACGTACTCCGCGAACGCCCCGTCGTCCGGCGGGGTCGCCATGAACTCGACGTTCGGACAGAGGTTGTACTCCCCGCGCCGGCAGTGCTCGCACTCCCCGCAGGGGATGCCCGGCTCGACGGCGACGCGGTCGCCCGGCTCGACGCCCTCGACGTCGTCGCCGACCGCCGCGACCTCGCCCGCGCTCTCGTGACCCAGCACCAGCGGGCCCTCGACGACGTAGTCGCCGATACGGCCGTGCTCCCAGTAGTGGACGTCCGACTTGCAGATCCCGACCTCCCGCATCGCGACGAGCACCTCGTCGCTCCCGGGCGTGGGACGCTCGCGCTCCACCGTCTCGAACTCCAGGTCCTCCGTGAGTACCGTTACTTGCATCACCCTGAACGGTGAACCGGACCGTACAAAAAACCCGGCACCCTCCCCGGGGTCGTATCGGGAGCGAGCGGCTGTCGGCGGACCCGACCCGAAACACCACGGCCCCACGACGAGTACTGGGAGGTCTACCACACCCGATACCGGAACGTCGGAATGTACCCGTATAATCCCGGACCCCTGACCGCCCGTCGTGATTTCGTCCGCAGAAATATCGTTTTCTCACCTATATATAACCCATATAGGGGCAAAATACGGCTATTTTTCCCAATTTGTACTCAAATTTTATTAAATACTGATATTATTGAGCGATATAGGGATTATACACGGAAAATACTGTGACAGAAGGATATATGGATCGAAATGGCCAGATGCCCCGTATCTCACAACCCGATCTCGATCGTTCGTATCTCGAACGGGTCGAACTCGAGTTCGACGGTTCCGTTCTCCGCGTCGAGGTCGCGCTCGCGGTCCTCGACCAGGTTCGTCTCGGCGGCGTCCGCGACGGGGAAGCCGAACGACACCGTCGCGTCGGCGCGGCGGCCCGCCGACTCGTAGAGGCGGACGACCAGCCCGTCCGGCCGGTCCTCGGCGCGCTTGACGGCCTCGACGACGACGTTCCCGGGGTCGACGTCGACGGGGGCGATCTCGGTCGGTTCAGCGGCCGGGAGCGCTCGCGTCGGGGCGTTGAGTTCGTCGGCGGCCCGGGCGACCGCCGCCGGACCGCCGGTGTGGGGCAGGAGGGCGTAGGTGAACTCGTGCGTGCCGCGGTCGGCCCCGGGGTCGGGGTAGTTCGGCGCCCGGAGCAGCGACAGCGAGACGTCGGTCCCGTCGACGTGACAGCCGTACTTGCAGTCGTTCAGCACGGCGACGCCGTAGCCCGGTTCGGAGACGTCGACCCACGCCCCGCAGGCCTCCTCGTGGCGGGCGCGGTCCCAGTCGGTGTTGTCGTGGGTCGGGCGCTCGTGGTGGCCGAAGTGCGTCTCGTAGGTCGCGCTTCGCGCGTGGACCGCCGCGGGGAAGTGCGCCTTCAGGAAGCGCTCGTCCTCGCGCCACTCGACCCGGGTCCGGAACTCGACCCGCTTCGACCCGCGGGACAGCGACACGTCCTGGACGAGTTCGGAGTCGCCGAAGCGGCGCCGCTGGCGGACGGTCGCCCGGACCGGCCCCGACTCGACGACCGTCGACTCCGGCGCCGGGAGCTGGTCGCCGACGGCGTAGACGTCCTCCTCGACGTCCCAGGCGTCGAACGCCCGGGGCTGGTCCCGGTAGGAGACGAGGCGGTTCCCCGGCTCGTCGAGGACCGCCCGTTCGGCCTCCTCGTCGTAGACAGAGACGGTCCCGTCGTCCTCGAACGTGACCGTCACCAGGCCGTTCGAGAGGCGTTCGGTCGAGGCCTCGAACGGGTCGTCGACGGGGTCCTCGGCCGCCCGGACCGCGGCGGTCGTCGCCCCGAGCGCCGGCACCGCGGGGCCGTCGACGACGAGCGCGTCCTCGCCCTCGGGGACGTCGTCGGCCGGTCCCGCGGTCGTGCGCTGGACCGGGAGCGGGTCGGGAGGGTCGCCCGGGCCGCCGGACTCGGCCGCGTCGCCGGATCCGTCCGCGTCGCCATCCGTCGCCGCCCCGTCGGGGACCGCGACGAGGGCGTCGTCCGCCCCGGCGTCCGCGTCGTCGGCACCGAGCGCGACGTCCGCGGCCGGAACGGTCGCCGTCGGCCGCCGGGACCACGAGAGGGGGTTCGTGAGACAGAGCCGGTCCGACCGATCCGTGAGGCCGACCAGCGCGTCGAGCGCGGCCTCGCGGGCGTCGGCGGCCGCGTCGAACACGCGCTCGTAGTCGCGGTCGGCGTCGGTGTAGACGTCCGTGACCGACGACCCCGGGAGGACGTCGTGGAACTGGTTGAACAGCAGCACCTTCCACGCCGATTCGAGGTCGTCGTGCGGGTAGGGCTCGTCCGCCAGCGCGAGCGCGAGCGAACTCCACAGTTCCGCCTCGGCGAGCGCGTGCTCGCCCTCGCGGTTGTTGCGCTTGGTCCGGGCCTGCGTGGTGAGGGTGGCGCGGTGTTTCTCCAGGTAGAGTTCTCCCGACCAGACGGGGTACTCGTCCCAGTCGCCGGCCAGGCGGTCGAACAGGCCCGCGAGCGACCCCCACTCGATATCGGGGAGCGCCTCGACGTCATCGAGGACCCGGCTCCGCTCGACCATCTCCCGCGTGGGCCCGCCGCCGCCGTCGCCAATGCCGACGAGGTACGCGCGGTCGTCCGCGACGTCGTTCTGGGCGTCGCCGTACACCGACTCCGTCACCTCGTCGACGGTCATCTCCCCGTTGTAGGTGTCGGCCGGCGGGAAGTGCGCGAGCAGTTCCGACCCGTCGATCCCCTCCCACCGGAAGGTGCTGTGGGGGAAGTCGTTGACCTCGCTCCAGGACATCTTCTGCGTGAGGAAGTACGGGCAGTCGGCGGCCCGGGCCACGCCCGGCAGCCCCGGGCTGTAGCCGAACACGTCCGGGATGAACGCCACCTCCGGATCGGCGTCGAACTCCTCCCGGAAGTAGCGCTTCCCGTAGAGGAACTGCCGGGCCAGCGCCTCGGATCCGACGTTGTTGACGTCCGACTCGACCCACAGCGCCCCTTCCGGGTGCCAGCGGCCCTCGTCGACGCGCTCGCGGATCGCGTCGAACTGCTCGGGGTAGCGGTTGCGGACCCACTCGTAGAGGTGCGGCTGGCTCTGGGTGAACGTGAACTCGGGGTACTCGTCCAGCAGTCGGAGCACGTTCGAGAACGACCGGCCGCACTTCCGGACGGTCTCGGACCACGGCCACAGCCACGCCAGGTCGATGTGCGCGTGCCCGACCGCGGTGACGTCGTGGCCGGTCAGGTCAGACGTGATCTCCTCCTCGACCGCACGGAGCGGTTCGAGCGCGGTTTCGGCCCCCTCGCGGTACCGATCCGCGGTCTCGCCCTCCCGGTCGGCCGTCTCGGCCTCGCCGTCCGTCGTCCCGGCCTCGAACGGGAACGCGTGGCTCGCCTCCGCGAGCGCGTTCAGCAGTCGACCGCGGTTGGGCGAGTCCTCGTCGAACTGCTCGGCGAGGTCGGTACAGACCGAGACGTGGCGGTGGAGGTCCGCGACCCGCGGCCGCTCGGCGTATATCTCGGCCGCCTGGAGGACGAACGCCTCGACGTCGAGGTTGCCCCACAGCGTCGTCGTCCCGGCCTCGACGAGCAGGTCGAACGACTCGCCCCCCTCGGCCTCCTCGGTCAGGCGGAGCGACTCGTGGCGGTTGTCGAACGCCTGCCAGGGGACGCCGTCCCGGAAGCACAGCGACTCGACGCGGGGGGCGTCCCGTTCCTCGTCGCCCCCCCTCGGTCGGGCGATAAACCGGAGGAAGACCGGGTACCCCGCCATCGACTCGGGTATCGCGAACCGCAACCGGAACCAGACGTTGCGCCCGACCGCGAGTTCCGGCGAAACCTCGCCGGTCAGTACGTCCGCGTCCGCCGCCCGGCGGTCGTCCGGGACGGTCTCCCGGCCCCGCTCCCAGGTGAACCCGACCGAGCAGGGCTCGAACTCGCGGTCCCGGTCACGGACCTCCTCGGGGTCGAGAAACTCCCTGGTCTCCAGGGCCGCGAGGTCCGTGATCTCGCGCCGCTCGGCGACGCGCAGGTCGTCCAGGCGCGCTTGCGTCTCCGCCGCGCGCTTCTCGAGGGTGTTGTCGAGCACGGCCGTCGCTTCCTGTGGACCCGACAAGTAGCTTTGGCAAGCGGCGACTCGAAGAGTGAGGCTCCGTTCGGACTCGAACGTTTAAGTCCCCGTTTCGAATAGGAGGGTGTGGAACGGTACCCCCGGTGAACGTCGGGGCGTCGCCCGCGAGCGACGACCCCCGGAGGTCCACGACGCGGAGACGGGGCCGCCGAACGACCGGGGCCGGCCGCGAACCCGACCGATGGACCGACCCGCTTTCGCGCCGACGGTGACGCCACGCCGGGCCGCCGGAGCGGTCGCGCTGCTCTGTCTGGCCGCGCTCGTCGGCGTCGCGGTCGACTCCGGTGCTCTCGCGACCCCGAGCAACGCGCCCGGGGACGGGGACGCCACGGCGGCACCGAACGCCGCGCACGTCGACGAGAACGCCACGGCGGCGCCGGACCGGCCGGGAGAGCGGGTCGCCCCCGGCGGCGCCACGCCGGACCCGCCGGCCGGGTGGCACGTCGCGGGCCTCGCCGTCGGGGCCAACGGGACGGCCGTAACGGTCACGTACGCGAACGGCACGGGACCGCGGCGGCAGTTCGCGGTCGACGGGGTCGACCCGGGGCTGACGAACGCGAGCGCCGGGTGGGCGTACCTGCCCCGGTCGGCGCTCCCGGCGGCCCTTCGCGGGGCCGACGGGCCCGCCGCGGGGGTCGTCACCGTCGGCGAGTGGGCGCTGGTCGGCGACCTCGCCGGGGAGACGGTCCGGATCGGGCCGACGCGCCTGACGGTCGCGGCGCCCGCGGGGATGGCGGTCGACCCCGGCCGGAAGGCGGGCTTTCTCGCCCGGTTTCTCGGGCCCTACTCGCTCGGCCCGCCGCCGGGCGAGCGGGTCACGCTCGTCGTCGCGCCCGACGCGCTGCCGTCGGACGGCCGGACCTACGGGACCGCCGGCTACGTCACCCAGCACGCCTTCTGGGACGGCGACGTGGCGAGCGTCTGGGTCCACGAGTACGTCCACGCCCGGCAGGCGTTCGAGCTGACGCCCGGCATGACCTGGTTCGGCGAGGCGAGCGCGACCTACCTCTCCTACCGCGTGATGGCCGAGCAGTACGACCCGGTCACCGACGCCGACGTCCGCGCGCGCCTGGCGGCCACCCCCGACTTCCCGGACGCCGCGCTCGCGAACCGGTCGACGTGGGCGGGGACCCGGGCGAACTACCACCGGGGCGCGAAACTCCTCTACGCGGTCGACGCGGCGATCAGGCGGGGCAGCGACGGCAACCGCACGGTCGTCGACGTGTTCCGGGCCATGAACCGGCGCGACGACCCCGTCTCAGTCGCCGAGTTCGTCCGTCTCGTGGAGCGCTTCGCGGGCGGCGACGTGACGTGGCTCCGGAGCGCGATCACCGAGAGCGGCGACCTCGATCCGCGGGTCGAGCGCGCCCGCGGAGCCTTCGAGGGCTGACGCGTCGCGGCACCTGCAACGGCTGACGCGTCGCGGCACCTGCAACGGCTGGCGAGTCGCGGCACCTGCGACGGCTGACCCGGGCCGCGGGGCCGACCAGCGGGTCCCACGAGGGATCTGGGCGTCCCGTCCGGCGCCAACGTTCAGGGCCCCTCGACCGGCGCCAACTTTCAGGGGCGCCCGGTCCGAACGGTCCGGCATGGACTCGGACGCGCCCGCCGACCCCGGCGCGGTCAGGACCTACGAGGACTGCCTGCTGACGCTCTGGGCGGGGTTCGACGACCCCGCGCCGTTCGATTCGTACCTCGACGCGGCGCACGGGGGCGGGCTCGCCGCGGTTTCCGACGACCGGGCCTACCGGGAACTCGTCGCGACGCAGGTCGCCGACGGCTACCTGTGGCCCGAACTGGAGCGGGCCCGCGAGGCCGTCCGCGAGGTGTTCCCCGACCCGGAGACGGTCGCGGCGTTCGACGAGAGCGACCGCGACCGGATCCGCGAGCGAGGGACGCCGGTCTCCGACGATCGGACGGTCGAACGGGCCGTCGACGCCGCCGAGGGCGTGCTGTCCGTCCGGGAGGTGTTCGGCTCGTTCGTCGGGCACCTCCGGGAGCTAGACGAGTACGAGGCCGCGACTGCAGCGGTGGCGACGGTCGACGGCGTCGACGAGACCACGGCCCACCGGTTCCTGGTTTCGCTCGGGTACCGCCCGGCGGTCGCCCGCGACGAGGGGGTGACCCGGCTGTTCGACCGCATCGGGTTCGACCCGTCGCCGGCGGCCCGCGAGGCGGCCGTCGAGGCGATGGTCGCGGGGACGCCCGACGGGCCGGCCGCCGTCGCGCGCGTCCTCCGGACCCACGCCGGCTCCGACGAGAACTTCTCCGGACCGACGCCCCCCGGTCGGGACCCCGTCTTCCCGGGCGTCTGTACCCCGGAGCCAGCCTGCGCGCGCTGCCGGGTCGAAAACTGCGCGAGCAGACGCGAGCCCTTCGGCGGCGACGAGTGACGGTCGGCGAACCCGACGCCGGCGACGAGTGACGGTCGGCGGAGCGCGGCGTCACTCGACCGACTCGCCGAATTCGACGTCGATCTCGCCGTCCGCGACGAGTGCCTCGACGGCCTCGCGGGTCGCCTCCAGCGAGGAGTACCGCGGTTCGTAGCCCAGCAGGTCGCGCGCCTTCTCGATGCTCGCGTTCGGGCTGTGGCGGACGTGGTCTTCGGTCGCGGCGACCGCGTCCTCGTCGTACTCCGGCCGGTCGGCCCACTCGTCGAACGGGAGGAACGCCAGGTCGGCATCGCGGCCGAACCACCCGGCGGCGGCCTCGGCGTACCCCCGGAGCGTGAGCGCCCGTGGCGAGACGACGTGGAAGCTCTCGCCGACGGCGGAAGACCACCGACCGAGGGCGCGCTGGAACGCCCCCGCAACGTCGTCGGCGTGGACGTGGTGAACCGTCTCCAGGCCGAAGTTCGGCAGCGCGACCTCCTCGCCGCGGGCGAGCCGACCGAACACGTCGACGTCGAAGTTGCCCGCCGGGTTGACCGGCGCCCACCCCGGGCCGACGATGTGCCCCGGGTGGAGGACGGTCGCCGGGAGCCCGCCCCGGCGGGCCTCGTCGAGGAGAAGACCCTCGATCTCGGCCTTCTTCCGGCCGTACTCGCCAATCGGTCGCCGCGTCCGGGGGTCGTCCTCGGTCGTCGGAACGACGTCGCTGGGGCCGTGGACCCAGACGGTCCCGCAGTGGAGCAGGTGCCGGACCTCGCCCCGGAGCGCGTCGACCAGCGCCCTGGCGCTCGCCGGTTCGAAGCAGATCATGTCGACGACCGCGTCGGGGTCGGTGTCCAGAACCGCGTCGCCGAACTCGCCGCGCTCCTCGGCGGCCTCGCGGTCGACCTCGACCCGTTCGACGCTCTTCCACGCGGCGTCCGCCCGGTAGGGCTCCCGACGACCCCGGCTCATCGATACCACGTCGTGGCCGGCCCGCACCAGTCGGGGAACGAGGTACGTACCGACGTGACCGGTCCCGCCGATGACTGTGACTCGCATGGGCGAAACACCGGCTCCAGCGGCTTTGAACTACGGGCCGTGGCAATCGATACGGGGTGCGCGCGGCGCGGCCGGAATCCCGCGTCGAGCAGCCATCGACCCGGCCCGCGTGGAACGGATCGGCGGACCGTTGTCCACAGTTCGAAAGCAGAACGGCGACGTTCCCCGCATTCGTTACATTCTATCGTCATTATCTCGCGGAATTAGCAACCTTTTCAAGTCAGTTTCGACCACTACCCGGACGATGACGACGCTGTCTTTCGAGCCGCTGGCGTACGACGACATCGCGGAAGACCGTCGGCCGTCGGCGCTCCAGGCGCTCGTACCGATCGCGGGCATGCTGGTGTTCCTGAGCGTGGGCGTTATCTATCTGGACATGGAGCCGCACATGCCGCTGGTCTGGGGGATCGCGCTGACCGGACTCGTCGGCCGATACTGGATCGGCGTTCCCTGGGCCGAGCAGTACGAGGGGATCGTCGACGGTCTCCGGATGGGGATGCAGGCGATCCTCATTCTCTTCGTCGTGTACATGCTGATCGCGACGTGGATCGGGTCCGGGACGATCCCGATGCTGATCTACTACGGGCTCGAACTGCTGACCCCGACGGTGTTCCTGCCGGTGACGGCGATACTCGCGTTCGCCGTCGCGTTCACCGTCGGCTCGTCCTGGACGACCGCCGGGACCCTCGGGGTCGCGTTCATCGGCATCGGGACGGGGCTGGGCGTCCCGCAGCCGATGACCGCCGGCGCCATCCTGACCGGGGCCTACACCGGGGACAAGGTCTCGCCGCTGTCGGACACGACGAACCTCGCGGCGGCGGTCACGAACACCGACCTGATGGACCACGTGCGGACGATGCGCGTCGGGACGGTCATCGCCTTCCTGATCGGGCTGGTCGGCTACGCGTACCTCGGCCTCCGGGCGAGCGGGTCGATCCCCGCCGGGGAGCTGGCCGAGATCCAGACGGCCATCCAGGGGTCGTACCACGTCACCGGCCCCGCGGTCGCGCTCGCGGCGGCGCTGCCGCTAATCGTCACGTTCGCGTTCGCGTTCCGCGAGTACCCCGCGCTACCGTCGCTGGGCGCCGGGCTGTTCGCCGGCGTCGCGACGGCAGTCGTCCTGCAGGGTCAGTCGTTCACGGCGGCCTGGCAGATCCCCAAGGGCGGGACCGACCCCGCGACCGGGTCGGAGACGGTCAACGAACTGCTCGCCGCGGGCGGGCTCATGGGATCGGTCTGGGTCATCTCGCTCGTCGTCGCGGCGCTCGCGCTGGGCGGCCTACTCGAACGGACGGGCGTGCTGGCGGTGCTCGCACACGAACTGGGCGAGGGGATCGAGCGGCTGGTCGAGGCGACGCGGTCGCTCGGCCGCGAGTCGCTGACCGGCCGCGTGCGCGTCGCCGGCCTGACCGTCGGGACCGGCGTCTCGGCGTTCTCGATGAACGTCCTCGCCGCCGAGCAGTACATGAGCATCGTCGTCCCGGGGCTGACGCTCCGGGGGCTCTACGACGAGTACGGCCTCGAGAGCCGGAACCTCTCGCGGGCGGTCGAGGCGGCCGGCACGACGACGAGCGCGCTCGTCCCCTGGAGCACCGGGGGCATCTTCATGGCCGGCGCGCTCGGCGTCCCCACCCTCGAGTACGCACCCTACTACTTCCTGGGCTTCCTCTCGCCGCTGGTCCTCGTCCTGATGGGACTGACCGGCTGGGGGATCGCGGTCAAGGAGGGCGGCGGTGACGAGACTGCCGCGCCCGGCCCCGCGGTGGCCGCGACCGACGACTGACCGGCCGAACGGCTCTCCGCTAACCCAGATTTTACTTCCCCGGGCCGTCATCCCGATCCGTGCCACCGTACGACGTTCTCCTGGTCACGATCGACAGCCTCCGGCGGGACTTCCTCGGGGCGTACCGCGACCGACCCCGCGTGGTCGACTACGACGTGGCGACGCCGAACCTCGACCGGTTCGCCGAGCGCGCCGCCGTCTTCGATAACCACTACGCGGGGAGCATGCCCTGCATGCCCGCGCGCCGCGAGTTCACGTGCGGCGTCCAGGAGTTCCTCTGGCGGCCCTGGGGGCCGGTCGAACCGTTCGACGAGACGGTCCCGGCGCTCGCCGGCGAGGCCGGCGCAGTCACGCAGCTGGTCACGGACCACTACCACTACTTCGAGCACGGCGGCCGCGGCTACTTCGAGGACTACGACGGCTTCGAGTTCGTCCGCGGTCACGAGTTCGACCACTGGCAGACCGCGCCGCGACGCCCGGACGAGCGCCACATCCGACAGAACAACCGGGTCGACGCGGACCCGGCCGACGTCGGCCCCGGCGGAGCGGGGGCGTACGCGCGCAACGTCGCCGACCTGGACGACCTCGACGAGCGCGACTTCTTCGCGCCGCGGGTGTTCTCCCGCGCCGCCGAGTGGATCGGCGAGAACGCCGACTGGGACCAGTGGTTCTGCTACGTCGACTCCTTCGACGTCCACGAGCCGTTCCACTGTCCGGAGCCCTACGCCTCGATGTACACCGACGAGGACCCGACGGACCCCGACCTGGTCCACTGGCCGGACTACGCCCCCGTCGAGGAGCAGGGGCTGAGCGAGCGCCAGATGGACTTCGTCCGCTCGCAGTTCGCCGGCAAGGTCACCATGGTCGACCGGTGGTTCGGCCGCGTGCTGGACCGCCTGGACAGGGAAGACGCCTGGGACGACACCGTCGTCGTCGTGACGAGCGACCACGGCGAGATGCTCGGGGAACACGGTTACGTCATGAAAAACTACATGCCCGTCTACGACGCGCTCGCCAACACGCCGCTCATGATCCACCACCCCGACGGCCACGCGGGCCGGGTCGACGCGGTCACGTCCGCCGTCGACGTGTACGCCACGCTCCTGGAGAGCCTCGGCGCCGAGGTTCCCGACGCGACCCACAGCCGGAGCCTGCTCCCGCTGGTCGCCGGCGACGCCGACGACCACCGCGAGTACGCCCTCTACGGCTACTTCGGGGCCGACGCGTGCATCACGGACGGCCGGTACACCTACTTCCAGCCGGGCGACCCCGACGCGACCGTCAACGTCTACTCGACGATGCACATGGCCGGGAAGGACGGCGACGCGGAGGTCGCCAGCCTGCCCTACACCGACGACGCGGTCTGGCGCTACCCCGCCGGGACGGGGAGCCGACAGGCCACGGAGCCGATGCTGTTCGACACCGACGCCGACCCCGAACAGACGGAGAACCTCGCGGACGACCGCCCCGGGGAGGTCGAACGCATGCGCGGGCTCCTCGCGGACGCACTGACCGACCTCGAGGCGCCCGACGAGCAGTTCGACCGGCTCGGCCTCTCGTGACCCGCCGGAACACCCGACGGGCAGTTCGACCGGCCCGGACCGTCGTGACCGCTCGAAGCGTCGGCCCTTTATCAGGGCCGGGGTCGTAGACCCCCACATGGCCAAACGGTTCGTCCGCGCGACGCCCGACCGCGAGCGGCTCCCCGAGCTCCGCGAGCGACTCGACAGCGGCGAGATAGCCGCGATGGAGCCGTTCGGTGAGTCCATGACGGAGGGGCTGGAGAACGCCCGGTTCGACCCCGAGACCGGCGAGGCGGTCTGGGTCGAGGAGGACTACTGCACGCCGCCGCTGGCGATGGAGCGGGCGGAGG
>JBDGST010000125.1:0-23859 GCA_042217365.1 Haloarculaceae archaeon
CGAATGCAGCGGCGACGGGTCCGGCTATCGCCGCTGCGCCGACCAGCGCCAACAGGCCGCCGACGGTGTTCCGCCGCATTCAGTCGAAGCGGGAACTGATCGTTTCGTCGTCGGGCGCCCAGCCGACGAACTCGCCGCCCTCGAACGGGAGGTCCACGGCGGCCACGTAGTTGCAGAGGCCGACGTAGAAATCGACCAGTAATCCGACCGCCACGATCTCTCCAGGGGAGTACGCGTCGGCCAGAGCGGCGTGGATCTGGTCGGTCACGTCGCCGGTCGCGACGGCCTCCGCGTACTGGAGGAGGACGAACTCCTCGTCGTCGAACACCGAGAAGTCCCGTCCGCCGATGGCCCGCATCTCCCCGGTCTCGACGCCGTGACGCCGGGCGATGTCCACGTGCTGGTGCCACTCGTATCGCGCTCCGCGGGCCCGCGCCACCGTCAGGACGACCAGTTCCTTGGTCCGGGGGGTCAACTGGTCGTAGAGCGCCTCCAGGTACTCCAGCGTCGCCTCCAGTATCTCCGGGTTGTGCGCCCACACGCGGAAGATGTGCCGGTCACCCAGGTACTCCTCCGTGAAGAGATAGTGGTACCGTTCCGGGATCTCGTCTTTCGACAGTAACTCCAGCCTCGTCATACAGGTACGACGCCGGACGCGACCATTAACTGTAGCTGACGGACCCGTAACCACGGTATCCGTCCGGGGCCAGTCCGGCGGCTGAACGGCCGTTCCCGGGGCAGTCCGACAGCCGACACCGTCCGGAGTCGGCACGGGACCCGCACGAACCGATCTCCTCCGCCACAGCGGTAACGAATTACAACGGTCCGTATCAGGGACCGATTCGACTGCCAACCGCCCTTCCGGTGAATAGATAGTGTTTGGTAATTCGATTTCTGGTAGTAACCGTTATGGGGGACGAGGGCCAACGCGCGGTATGGACGGCCGATCCGGCGGAGACGGCGTCGAGCAACTCGAAGTCTGGTGTGCGGGCGAGGAGTGGTGTCCGGTCACGACGACTGCCTCGCTGATCGGGAAAAAGTGGCACCCCGTCATCGTTCACCGACTCCTCGAACACGGCCCGAGCGGATTCAACGAGCTCCAGGAGAACGTCGACGGGATCTCCAGCAAGGTCCTCTCGGACAGCCTGGACGACCTCGAAGAGAACCAGCTCGTGAACCGCGAGATCATCAGCGAGAAGCCGTTTCGCGTCCACTATTCGCTCACCTCCCACGGGAGGTCCCTCAGGCCGGTCGTCGACGCGATGCGGGACTGGGGCACGCAGTATCTCACCGAACCCGATGACGACGCGTCGGGCTGAACGCCCCGGAGGCCCTTGCGGATAGCTGGATTCCGTGGTATTCACCCCGCCCCCGGGCGAGTGGTCGGCCGTCTCGTCACCGGGGGTTCATCTGCCGGCTGACCAGGACGAGACTCCCGGCGAGCGCGAGCACGGAGAGGGGCAACAGGTACTGGAACGTCGTCAGCAGGGCGCTGGAGGCCTGTATCCCGAGGGCGATCAGCACGACCGGCCCACAGCACGCCGTCCCGGAGAGGACGGCCGGGATACTCGCGAGGAACCCGGTCGAGGACCGACCGATCCCACACGCGGTCGGCTGTCTCCAGACGAGGTAGGTCAACCCGAGATTTAGGCCGACCAGCAGGGAGAGGCCGACGCCCACGACGGAGTTCAGGGAGAACAGGTATGTGACCGGACCGAGGCGGATCCGGGCGACCGGGGTGAAGGAGAACGGTCCGAGCGCCGGTTGCAGGAACTTCTCGACGGGGTGGCTGACGACGGTCACCGAATACCCGCCCAGTCCCGGCGCGAGGTGTCCCAGCGCCCGGAGATACATCAGGAGATACCCGACGGTGACGAGACCGACCACGAGCCGGGCGTCGCGTCGCCGGAGCGCAAGCGCCGTCGCGTCCCGCGCGTCTCTCAGGACTGCTTTCGACCGGCGCGCGAACGACCGACTACTCATAGACGCTCGTCTCGGGGTAGTATCCGGCCCACGCGAACCACATCGCGTCGAAGGTGTGGATCCGGGACAGCGGGAGCGAGTCCGGCGCGTGAGTTGTCCCGTCGGGCCCGACGAGGGAGCCGCCGTCGAATCCGTAGGAGCGTCGGTCCGGGTTCCGGTAGACGTACGCCGTATCGAACCGCGAGTCGTACACTGCAAGCACACCTTCGCCCCCGAGTTCGCCAGCCATCGTTTTCCCGTCCCGGAGCGACTCCTTGCGGAACGCCACCGCGCCGTCGGACGTCCGCGCCCCCATCACTACCGTCTTGTTCTGGAACCGGTCGTCACTGAACAGTCCCGGAAAGAGCAATCGCCCCTTGGCGTAGTACCCCCGGCGGGGGTTGTAGGAGCCGTACGGGTCGGTCCCGTAATTTCTGGCGTACCCCGTCTCCGTCGAGAGCACCCGCGTTTCCGGGCTGTGGTTCCGCCACCGTTCCCACGTCGTCCAGACCAGGCGGAACTCCCGGAGCGACCGGATCGTCGGGTCCTCGTTCCAGGGGCCCGGTATCGACGTCGCGAGCATCTGCGGCCACCACGTCTCGGTCGCCCGGTCGTACATCACGAGGTTGGCGTTGATCAGGCGGCCCGACACTCCGAACGTCGTCTCTCCTCGCTCGAACCCCTGGACAGTCCCGGTGAGCGGACAGTACGTGACTGCCACGTTCGTCCCCGCCAGTTCGTCGTTCACGATCTCGTGTTGAACGAGGATTTTCTGCGGATACGCTTTCGCGACGCCGTCCTCGACGACACCGAACACGGGGTCGCCCGGGGCGAGAAAATCGACCGCGTCGGGAGCGACGAAGCTCGGGTCGTCGATGGACGGGATACCGTCTTTCGGCGGGCCACCGGACACCGCGCTCTCGCGGAGTTTCCCGGGTTGCATCGGTAAGGGGAGACGGTCTTCGGCGGTCGGGACCGCCTTCGGTCCGTCTGCCGGTTCAGCGTCGTCTGGGTCTGGTTCCCGGGACCCCGGCGTCGGGCCGCTCGCTCCGTCGCGGCCGATACAACCGGTCACGGACGTGAGCGCGACCGCCGAGAGGAACTGACGGCGTGAGGGTGCCACCATCGGAACGGAAATACGATATTCGGATGATTAACGATTGAGCGACTGTGCGAACGTGACACATTTCGCGGTGGGTCCCTGCGGCCTCCGGGAGTGTGGCGTGATATCCCACAGGTATCCCGCTCGGCAACGTCCCGACACGCATCTCCCGAGGCCCGTGTCGAGTGGCCACGGGCGTCGACGACCCGACGGCAGTGCGGGGAGTTTTATGCCAGCGCGGTCCGGAGAGGCGGGCATGGTGGACGTCCTCGCGAACAAGCGCTCGGCCACGCGGTTCCGGGTCCTCGTCGAGATAGCCGAGCGCCAGCCCGCAGTCAGCCAGGGAGAGATCGCCGACGCGGTCGGCGTGACGAGCCAGGCCGTCAGCGAGTACATCCGCGAACTCGTCGAGGACGGCCTCGTCGAGAAGGAGGGGCGCTCGCGCTACCGCGTCACGACCGAGGGCGTCGACTGGACCCTCCAGGCGGCGACCGACGTCCGGCGGTTCGCCGAGCACGTCACCGAGGACGTCCTCGGGAGCGTCCAGGAGGACGCGGCCATCGCGACCGACGACGTCAGCGAGGGCGAGACGGTGACGCTCACGATGCGCGACGGCCTCCAGCACGCCACGCCCGACGCCGACGGGTCGGCGACTGGCGTCGCGACGACCGACGCCGCCGCCGGCGAGGTAGTCGGTGTCACCGGCTTCGAGGGCGTCATCGACCTGGAACCCGGCGAGGTCAGCGTCGTCCAGGTGCCGGCGGTCCGCTCCGGGACGCTCGGCGAGAGCGGGGTCGACGAGCTCCGGGAGACCTGTGCCGACGCCGACCTGGTCGTCGCCGCGGGCGTCGAGGCTGTCGGGGCCCTCCGCGAGGCCGGCGTCGACTCCGCCGGGCACTTCGCCGCGGGCGAGGCGGCCGCCGACGCGGCATCCCGCGGGCTCGACGCCGTCGTCGTCGCGACGGTCGACAACGTCGGCCGCGTCACCGACGCGCTCCGGGACGCCACCGTCGCCTACGAAGTCTTCGACGCGACCTGATACGGATCGCTGTCAGTCAGTACCGGATCGACCGCCCGACCGCGTGCGGTCGTCCCGGTAAAACGTGACAGCGATCCGTATGACGACCCCGCCGAGACGTACCGAGCCTGGCGGCGAGCGAGACGACTGACGAAGCTTCTTGGCCCTCGGGCGCGCACCTCCAGCCATGACTGGAGACGACGCGCCAGCGGACGACCTCCACGACGCGGTCGCCGAGTTCCTCGACGGCGCCGACGCCGCGCTCGACGAGTACGACCGGGGTTACGCCGACGCCGACGCGACCCTGCGGGTGATCCGGGACCGGCTCGGCGACCTCCGGGACGCCGCCGACGGGTGACCGCGGCGGTCCGTCCGGAGCCACCTCTCTCGTGTCGACCCGTCCGGAGCCACCTCTTTTGGACCGCGGTCCGTTACGTGAACACATGGCACGAACCGCGGTGATCGCCGGCGTCGGTCCCGGTCTCGGAGAATCGCTCGCGCGGAAATTCGCCCGGGAAGGGTGTAACGTCGGACTCCTCGCCCGGTCGGCGGACTACCTCGAGGACCTCGCCGACGACCTGCCGGACCCCGGAAGCGGGCTCGCTGCCCCGACGGACGTCGCCGACCCCGAACAGGTGTCCGGGGCGTTCGCGGCGGTCCGCGAGGCGTTCGGTCCGGTCGACGTGCTGGTCAACCACGCCAGCGCGGGGTCCTGGAAGGGACTGACGGACGCCTCGCTCGACGAGTTCGAGCGGGCGTGGGCGGTCAACGGCCGCGGCGCGTTCCTCTGCTCGCGGGAGGCCGTCGGCGACATGATCGACGGCGAGGGCGGCACCGTGATATTCACCGGCGCGACCTCCGCCGTGCGGGGACGCGGCGGCGCCATCGGGTTCTCGGCCGCGAAGTTCGCCGCGCGCGGCATGGCCGAGGACATGGCCCGCGAACTCGGGCCCGAGGGGATCCACGTCGCGCACGTCGTCATCGACGGCCAGATCCTGCCGCCGGACGGCCCGGCGGCCGACCGCGACGAGGCGTCGTACCTCGACCCAGACGCGGTGGCGGAGACCTACTGGCACCTCGTCGAACAGGACCGCTCGGCGTGGACGCTCGAACTCGACGTGCGCCCCCACGTCGAGGCGTTCTGACGCGCGGTGACCGACCGGCCCGACGTGTGACCCGGTGGTCCGGTACGACCCGGTGGTCCGATACGGCCCGGTGCTCCAACGTCAAAAAGGCACATCACCGACGCGGGGACAGGGATTTCCGGGCTCGTGGCGTGCTAGCACGCATGAGCCGCGCCGACCAACCGCCCGCGCCCGACGGCCTGCCGGTCGTCGGCAACGCACTGGCGTTCGCGCGCGACCCCTTCGGCGCGATGGACGCGTGGGCCGACCTCGGGGACGTGGTTCACCTGAACTTCCCCGGACGGTCGCTGTACATGGTGACCGACCCGACGCTGGTCGAGCAGGTGCTCGTCGGGGACCAGGCCGCGTTCACCATCGGGCGCGAGCAGCGCGAAACCTTCGAGGGCATCGAGGACGACGCGGTCACGGCGGCGACCGGCGAGCGCTGGCGGCGTCTCCGGACCGGTCTCCAGCCGGCGTTCAGCTGGTCGGGGATCGAGGGCTACGGCGACCGGATGGGCGAGATAGCGGCCGACCACGCCCGGAGTTGGGAGGCGGGCGAGCGGTTCGACCTGCTCGGGGAGATGCGGCTGCTGACGCTCCGCGTCATCGCCGACACGCTGCTTGGCGTCGACGTCGAGGGCGACGAGCCGGTGGTACTCGACGCCGCGGACGCGCTCGTCGACTGGGCCGACTTCCGCCGCGCGGGCCACCTCCTGCCGGACTGGGTGCCCACGCCGACCGACCGCCGCTTCGACCGGGCCGTCGACCGACTCGACGAGTACGTCGCGAACGTCCTGGCGGAGAGCGACCCGGGGGAGGGCAACGTTCTGTCGGTCCTGCTGGCGGCCCGCGAGCGGGGCGACCTCTCGACCGCGGAGGTCCGGGACAACCTGACGGGCCTGCTCCTCGCCGGCCACGACACCACCGCCGTGGCGCTCACCTACGCCTGGTACGAACTGGACCGCCACCCCGGCGTGCGCGAGTCGCTCCGGGCTGAGGTCGAGGCGGTCGTCGGCGAGGGGACCCCCGGCGCCGACGACTTCGACGCGCTCGAACGGACGCGAAACGCCGTCAGGGAGACGCTTCGCCTGTATCCGCCGACGTGGTCGGTGAGCCGCGAGGCGACGGAGCCGGTCTCGCTGGGCGGGTACGACCTGCCGGCGGGAACCCAGTTGATCCTGCCCCAGTGGGTCCTCCACAGGGACGGGCGCTTCTGGGACGATCCGGAGACGTTCGACCCGTCGCGCTGGGAGCGCGACGCCGACCGGCCCGAGTACGCGTTCTTCCCGTTCAGCGGCGGCCCGCGCCACTGCATCGGTATGCGGTTCGCCCGTCTCGAACTCGCGGTGACCCTCGCGGCGATTGTCGACCGGGTCGACCTCGACGTGACCGCGGACGGGCCGCTCTCGTTTGCCCCCTCGCTCTCGCTCCGTCCCGAAACCGAGATCACGGCCACGGTTCGGCGGCGCTGAACGGGTGCGGCGGCATCGCTCGACGGTCGCTGGCGACCGCTCGAACGCCACCAGCGTCCGCCACCGGCGTTTTCCCCTGCCCGTCCCAAGCGAACCCGATGGACCGGTTCCCCCGCCTCGCCGACCGCACGTCTCGCCTGGTCGCCCGCCTGTCCCGTCGCGCCGGCGCGGCGCCCGACCCGCCGACGGTCGCCCGGGTCGGCCTCGGCGCCACCGTCGCGCTCGCGGGCGTCCACAAACTCGCCGCGCCGGGCGCCTGGACCGTCTACGTGACCGACTGGCTGGCGCCGTGGCTCGTCGTCGGCGTCGTCGAGAACGGCCTGTTCGTCGACGTGCTGGTCCGGGACGTCGGCCTGGCTGCCCTGGCCTGGGCGGTCACGCTCCGTGCGCTCCGGACGAACGACGCCGCCAAACCGTGACCTGACGGGTGCCGGTACGGCCCGGTCCCCGGCCGGACGAGCCGATCGCCTATCGAGGGGAGCACTTACGTGAGACCGCCGGGTATCGGCACCCATCGGCATGTCGCCCGACCCGCTCGACCTCGACGGGGTCGACGCGACGCTGCTGGACGCGTACCAGAGCGGCCTCCCGGTCCGCGAGCGGCCGTTCGACCGCGTCGCGGACGAACTCGGCGTCACGCCCGGGGAGGTACTCGACCGGCTCCGCGCCCACGACCGGTCGGGACTCGTCCGCAGGGTCGGCCCGGTACTTGACCCGTCGGTGATCGGGTCTTCGACCCTCGCCGCGCTCCGGGTTCCGGACGCGGCCGTCGGCGAGGCCGCCGCCGTCGTCAGCGAGTACACGGAGGTCAGCCACAACTACCGGCGCGACCACAAGTGGAACGTGTGGTTCGTGCTGACGGCCCGCTCGCGCGAGCGGCGCGACGCGGTCCTCGACGAGATCGGCGAGCGGACCGGGCACGACCCCCTCTCGCTCCCGAAGCGGACCCAGTACTGCCTGGACCTGCAGTTCCCGGTCGCCGGCGACCGCGCCCGGGAGGGAGCGGCGACCACCGCGGGCGGGACCGAACCCCGAATCCCCGAAGCGGAAACCGACCGTGGACGCACGGGAACGGACGCGCCCCTCCACAGCGCCGAGGCGGCGGTCCTCGACGCCATCCAGGACGGCCTCCCCCCCTCTCGGACGCCGTACGCGGACGTGGCCGCCGACCTCGGTCTCGCCGTCTCGACCGTGCTGGAGACGGTCAGCCGGTTGCTCGCGACCGGCCACGTCAAGCGCGTCGGCGTCGTCGTCAACCACCACGCGGCCGGGTTCCGGGACAACTGCATGCTCGTCTGGGACGTCCCCGACGGGGAACTGGACGCCGTCGGGACCGACTTCGGGAACCGCCACTACGTGACGAAGTGCTACCACCGGCCGCGCCGTCCGGACCGCGGCTGGCCGTACAACCTCTTTACGATGATCCACGCCCGCGACGCCGACGACCTCGACGGGTGGATCGACGAGATGGCCGCCGACTACCCCCACCCGCACGAGCGACTGGAGACCGTCGAACGGTTCAAACAGACCGGGACGCGGTACGACGTCCTGCTGCCAGACGCGGACGAGTGACCGGTCCCAGACGGCGGCGAGATCCCCTCCGAGATGCGGGATCGACTGCCCCGCTGGGCGACGCGGGCGGGAACCGTGCGGTCAGACGCCCGGAGACTCCCCGGACTCGACGAGATACCGGAACGCCCGGAGCGTGTCCGCGCCGCTCTCCGTGAGCGAGACGCGCGTCGAGCGGCCCACCTCTTCGAGCGAGACGTACCCCGTCTCTTCGAGCGGCCCGAGGACGTGGCTGTCGAGCAGGCGGTACTCGCTCTTGCGGTTGGCGGCGTCGCGCTCCGCGATGAAGGGCAGGCCAGCCTCCTTGCCGAACTCGATGAGGTCGCGCTTGCGCGCGCCGCCCTCGCGGTCGAGGTAGTCCATGACCGCGACGTGCTGGGAGTCCGGACTCTCCATCGGGTAGGTCGGGAGCTCGGTGATCTCGCGGACGCCCTCGGCGACGTCGCCGTCGGTCTCGGCGGCGTAGCGCTCCGCGCGGACGTAGTAGGGCGTCGCGCCCGTCGCCATGCAGGCGATCATGCCCCCGATGGCGGTCACCTTCGACCCCGACGCGAGGTTGACGTAGACGTCGTGGTCTCCGAAGCGGGTGGCGAGTTCCGCGACCGTCCCGATGCTGTCGTAGAAGTCGAAGATGTCACAGGGCACCGTCTCGTGGTCGATGCCCGCCTCGTCGAGGCGCTCGCGCACCGTCCCGACGTAGGAGGGGTGGTCTGTCTCGTCCTCGTATCGCAGCAGTACGACGCGGTCAGCCCGCAACCGACGGGCTACCAGCACGATGCGGTCGTTCTCGTAACCCACCGGCATCAGGTGGACCCGCTCCGGGACGTCCATGCGTGGCGAGTCCGGGTCACCGGCCAAAACGATTGTGGTGACACAGTCGACATAGTCGGGACGGGTTCCGCGCTCGGCGGATTCCACTGCCCGGACGGGATCATATCATTTTTCGGGATGCGAGCGCTCGCGACGCATACATGCCGCCCGAGCGCGTCAACCGCGAAAGCGTCGAGCGCCGGCGCGACCGCCTCCAGGCGGAGTGGGGTGAGACGCGCGTGCACGAGGAGCGCGAGGAAGTCCCGGCCGACCTGTTCGAGGAGTTGCTTGACGAGTCTCGCAGTGGGTACACCGGCGGCGGGTACGCGTGGGTGGTCCGGGACCCCGGGGACGCCGCGCCGCTGACGGAGTCGATGCCCGACGAAATAGACGAGGACCGGCGCGCCCTGATGATCCTGGGGCGGGACGGGTCCAGATGGGGCCTGCCCGGCGGGGGCCGCGAGGACGGCGAAACCTACGAGGAAGCCGCCGTCCGGGAAGTCCGCGAGGAGGTCGGGATCGACTGCACTATCACCGACCTGTTCCTGCTGCGCCACCGGGTCACCGTCTCCGCCGGCGACCACGACGAACGCCTCCACACGCTGTGGGCGTTCTTCGACGCCGCATACGAGGGCGGCGCCGTCGAGATTCAGCCGGGCGAACTCAACGGCGCCGCGTGGTTCGCCGACCCGCCCGCCCGTCTCCACCCCGAGAACGCCTATCGGGCCGCCGAATTCTGGGACGGGTTCGAGGCGGACGACCCGCTGGCCGAACGCGGGGAGTGATACGGAGTATCGCAAGTCGTTTCCGGATGTCACCGGCCAGGGGACCGGCGACGACCGGTAAACAGTGGCGATAATCCGTATGAGCAGGCATCGATGCCGCGGATCCGGACCGCGGTCCGCAGACCATCGGTAGTCAATCACACCAGGCACCCGCGGTTTCTGCCGCTGAAACGCCACGGCGGTATTTATGCCCCGGGTCGCCGTATCCGCGTCCATGCCGGTAATGTCGAGCGACGATTTCTCCATCCACCGCGAGGACTGCGACCGGTTCGACGACGGGATGCCGATGACGAGTTTCCCCGACGAGGTCACCTCCGTCGACGACCTGGACTGTGCGTGCTGGGACGACCTCGAATCGCTCGACGACGCCTGACCCGGCGGCCGACGACCCCGGCGGACTGTGTGGACGGTGACGACGCTGTTCGGTCTGTCCCCGGCCCGGCGGCCGGCGATCCCGGCGGACTGTGTGGACGGTGACGACGCTGTGACGGCTGTCAGGGGAGTACATTTGAGGGTCCCGCGGGACCGACCGCACATGCCGGTCGATCTCTCACCGGTCGACGACGACCTGGCGGCGGCGCTCCGCGACGAGCGCGACCGCCAGCGCGAGACGCTCTCGCTGATCGCCAGCGAGAATCACGCGAGCGTGGCCGTCCTCGCCGCCCAGGGGTCGGTCCTGACGAACAAGTACGCCGAGGGGCGGCCCGGGGACCGCTACTACGGCGGCTGCGAGCACGCCGACCGGGTCGAGCGCGTGACGCTCGACCTGGCGCTCTACCGGAAGCGGCTCGACGGGCGAGAATGACGGCGACGGTCGGGCAGCGAGGGAAGGGGGCCCGCCCCGCTATCAGGCGGTGGCGACGGCTTCCTTGTACTGGTTGACCAGCGCCTGCATCGACTCCTTCGCGTCGCCGAACAGCATGCTCGTGTTGTCCTTCGCGAACAGGGGGTTGGGGATGCCGGAGAACCCGGGACTGAGGCTCCGCTTGTTGACGATAACCGAGCCCGCCTCCCAGACGTTCAACACGGGCATCCCGGCGATCGGGCTGGAGTCGTCGGTGTTGGCCTTCGGGTTGACGACGTCGTTGGCGCCTGTGATGATCACCACGTCCGTCTGCTTGAACGTCGGGTTCACCTCCTCCAGTTCGCGCATCCTGTCGTAGGGGACGTCCGCCTCGGCCAGCAGCGCGTTCATGTGACCCGGCATCCGGCCGGCGACCGGGTGGATACCGAACTCCACGTCGACGCCGGTCTCCTCCAGCAGGTCCGCGAGTTCGGCGACCGCGTGCTGGGCCTGCGCGACGGCCATCCCGTACCCGGGCACGATCACCACTCGCTGGGCGACTTCCAGTTGCATCACGACCTCCTCGGGCGACGTCTCGGTGACGTTGCCCTCGTAGATGTCCTCGACCGCTTCGCCGTCGTCGTCGCCGCCGAGGCCGCCGAAGAGGACGTTCGTCAGCGACCGGTTCATCGACTCGCACATGATGACTGTCAGGATGAGCCCCGAGGCGCCGACGAGCGTCCCCGCGATGATGAGGAGGGTGTTGTTCAGCACGAACCCGGTCGTCGCGGCCGCCAGCCCCGAGTAGGAGTTCAACAGCGCGATGACGACCGGCATGTCCGCGCCGCCGATCGGGACCACGAGCACCACGCCCAGCAGCAGGGCGGCCGCCACGAGAGCCCAGTAGGTCGGGATCCAGGGGGCCGCCGGCAGCGTGCCGAGGGCCGCCGGGCGGGCGACCAGCACCAGCCCCGCGAGGACGGCGGCCAGGAAGAAGGCGGCCTTGAGCGCGTGGCCGGTGGCGTCGCTGACGGGCGAGTCGCCGACCAGCCCGTGGAGCTTCCCGGCGGCGACCGCGCTCCCGGAGAAGGTCACCGCGCCGATGATCCCGGCGATGGCCGCCGAGGCCGTCAGTCCGACCGAGAGGGATTCGCCCGCGCCGAGCAGGCTGAACTGGTCGACGAGTTCCGCGCCGGCGACCAGCGCCGAGGCGCCGCCGCCGAACCCGTTGAACAGGCCGACGAGCTGGGGCATCTCGGTCGTCTCGACAGAGACGGCGAGCCAGGCGCCGACTACTCCGCCGATCAGCAGCGCGGCGGCCAGGACGACCGGCGAGAGGATGTCGAACCAGAGCGTCGTGACCGTCACCGCGAGGAACATCCCCAGCCCGGAGATGGCGTTCCCGCGGGTCGCCGTCCGGGGGTGAGTCATGTCCCGGAGCCCCTGGATGAACATGACGCCGGCGACGAGGTAGGCGAGTTCCAGGACCGACTCGGGCAGGCCGCCGAGGACGCCGGCCATCGGTCAGGCACCCCCCTTGTCGAACTGGTCGAGCATGAAGTGGCTCACGAGGTACCCGCCCACGACGTTGATCGTGGCCATGACGACCGCCAGGAAGCCGAGCACCGTCGCGAGCGTGGTCGAACCCGACCCCGCGACCACGACCGATCCGATCAGGGTGATCCCGGAGATAGCGTTCGCGCCCGACATCAGCGGCGTGTGGAGGTTGGTCGGGATCTTCGTGATCACCTCGTACCCGACGAACGCCGACAGCACGAACAGCGTCAGGTTCCCGACGAAGCTCATGCCCGCACCTCCCGTCCGACGGGCGGCCACCCGCTCGCCGCGCTGTCGCAGTCACGCGGCATCCGTCGCACCTCCGTCCCGGGATTCGGCATCCGGTTGCGCTTCCGTCTCGGCCTCTTCCGGTCCCTCGTCGGGTTCGTCGACGTGGGGCGCACGGACTGTCCCGTCGTGGGTGAGAAGCGTCGAATCGACGACCTCGTCGTCGAGGTCGACGGCGAACTCGCCGTCCTCGAACAGCTCCCCGAAGAAGTTCGCCAGGTTGTTGGCGTACTGCTGGCTCGCCGTGCTGGCGACCCGGGAGGGCAGGTCCGTCGGACCCAGCACGGTGACGCCCGCGTGCTCGACGCGCTCGCCCGCGACGGTGGGTTCGCAGTTGCCGCCGCTTTCGGCCGAGAGGTCGACGACGACCGAGCCGGGGTCCATGCTCTCGATCATCTCGTCGGTCACGAGTTCGGGCGCGGGCTGGCCGGGGACCGCGGCCGTCGTGATCACGACGTCCGAGTCGGCCACGACCCGGGACAGGGCCCTGCGCTGCTGGCGGTAGAACTCCTCGTCCATCCCGCGGGCGTAGCCCTCGTCGTCGCCCGACCCCTCGGTTTCGAGGTCGAGTTCGACGAAGTCCGCGCCGAGGCTCCGGACCTCCTCGCGGGTCTCCAGGCGGATGTCGTAGGCCCGGACCGACGCGCCCAGCCGCTCGGCGGTCGCGATGGCCTTGAGCCCCGCCACGCCGGCCCCGACGACGAACACCTCCGCCGGGCGGATCGTCCCCGCGGCGGTCATCTCCATCGGGAACATCTTCGGAAGCTCCTCGGCGGCCATCAGACACGCCTGGTAGCCGGCGAGGCTGGCCTGCGAGGAGAGCGCGTCCATGCTCTGGGCCCGGCTGATCCGGGGGATGAGCTCCAGCGCGAACGCGCTGACGCCCCGGTCTGCCAGGGCCGCGAGCGTCTCGTCACCGACCTCGTAGGGCCCGAGCAGGCCGACGACGACCTGTCCCTCGCGGTACCGGCGGGGCCCGTCGTCGGGAGCGGCTCCCAGTCCCCGGACCTGGAAGACGACCTCCGCCCGCTCGAAGACCGCCTCGCGGTCGGCGAGCACCTCACAGCCCGCGTCCTCGTAATCGTCGTCGGCGAACCCGGCGGCCTCACCGCCACCGGACGCGACCAGGACCTCGTGACCGTCGCCGACGAGATCACCCGCTACCGGTGGCGTGAGCGCCACACGTCGCTCGTCGCTCGCCGTCTCGTCCGGGACGCCGACGATCACGAGTCTTCTCCCACCCGCACCGACGGTCCGCCCGTCCGTTCGCTTCTCTCCCGTCTGTCGCTGTGTGCGTACCGCTGCATGTCGCTACACCCTCTTGGTACGCAAAGGTGGACAGGCCTTGCGTAATCGGTATAAATCACCGGTGGGGATTTTCAGATGTTTAAATCTTTCCCGGGGAAACTAGTGAGGAGTCAACTTCCGGTGGGCCTGCCGGAAGAGCGAGGAAAGTCCGGTCGCACACCGCCGCGTCGTCCCGGGGACCGGCACCTGGCCGACGGCCCGGTAGTGACTGCGCGTCGAAATCGGTTCGGTTTCGACCGGGTTCGGCCCGTTCGACGGTGACACTGACTTCTAAGTACGACAGACCCGTCTAGCTGATACATGGGTGACCGCTCCAGGCGGCAGTTTCTGCGCGCCGTGACGGGCGGCGGAGTTGCGTCCGCGGCGGTCGACCGGGTCGGTGTGGGAAAAGCCGGGGCACAGACCACTCGGAAACGATCGCTCGACGCGGACGTCACCGTCGAACCGGGCGGGTCGGCGACGCTGACGACGGACGTGTCCATCGACGAGGGACGACCGGTGTCCCGGGTCGACGTCCTGTTTTGCTTCGACACGACCAGCAGCATGGAGGAGGAGATAAACGCCGTCAAACGGCGAGCCGAGCAGATCATGTCCGACATCGCTGGGCGGGACCTGGAGGCCGCGTTCGCGGTCGCCGGCTTCTCGGACTACCCGGGGCGGTACTCCGCGTACGGGTACGAGGAACAGTACGGCGCCGACTCGGACGTCCCGTGGCAGGTCTACCAGGCAGTCACCGAGGACGTGGCGAGCGTCCGGTCGGCGCTGGGGGAGGTACCGCTCAAAAACGGCGAGGACGGTCCGGAGAACTACACCAGAGCGCTGTACGAGATGCGCCACGGCGACCTCGGCTGGCGCGAGGGGGCGCTCCGCGTCGCCGTGCTGTTCGGAGACAGCATCCCACACGACGACGACTTCCACGAGGACGCGGGCGAGTGGGGGAGCTATCCGAGCGGGTCGACCGGCTACGACCCAGGCCGGGACGCCGAGATGTACACGGCGGACGACCTCGACTTCCAGACGGTGGTCGAGAACCTGGAGCTACCGGTGCTCTGTGTGAACTCGGGGGACTACGACGCCTCGATGCGGTACATCGCTCAACGGACCGGCGGGGCCTACTTCGCGCTGGAGGAGGCGGGACAGATACCGGAGACGGTCGTCGACCTCGTGCGGGAGGAGACCAGTACGGTCACGCTGACGCTGGACGTCGAACTGGGATACGAGGACTGGTTCGACTGGGCGCCGACGAGCCACGAGGACGTCAGCGCCGGGTCCACCCGGACGTTCGACCTGACGGTCGAGCCGCCCGGGTCGGCGGAACTCGGGACGTTCCCCGTGTCGGTGTTCGTCCTGGCCGACGGGTCGACCATCGACGAGTTCGAGTACACCGTCGCCGTGAAGGGGTCGACCGTCCGCCCCATCGCGTCGAAAAAAGTGAGCGGCAGCGGCCCGGCCTGGGACCGGCGAAAGCAGGTCTACCGGTGGTTCGAACGGACGCTCGCGCCGGGGTACTGGGTGAACAAGGGGACGGACGCGCTCCGGCGGTTCAGCGAGGACTTCCAGACCGACGTGGAGGAGATCCCGTCCCAGTTGCCGGCGGAGATCGCCGGAGAGCTAGTCGACGCGGGGTACTACACGGACGCGGTCACGTTCGCGAAGGCGATGATCTCGCTCGCCGAGGCGCTAAAGAGTTGGCAGGTCGGCACGGTCATGAACACGAAGGGGTACACGCAGGTTCCGGCGTCGGCGAAGATCTCGCCCACGGACCGGATCGAGAAGATACGGAAGCTCCTGGCCGACGAGAAGCGGGACGGGGCCGTCGAGGAGATCGGCGTCATGGACGTCGAGTACAAGGACGCGGACGACGCGGCCGAGCGGTCGATCGAGCGCTGCGGGCCGGGCGGGATCGAGGGCCACACGTCGTTGCTCACCTTCCTCTGCCACTGGCGCAAGACGGTCGCCGGGCTGACGAACCCGTACGAGTCGGGCTGGACCACCGACTACAGCCCGAAGGAGACGAGCCGGACCCTCGTGATCGAGAACCTCAACCTCACGGAGGGCTACGAGGAGTCGGTTTCCCTGACGGCCCCACCGAAGACCCACCACGTCCAGTGGACGACCAAGACCAACGGGGGGTGGTTCAACTTCGGCGGCGACTACGAGTTCACGGTCGAACTCCCGCGCAAGCCGATCGGGGGGCCGAAGTCGAAGACGTTCGACTCCGAGATAGAGACGGCGTCGCTCACCGCCCCGGGGTGGTCGGACAGGGGCCTCAACCCCAAGAACCGGGTCGTCTCGTCCGGCCAGGAGGTGACCGTCACGGTCGAGGTGGTCAACCCACCGATAACGCCGGTCCCCATCATCTCCGAGGACGACGTCGACTACGTCAGCGTCGACGTATCGCTCCTCCACGACTACGAGTGGACGGAGACCGACGCCCCGGCTATCGGCGCCGACGTGGCCCGGCAGAGCTGGGCGGACAGCCGCCGCATCGCGCTCAACCACCTCGACGCCGCCATCGCCTTCTTCGAGGCCGAGCGGGACCTCCTCAGGAGCGTCGACTCGGTCGGCGTCTCTGCGGCGAGCCCGGTCGACCTCCACGTCGAGACCCCCGACGGCGGGCACCTCGGCCCGGTCTACGAGGACGGCGCGGTCGGCGGGACCGAGACGAACCTGGACGCCGATTACTTCTATACGGGGACCGACGCCATCCACGAGGGGCTGGGGCTCCTGAACACCGGCGGACAGTTCGACGTCTCGGTTCGCGGCCGCGGGCAGGGAACCTACGACCTCGAGATCACGCGGCTCCGCCAGCGGGGGAACCAGGTCGAGTCCGAAGTCGTCGACGCCGTCGAGGGGGTCCCGGCGTCGGAAGGCGGGCAGACGTTCTCGCTCGACCTCGGCGGGGTGGGTGAGGACGTGTCGACCGATCTCGCTGAAGTGCGCCGGGCCCGCCGCAGTGGGAGTTCGTCCCTGCCAGTCCCGCTCACGCCGGTGACGGCTGTCGGCGGGATAGTCCTCGTCGGCGGCCTCGTGGCGGCCTACCGGCACTTTCGGGACTCCGGGCAGGAGGGGGCGGACAGACCCCACACCACGGCCGCGTCGCCCGCCCCCCGCGCTCCCCGGGATGACGACGGACGGCCCGGTAGCGACAGGACAGGGAGTCGATCCCACCGACCCGCAAACCGGTCCGACGAGGTACCCGGTGGGGACGAGACGGGTATCTGTCCGACCTGCGGCGCGGAAGTAGATCCGGACCGGGACGTCTGTCCCGACTGCGGGGCTCGATTGGGACGGTGACCCGTCCGGCGGATGCTTTGCCCGCCCGACGGCGCGGTCTCCGACACTCGCTGGGGCGCTGAGACGCCCGTCCGTCCGGTCGAGCGCTCGCGGTCCGTGTGGAACATCCATTATAATGCTTATTTCTCACAATATGGGAACGCTGGGGGCATTTTAGGCGTTCGACACGTCTCCATCCGCGACGAGACGGCGAAAGCCGTCACGACACGGGGGATACGCAAGGTGGTTGGTAGATAATGAAGACGATAGACCGAACAGACTTTTTCGACCTGATAGCGGACCTCATCGAGTCCGACCCGAGGGACGTCGTCGGAGTGCAGGAAGACGGCGAGAAGTACGTCTACGACGAACTGGAGTCGCCGGAGGACCTCGCGCTCGACTACGACGTGACGATGCTGTCGCCCAAGAAGTACTTCATGCCCCAGCGGGAACGGCTCCTGTCGTACCGGCGTTCGAACGGGGACTACGAGATGGACGGGGAACCGGACGATTCCGGCGTGATCGTCGTGGGCGTCCACCCCTACGACCTGGTGGCGATCGAACAGCTCGACAAGATATTCATCGACACGTTGCACGACGAGCCCTACCGGCGAAAGCGGGAGAACTCGGTGCTGATCGGGGTGACGATGCAGGACGCCGCGGAGACGAGTTTCGCCGCGAGCCTGGACACGGCGCGGACGGACTCGGGGTACGACCTGCTGGTGACGGACGTCGGCGACGGGTTCGCCGTCGACATCGGTACGTTCGAGGGCGACCAGCTGCTGGCCGACGCGCCGACGCGAAACGCGGACCACGACGAGATAGCGCACGCGGAAGCGCGCAAGGACGAGGTCGACGACCTCTTCGAGCGCGAACTCGCGTTCTCGCCGGCGGAGCTCCCGACGCTGCTGGAGGAGAACTACGACAACATGGAGTTCTGGGAGTCGTACTCCCGGCGGTGTCTCTCCTGTGGGACCTGTAACGTGGTCTGCCCGACCTGCTACTGCTTCAACGTCGAGATGGTCCGCGACCTCGACGGCGAGAGCGGGTCCCAGCGGCGCCGGTGGGACGGCTGTCTCCTGGAGGACTTCGCGTCGGTCGCGCAGGGCGAGAACTTCCGTGAGGAGGTGGCACAGCGACACCGCCACCGGTTCATGCGGAAGGGGTGGTACATCTACGAGCGCTACGGCGACATCGCCTGCGTCGGCTGTGGCCGGTGTACCGAACACTGCGTCGCGGACGTCGCGGACCCGTGTGACGTGTACAACCGGCTCTGGGAGGAGACCCATGCGTAGCACGGCACAGCGCTTCGAGCGCGGCACCAGCGAGTACCAGCCCACCGAGGGCCGGATCGTCTGGGTCGAGACCTACACCGAGGACGACAAGCTGTTCGTGATCGACCTGCCGGACGGCATCTCGCTCGACCACGACCCCGGGCAGTTCGTCGAGTTGTTCGTGCCCGGCGTCGGGGAGGCGCCGTTCTCGGTCGCCTCGTCGCCGACCAAGGAGGGCCCCTTCGAGCTGTGCATCCGCGCGGTCGGCAACGTGACGAACGCGATCCACGACCTGGAGTCGGGAGACGCGGTGGGGATCCGGGGGCCGTACGGCAGCGGGTTCGACGTCGACGCGCTGGCCGGGGACGACCTGCTGTTCGTCGCGGGCGGGATCGGCCTGGCGCCGCTGCGCTCGATGATCAACTACGCGCTGGACCGGCCCGACGAGTTCGGGGAGCTGACGACGCTGTACGGCTGTGCGGAGCCGGCCGAGCGGCTTTTTCCCGACGAACTCGAACGGTGGGCGGCGTCGGACGAGATGCGCTTCCGCGAGGCGGTCGACGACGTGCCCGAGGGCCAGGAGTGGGACGGCAACACCGGGGTCATCACGTCGCTCATCCCGCCCCTTGACTTCGACGTCGAATCGACGAACGTCCTGGTCTGTGGTCCGCCGGTGATGTACAAGTTCGTGATCAAGGCGCTGCGGGAGAAGGGGGTCCCCGATCGGCGGATCTACCTCTCGCTGGAGCGCAACATGCACTGCGGGCGCGGGCTCTGTGGCCACTGCCAGCTCAACGAGCTGTACGTCTGCCTGGACGGCCCCGTGTTCAACTACCCCGACGTGCGGGACAAGGAGGAGGCCGAAGTATGACCCGCGAGGAGAGACCGAAGGTGGCGTTTTTCGACTTCACCGGCTGCGAGGGCGACCAGCTCCAGGTGATCAACCTGGAGGAGCGGCTGTTCGACCTCGTCGAGGTCGTCGACGTCGTGAGCTTCCGGGAGGCGACCTCTGCCCGCGCCGACGACTACGAGATAGCGTTCGTCGAGGGCGGCGTCGCGACGGCCCACGACGAGCGCCGGCTCACGGAGATCCGCGAGCACGCCGACGCGGTCGTCGCGCTCGGCTCGTGTGCCGCGTTCGCGGGGATCAACGCCATCCGCAACGGCCAGGACTTCGACGAGATGAAAGAGCGCGTCTACGGTGACGACGCCGACGCGATCACGGCCTACCGGGACGCCCGCCCGATCGGGGACGTCATCGAGGTCGACTACGAGGTCCCGGGCTGTCCCATCGACCCCGAGGAGTTCGTCCAGACTGTGACGGCGATAGTCGCCGGCGGCGAGCCGTCCATCCCCAACCACCCGGTCTGCCTGGAGTGCAAGTTCGAGGAGAACACGTGCGCGTTCCATCGGGGCGAGGTCTGTCTCGGCCCGATAACCCGCGGGGGCTGTGGCGCGACCTGCGTCTCGGAGGGGACCAAGTGCTGGGGCTGTCGCGGCATGGTCGACGACCCCAGCGAGGGCGCGTACACCGAGGTGCTCGTCGAGCACGGTCTGACGCCCGACGAAGTGATCGAGGAGTACCAGCTCTACTGGGGCTGGCAACGCGAGGCGGAGGGGGCCGGCGAGCAGGCCTCCGGAGCCAGCGCCGTCGAAACGGAGGGGGACTGATGACCGAGATAGACATCGAGGACGAACTCGTGACGCGAGTCGAGGGACACGGGAACATCGTCGTCGACGCGAGCGACGGCGAACTCAAAGACTGCGAGTGGCAGGTCGTCGAGTCGCCGCGGTTCTTCGAGTCGATGCTCGTCGGCCGCGGCTACGAGGAGTCCCACCACGTCACCGCCCGGATCTGTGCCATCTGTTCGGTCAGCCACACCGTGGCGTCGCTGAAGGCGACCGAGGACGCCATCGGGATCGGGCTCTCCGGGCAGGACGAGCGCCTCCGGAAGCTCGCGCTCTACGCCGAGATCCTCCAGAGCCACGTGCTCCACCTGGGGTATCTCGCGCTCCCGGACCTGGTCGGCAAGCAGTCCGTGCTCGGGGTCGCGGAGAGCAACGACGACGACGTGCGGACCGTCGTCCGGCTGCACCGGCTGGGCAACGAGCTGACGGCCGCGGTCACCGGGCGGTCGGTCCACGCCCAGCGGCTGCTCCCGGGCGGGTTCTCCCGGCTCCCCGCCGAGGACGAACTCCGCGACCTGCGCGACCGCCTCGCGGACTGCTGGGACGACGTCGAGGCGGTCGCGGCGCTGCTCGCGGAGCTGGCCGACGAGCTGCCGGCGTTCGAGCGCGAGACGGAGTACGTCTCGCTCACCCACCCCGACGAGTACGCCTTCTACGACGGGACGATCTACTCCTCGGACGCCGGCGAGATCCCCGTCTCCGACTACGCCGACGTCGCCAACGAGTACGTGGTCGACCACTCGACGGCCAAGTTCGCCCGCCACGAGCGCGAGTCCTACATGGTGGGCGCGCTCGCCCGGCTCAACAACAACTTCGACCAGCTCTCGCCGCGGGCGCGGGACGTCGCCGACCGGTTCGGGCTCCACGCTCCCTGCCACAACCCCTATCTCAACAACGTGGCCCAGCTCGTCGAAGTGGTGCACCTCGTCGAGGAGTGCGAGCGCATCCTGGACGCCCTCCTGGAAGACGGGCTCGACCCGCAGTCGGACTACCACGTTCCCGAGGTGGACGTGACGGCCGGCCGCGGCGTCGGCGCCGTCGAAGTGCCCCGGGGCGCCCTCTTCCACGAGTACGCCTACGACGACGCCGGCGAGGTGACCGACGCCGACTGCGTCATCCCGACCAACCAGAACCACGGGAACATCCAGCGCGACATGGAGGCGCTGGTCCCCGAACTGATCGGCGGGTCCGCGGACGGATCAGGGGGAGCGGCCGCCGACGAGGCCGAGGTGGAACAGACCCTGGAGATGCTCGTCCGGGCCTACGACCCGTGTATCTCCTGTTCGACCCACTACCTGGACGTGGAGTTCGTCGGGGACGACGACCCCGACGGGGGTGTCCGACCGGACGGCGAATGAGCCGGACCCGTGCGGTCGTCGGACTCGGGAACCCGTTCCGCCGGGACGACGGGGTCGCGCCGGTGGTGCTCGAACGACTGCGCGACCGGCCCGTCGCCGACGAGGTGGCGGTGTTCGACCTCGGCGACGCGGGCTTTCGCCTGCTGCACGTCCTCGCGGAGTTCGACGTCGTGGTGGTCGTCGACGCCGTCCGGTTCGGCGGCGACCCCGGCGAGCACGTCGTCGCCCGGCCGGACGAACTCGCGTCCCTGGGCGAACGCGAGGGCACCCACGACACGGCCGTACTGGACCTGGTCGAGACGAGCGACCGCCTCGAGGAGGCCCCGGCAGACGTCCTCGTGTTCGGCGTCCAGCCGGCCCGGACCGGCTACGGCGAGGGGCTGTCCGACCCGGTCGAGAGCGCGGTCCCCGCGCTCGTCGACGCGCTCGCGGAGCGACTGAGCCCGCCGGAGTGACGCCCGCCGCTGGAACGACCCCCCGCGGCGGCCAGCGGTGAGCGGGCCCGGGTCCACATAGTTCGGTCCCGTTTTTAATGGGAGCTTCGCCGTACGATCGATCGATGAGCGTCGAAGATTCGCTCTCGATCGGGCGCGCGGTACTGGGGCGGACGACCGACCCGGGGATCGGCGTCTCGCGGGCGGCGCTCGCGGTCGTCACGGTCCTGGCGGGTGTCGCGTCGCTCGCGGGGGTCGACCCGTCGCTGCGGACCCAGGCGGGTATCTACCTCTTCGGGATGGTGGCGCTCAACCTGCCCCACGGCGGGTACGAGCACTTCAACAACCTCAGGCGTCGCGTCAACGACTTCCGGTGGCGCTACGTCGGTGCGTACCTGTTCGGGGTGGGCGCGTTCCTCGGCCTGTTTTTCGTCGCTCCGGCCGCCGGACTGGCGCTGGCGATCGCCGTCGCCTGCCTGAAGGGGGGACACGGCGGCCTCCACGTGATGGACGCGACCTACGGGACGCCCCACCTCGACACGCGGTTCCAGCGACTCCTCGCAATCGCCGTCCGGGGCGGCGTCGTCATGCTCGTCCCGATGTACTTCCACACGGGGACGTTCGCCACGTTCTCCGCGTACATGGTGTCTATCTTCGACCCCGCCGCGTTCGCGCCGGTCGCCGCCCACGTCGGGGTGACCCGCCACCTCGCCGTCGGCGGGTGGGGTGCTCTCGCCGTCGCGCACGTCGCGCTCGGATCCCTGCGGGGCGGCGGCCGGTCGTGGCGCCTGGACGCCCTGGAGACGGGGCTGCTGGGCGCGTACTTCGCGGTCGTCCCCGTCGTGATCGCTGTCGGGCTGTACTTCCCGCTGTGGTACTCCGCGCGGCAGGTCGCTCGCCACGTGCGGGTCGACCGCGAACCCGGCGAGGGGTCGGACGTCCTGGCGGGCGACTCGCCGACGGGCGTGGCGCTGAAAGCCTGGGGGATGCTCGTCGCCGGCGCCGTCGCCACCGGGACGGTCGTCAGCGCTATCTGGTTCGCCGCGCCCGACCCCCTCGGCGGCGCGTCGCTGCTCCCCGGCCTCGTCGCGTTCTGGAGCGTCACCATCTCGATCATCGCGCTCCCGCACGTCGTCGTCGGGTCGTGGGCGGACACCGACCGCGGCATCTGGTACGTGCCCTGAGTTCCCTCGGTTCGGCGCGAACCAGCGGCCACGGTCCGGGAGAGGCGGGGCGGGCCGGCTACCCGAACAGGCGCTCGAACAGCGACCGCTCGTGGGCCCTCTCGGCGAGGAGCACCGAGCACTCGACGTCCTCGACGACGTCCATCACGACGGACCCACCGACGAGCCGCTGGATGAGTCCCCGCTCGCTCGCCCCGAGGACGAGCAGGGTCGCGTCCGCCGCGGCCCCCTCGATGGCCGCCTCGACGTCGCCGGTCTCGACGCGCAACTCGGCGTCGTCGAGGCCGTGCTCGTCCGCCCAGCGGTCGAGGAAGTCCCGGCCGGTCGCCTCCTCCCCGGCTTCGGCGACGTACAGCAGGGTCACGTCGGAGTCGAACTCGCCTTCGAGGACCGTGGCGACCTCCGCCGAGAGGTCCGAGTCGGGGCCGCCGGCCGTCGGCACGAGGAGGTGCCCGGGGTCGAACCCGCGGTCGCGGAACACGAGGAAGTCACAGGGCACGTCGCCGGCCACCTCGTCGAGCGCGCTCTCGGCGCGGCCCGGCGAGCCGTGGGCGTCGGGCCCCCACCCCATGACGACGAGGTCGGCGTCGTGGGTACGGGCGGCGTCGAAGATCTCCTCGAAGCCCCTGTGTGAGAGGATCGTGTGGGTCTCGACGTCGACGCCGAACGTCTCGGCGTCCCTCTCGGCCGACGCCAGCAGGTCCGCCGAGGTCCGGTCCAGGTCGTCGGCGTACTCGGCGGCGCCGGCCAGCGCCGTCTGGTCGGGTACCGTCACGATGTGCGTGGCGACGAGGCGACCGCCGCGGGCCTTCGCGATGGCGCTGGCGAGCGTGATGAGGTCGGTCTCGTGTTCGGGGTTGGC
>JBDGST010000168.1:0-1214 GCA_042217365.1 Haloarculaceae archaeon
TGGGGCGGCGAGCAGATGGACAACATCTCGTTCCCGCAGGTGATGGCCTACCACCTCCACCGGGACGGCGTCCGGTTCGAGGACGTCGGATACAACTACGGGAACGTCCGGCGGTCGGCCGACTACGTCGCCCGCAACGGCCCCGACAGTGCCCAGGAGCGCTGGGAGGAAGAAGCGGGCTACTCGCCGTCGACGCTGGCGAGCGAGATCGCCGGCCTGACGTGTGCCAGCTCGCTCGCCGCCGACACCGGCCACGACGCCGACGCGCTCGTCTGGCAGGCGCTGGCGGACAACTGGGCCGACCGGGTCGAGGACTGGACGGCCACCGATGAGGGGACGGAGCGACACACCAACACCCCCTACTACGTCCGCGTGACCCGCGACGGGGAGCCCGACGCCGGCTACCTCCGGACGCTCGCGAACAACGGCCCCACGCTCGACGAGCGGGACGTCATCGACGCCGGGTTCCTGGACCTCGTCAGGCTGGGGATCCGTCCCGCGGACGACGAGGTGGTCCGCAACTCCGTCCGGGAGGTCGACGACACGATCCGGGTCGACGTGGGCTCGGCGGCCGGGTTCTACCGGTACAACGGCGACGGCTACGGCGAGCTCGAACAGGACGACAAGGGCGCCCCGTGGTCGATGGAGCACAGCGGCAAGGGGCGGCTGTGGCCGCTGCTCACCGGCGAACGCGGGGAGTACGAACTCCTGGCCGGGGAGCCGACGCTCGGCGCCGAGGACTGCCTGCGGACGATGCAGGAGTTCGCCAACACCGGCCGGATGATCGCCGAGCAGGTCTGGGACCGCGAGTTCAAGACGGAGTACGACTGGGAGTTCGGCGAGGGGACCGGGTCGGCGACGCCGCTCGCCTGGGCGATGGCCCAGTACGTCAGGCTCGCCCACGGTGTCGACGCCGGCGAGCCCGTCGAGACGCCCGAGATCGTCCGGGAGCGCTACCGGGAGCGCGCCGTCCACGAACAGGAAGGCCCCGCCCTCCGGGTCGACACACGGCTGCTCGGCAACAGCCTCGCCGTCTCCGGCGAGACGACCGGCGAGCGCGTCGCCGTCAAGACCCCCGTCGACAGCATGGTCCTCCCCGTCGAGGACGGCGAGTTCGATGGGACCCTCGACGTCGAACACGGCGAGAACCAGGTGATCGTCGCCGCCGCCGACGACGAAGACGTCGGATCGGCCAACACGACCGTCCGCCGCCT
>JBDGST010000168.1:1314-3408 GCA_042217365.1 Haloarculaceae archaeon
GACGCCGCCGAGATAGCCGACGAGGTACAGACGCTGCTCGCCGAGGAGACGCGGCTGGGCGTCCCGGCTGTGCTCCACGAGGAGTGTCTCAGCGGCTACATGGGTCCTGACGGGACGACGTACCCGCAGGGGATCGGCCTCGCGAGCACCTGGGAGCCCGACCTGGTCGAGGGGATGACCGAGCGGATCCGCGAGCAGTTGCTCGCCATCGGGACCGCCCACGCGCTCTCGCCGGTGCTCGACGTGGCGCGCGACCCGCGGTGGGGCCGCACCGAGGAGACCTTCGGGGAAGACCAGACGCTCGTCGCCGCGATGGCCAACGCCTACATCCGGGGACTGCAGGGCGAGGACCCCACGCAGGGCATCTCGGCGACGGCCAAGCACTTCGCCGGCCACGCCGTGGGCGAAGGCGGAAAGAACCGGTCGTCGGTCCAGCTCGGCGAACGGGCGTTCCGCGAGGTCCACCTGTTCCCCTTCGAGGCGGCCGTCCGCGAGGCCGGCGTCGAGTCCATCATGAACGCCTACCACGACGTCGACGGCGTCCCCTGCACGAAAGACGAATCGCTGCTGACGGGGACCCTCCGCGAGGAGTGGGGCTTCGACGGGACGGTCGTCTCCGACTACTTCAGCGTCGACTTCCTGATGGAGGAACACGGCGTCGCCCGGAGCCAGCGCGACGCGGCCGTCCAGGCCGTCGAGGCGGGCATCGACGTCGAACTCCCGAGCCCGCAGTGCTACGACGAGCTCGTCGAGGCAGTCCGCGAAGACGAGGTCTCGGAGGCCACTATCGACGAGGCGGCCCGACGCGTGCTCCGCCAGAAGGTCGAGAAGGGGCTGCTCGACGACCCCGGCGTCGACCCCGCGGCGGTCGACGAGGCGTTCGGCCCCGAGGTGGGCCGCGACTACGCGCGCAAACTCGCCCGCGAGTCGGTGACGCTGCTGAAAAACGAGGACGGCCTGCTGCCGCTCGAGGACGACGCCTCCGTCGCGGTCGTCGGGCCGAAGGCCGACACGGCCGAGGGGCAGCTGGGCGACTACGCGTACGCCGCCCACTACCCCGAGTCCGAGTCCGACCGCGAGGTCGTCACGCCCCTGGCGGCGTTCACCGAGCGCCTCGGCGAGGAACGCGTCGCGTACGCCGAGGGCTGTACGACGACGGGCCCGGACGCGAGCGGATTCGACGATGCGACCGAGGCCGCCGAGGGGGCAGACGTGGCACTCGCGTTCGTCGGCGCGCGCTCGGCCATCGCGCTCTCGGACCCCGAGGAGGAACGCGACCGGCGGCCCGACGTGCCGACGAGCGGCGAGGGCGGCGACGTGACCGACCTCGGGCTACCGGGGGTCCAGCGGGACCTGATCGAGCGGCTCCACGAGACCGACACGCCGGTGGTCGTCGTCCAGATCAGCGGGAAGCCCCACACCGTCACGTGGGCCGACGAGCACGTCCCGGCGGTCGTCCACGCCTGGCTCCCCGGCGAGGAGGGGGGCAACGGCATCGCGGACGTCCTGCTGGCCGACCACAGCCCCAGCGGACGCCTCCCGATCTCCGTCCCCAAGAGCGTGGGACAGCTCCCGGTCTACTACAGCCGCAAGCCCAACAGCCGCGAGGAGCGCCACGTCTACGTCGACGGCGACCCGCTGTACCCGTTCGGGCACGGACTGAGCTACACGGACTTCGAGTACCGCGACCTGGAACTCGACGACGACGAGGTCCCGCCGGCGGGCGCAGTCGCCGGAGAAGTGACCGTCGAGAACGCCGGCGACGTCGCCGGCCACGAGGTCGTCCAGTTCTACGCCCACCAGCGGTACCCGGGCCAGGCCCGTCCGGTCCAGGAACTGGTCGGCTTCCAGCGGGTCTTCCTCGAACCGGGCGAGTCGACGACCGTCTCCGTCGAGGTGCCGACGGCGAAACTCGCCTACCACGACGCCGACATGGACCTCGTCGTCGAACCCGGCGCGTACGAACTCCGGGCCGGTCACTCCGCCGCCGACGTCAGGTCGACGGCGGCGTTCGAGGTCGACGGCGACCGCCGGGAGGTGCCCCGGAGCGACCGGTGTTACGTCGCGGAGGCGACGGTCGACGGCGACGACTGA
>JBDGST010000168.1:3508-23416 GCA_042217365.1 Haloarculaceae archaeon
GCGCCACGCGTTCACACTCCCCGACCGAAGGAGGCAAAATCGCCCGGTTTCGGCCGTTTGAGGCCGTTTCAAAGGATATTTCACGGGCGAGGCGACTACGAATAACCAGTGGAAGAGACTGAGACGCAGAGTAGCATCACCGAGGGCGACCTGTTTCGCCCGATGCTCGAGATCGCGTGGCCGCTGGTGGTCTTCCAGTTGCTCAACGTCGCGTACAACGTGGCCGACACCATCTGGCTCGGTCGCTACTCGGCGGACGCGGTCGGGGCGCTGAGCATCGCCTGGCCGCTGATCTTCCTGTTCATCTCGGCCGCGGGCGGATTCAACGCCGCCGGGAGCATCCTGGTCGCCCAGTACACCGGCGCCGACAGCGAGCGGTCCGCGGGGAAGGTGGCCGGCAACCAGTTTGTGTTCGTCGTCGGGCTGGCGGTGGTGTTCGGCCTCCTGGGGTTTTTCCTCTCGGACGCGATGCTCGCGCTGCTCCCGTCCAGCGCGGACACGACCCGGCAGGTGCTCCCGCTCGCGAACGACTACATGCGGGTGTTCTACCTGGGCCTGCCGTTCCTGTTCGGCTTTTTCATTTTCTCGTCGGTCATGCGCGGGTACGGTGACACGAAGACCCCCATGTACGTCATGGCGGGCAGCGTCGCGCTGAACGTCGTCGGAGACCCGATCCTCATCTTCGGGTTCGCGAACAACCCGCTGTTCGCGGCGCCCGGCCTCGCGGCGCTGGAGCCCGTCCTGCTGGAGCTGACCGGGTTCACGGGCCTCGGTATCGAAGGGGCCGCTATCGCGACGGTCTCCTCCCGCGGCCTCGCGGCCGTCGTCGGCATCGGCCTCATGTTCTTCACCGACGTCGGCCCGGCCGTCCGCGCTCACCACCTGCGCCCGGACCTCTCGGTCATCAGGAAGATCGTCGACCTCGGGATCCCGACGACGGCCGAGCAGTCCTCGGCGGCGCTGGGGATGATCACGATGACCGCGATGGTATCGATGTTCTCGCCCGCGGTCGTCGCCGCCTACGGGCTGACGAACCGTATCGGGACCGTCGTGTTCCTCCCGTCGATGGGGCTCGGGCGGGCGACGAACACGATGGTCGGACAGAACCTGGGCGCGGACCGCCCGGACCGCGCCGAGCGGGCCACCTGGCTCGCCTCGAAGGTGGTCGTCGGCGTGTTGCTGGTGGCCTCGGTGGTCGCGTTCCTCTTCCCGGAGCCCATCGTGGGCGTGTTCCTCTCGACGGGGACGGCGGAGGCCGCCGTGACCATCGGGTTCGCCGTCACGTACCTCCAGATCCGCGCGTTCGAGTTCGTCTTCATGGGCGTGTTCCAGGTCATGCTCGGGGCGTTCCGCGGCGCGGGCAACACGCGGACGGCCATGGTCTTCTCGATCGTCGCGCTGTGGCTCGCCCGCGTGCCGCTGGTCTACCTGCTGGCCGTCTGGGGACCGCTCGGGCCGCTCGGCATCTGGATCGGCTTCGCCGCCGGCGACGTGGTCGGCGGGATAGTCGCCACGCTGTGGTTCACACGCGGTACCTGGAAGGAGGCCGTCATCGACGAGTCGGGCGGGAGCGGGGACGGGGGCGGCGCCGTCGGACCCGACGAGTCCCCCGCGGGCTCCGACTGATCCGCGCCCCTGACGGCGCAGCGTTCGACGGACCTTTACGTCGTGCCCGGCGTCTCTACACGTGGACTCAAACGAAGTGCGCAGCCAGTGGGAGGGACGAACGGGGGAGTTCTCGCCGGAGTACTACTCCCACCACGGGCCCGACGAGCGGAGCGAGTCCCTGCTGTCCGCCCTCGACCGCTACGTCGACCGGGACGCGCGAGTGCTCGAACTCGGCTGTAGCTCGGGACGGCACCTCGCGCACCTCCACGAGAACGGGTACGAGAACCTGTCCGGCGTCGACGTCAACGACGAGGCGTTCGCGGTCATGGCCGATTCCTACCCGGACCTCGCCAGATCGGGGACGTTCTACTGCGGCGCCATCGAGACGGTCGTGCCCGGCTTCGACGACGGGGAGTTCGACGCGGTGTACTCCGTCGAGACGCTCCAGCACCTCCACCCGGACGTCGCGTGGGCCTTCGAGGACGTCGCCCGGATCACCGGGGACCTGCTCGTGACGATAGAGAACGAGGGGGCCGTCGAAACGGACCCGGACGGGAACGACGTCGAGCCGAACTCAGGCGACGAGAGCGGAGATACATACTCGGGCGACGAGAGCGGAGATGCCCGTCCGCCGGTGACGTTCGTCAACGACGACGTGGCACTGTACTACCGCGACTGGAAGCGGGTCTTCTCCGAGTTCGGACTGGTCCAGGTCGACGCCCGGTCGGGCAAACGGGACACGACGCGCGCGTTCCGGCGGGAGTGAACGTCACACCGACGGCAGTCAGAACGGCAGTTCTCGAAGAGCAGAAGGGCATGTTCCGACAGATGGGCGGTCAGTCGTCCGCGACGGCTTCCGCGGCGCCGCGCGGGAAGTGCCCGATCGTCGCGTCCCGGAAGGCCTCCTCGTCGAACTCGTAGTCGCCGTCGAGGAACTCGACCAGCCGGTCGGCGTCGCGCATCGCGTTCTTCAGGCAGGTCGAGGCGCCCGGCGAGGGCGTCACGTTGAAGATGATGCCGTCCTCGACGAGTTTGGCCTCGCCCATGTCGAGGCTCTTCTCGGCCGTGTCGACGATCTGGGGGCGGACGCCCCCGTAGCCTTTGGCGCGGTCGATGTCCTCCAGTTCGACGGTCGGGACGACCTTCTGGACGTGCGGGAGGAACGCCTTCTTGCCGACGACGGGGAGGTCGTAGACGAGGTTCTCCAGGACGTACGGCAGGAGGACGCGGTCCGCGAGGATGTTGACGTAGCTCAGCACCGAGTCGGGCGTCAGTTCGAACACGTCGAAGAAGTCCGACACCGTGGACAGCCGACCGCGTTCGAGCGCCGGCACCACCTTCGCCGTCGGACCGAACCGCGTGATCTCCTCGTCGTGAACCTCGGCGTCGCCGTGGACCGCCGCGAACGGCAGCTTCTTCATCTGGAGGGTGTAGACCTTGCCGTTCAGGAGCCCCTCGTCGGAGACGAAGAAACTCCCCGCGACGGGCAGCAGCGACATGTCCTCGCCGTAGCCCATCTTCTTGGCCACCTGGAGGCTGTGCGATCCGGCGGCCACGACCGCAGCCTCGGACTCGAACCAGCCCGCGTCCGTCTCGAAGAGGTACTCGTCGTCGGTCTCGTGTACCTGTGTCACCTTCGTCCCCGTGAACACGTCGACCCCGTCGTCGTCCTCGACCTCCCGGACGAACGACTTCGAGATCTCCCCGTAGTCGACCGTGTACCCGTCGGGCGTCTGGAGAGCGAGCATCTCCTCGTCCGGGTCCCTGCCCTCGACGACTTTCGGCTCGATCTCCTCGATCTCCTCGCGGTCGATAGCGTCGAGTTTCGGGAACAGGTCGCCGAAGCCCTCCTCGTGGTACCGGCGTTCCAGGCGCTCGACCTCGTCGTCCCCGACGGCGAGTACCATCTTGCTGCGCTTGCTGTGCATCTCCCGGTCCCCGTCGTTGGCTTCGAGGTAGCCGGCGACCATCTCCGCGCCCTCCTTCACGTCCTCGGCCTTCTCCAGGGTGTAGTTCGTCTCGATGTCCCCGAAGTGCAGCGTCTGGGAGTTGTTCGTGTGGTGGGAGTTTATCGCCGCGATCTCCGGTTCCTTCTCGAAGAGGGCGACCCGCTCTACGTCCGTGAACTCCGCCACCGTGTACAGCAAGGATGCGCCGCTGATGCCACCGCCGACGATGATGAGGTCGTATTCGTCTTGCATGAGTTGTCCCGACCGTACGTGTACTGACTTCCCTCACGGACTTAAGTGGCCGGTCGGTGGACGGTCAGAGCAGTCCGTCGTCCGTCGAATCGGTCCACGACAGACGGGGATAACTGTGGGCAGTCGGCTCCCCCGGGAGTGATCGACCGTTCGAATCCGCGGGGCTATCCGCTCGTCACGTCCGTTCCTCGCAGGATAGTCCCGGGCGGATTCGAACCGCCGTCAACGGCTGTCTTCCGGTACGGAAACACCGTTGCCGTCCAAAGGCCGCTATGATTGGCCACTACACCACGGGACTGCAGTACGACGTTGGCGGGCACCGCACAATAGCGTTATCCTTCGGACCCGGAGGACGGCCGTCAGGACGCGGACATACCCCCTATCGCGTCGACCGAGGTTCCCGCCGAAAATCAACGGAAACACCCCGTACGGACCGTTTCAGGCCAGTGGCCGCTTCACGACACCGTTATTAGTCGGGGGTCGACTATCCCGGATCATGGGCGACGCCACGAGTCGAGTCGGGTTCCTCCTCGTCGGGGACCCGACGGCCGAACAGCGGGCCGCAGTCGACTGGGCCCGCGACCGGTACGCCGTCGAAGAACTGGCCGCCGAGACCGTTACCTCCTCGGACCTCGATGCGCTCGACGCGGTCTGGTGGCACCGCGACGCCGAGGTCGAGGACGGGACCGTCGCGACCGTCGCGCCGGCGCTGGAGCGATACGTCCGCGACGGTGGCGGCCTGTTGCTGACGCTCCGCGCGATGGCGAGCGTCGAGGCGCTCGGGATCGACCCCGTCGCTCCGGACGCGGTCGGCGTCGACGAACTCGCGGTCCCGACGGGCGCGCTCTGGAAGGGCGTCCACGCCGACCACCCGGCCGTCGCCGACCGGGAGGGACTGCGGATCCCCCTCGCCGCCGAAGGAGCCGCGCCGTACGCGCGCTACGAGAGCGTCCTCCCGCAGGAGGGGGAGGTCCTCGCGTCGAAAGTCGCGGGTGACCGCGACGTGCCCGGGCAGGTGAGCGTCGTCTCCTGGCAGCCCGGGGAGGGCGCGGTATTCGGTGCCGGCCTCCCGCTCCTGTTCGACGGGCGGACCGGCGACGGGGCGGGGACAGTCGAGGAGATCGATGCGGACGGGGATCTGACGGCGAACCGCGACACGCTGGTCGCGGGGTTCCTCGATGCGTTCGGGGACGACCCGGACCCGCGGTACGCCCGGCCGGCGTCCGCCGCCGACATGCGGAACCGTCGGGAGCGACTCCGGTCCGACGACGGCCGACCGCGGTATCACGTCGCGCCACCGGCAGACTGGCTCAACGACCCCAACGGGCTGCTGCGGTGGAACGGCCGCTATCACGTCTTCTACCAGTACAATCCCGGGGGACCGTACCACGCGACTATCCACTGGGGGCACGCCGTGAGCGACGACCTCGTCCGCTGGGAGGACCGCCCGGTCGCGCTGGAGCCGTCCCCGGACGGGCCCGACCGCGACGGCGTCTGGTCGGGCTGTGCGGTCGTCGACGGCGGGACGCCGACGCTGGTCTACACGGGCGGGCGGGGCCGCGAGCAGCTCCCCTGTCTGGCGACGTCCGACGACCCGGCGCTCGACGAGTGGGACAAGTACGACGGCAATCCCGTCATCGAGGACGTCCCCGAGGACCTGGACGTCCTCGAAACCGACCACTGGGAGGCCGAGTTTCGCGACCACAGCGTCTGGCGCGAGGACGGGCGGTGGTACCAGCTCATCGGCACCGGGATCACGGGGGTCGGCGGCGCGGCGCTGCTGTACACGTCGTCCGACCTCCGCGACTGGTCCTACGAGGGGCCGCTCCTCGTGGGCGACTGGGATGGGACCGGTCCGGTATGGGAGTGCCCGGAACTGCTCGACCTGGGCGACCGGCGGCTCCTCCACGTCTCGAACTACGAGGACGTCCTCTACTTCGTGGGATCGTTCGAGGACGGGGCGTTCGAGCCGACGGCGCGGGGGAAACTCGACCACGGCGACTTCTACGCGCCCCAGTCGATGCGCGACGGCGACCGGTACCTCACGTGGGGCTGGCTCCCGGAGGCCCGCGACGAGAGCGCGCAGTGGGACGCCGGCTGGTCGGGCGCGCTGTCGCTCCCGCGCGTCCTCGAACTCGACGGGGACCGACTGCGACAGCGCCCCGCCCCGGAACTGCGGGACCTCCGCGAGGCCCGGGACCTCGAGGACGAGTCGTTCGCGCTGGACGACGGCGAACGACGCGCCCTCGACACGGGCGGTCGAACCCTGGAGCTCGCCCTCGAAATCGCCCTCGACGACTCGGACGCCGCGGTGCTCTCCGTGTTCGAGTCGCCCGACCGCGAGGAGGTCACCGAGGTCCGCTACACCAGCGACAGCCGGGTCGTCGTCGACCGGTCCCGGTCGAGCCGCGACGGGCGGGCGACGACGAGCCCCCAGTCGATGGCCGCCACCCCGGTCGACGAGCCGCTGTCGCTGCGGGCTTTCCTCGACGGGTCGGTGGTCGAACTGTTCGCGAACGGTCGACACTGTCTGACGAGCCGCGTCTACCCGACCCGTGCGGACAGCACGGGCGTCTCGCTGGCCGCGGAAGGTGGTCGCGTCAGAGTGTCCGGACTGTCGGCCTGGCAACTGGGTTCGGCCTGGCCCGGCCAGGGTGAGGTTCCCGACCGCTGACCGGCCCACTCGCTAGTACTCTCCGCGGCCCGGGACGCCGCGACCGGCCGCCGAGGAACGCCACCCCGGCTCGCCGGGCTCGAACGGCGGCAGCGACTCGTCGAACAGCGGTATCCGCCAGTGGTCGAGCGTGCCGAGGATCCGCGTCTGCTCGCCGTCGACCCCGAGCCGGAGCGTCGGCGCGAGCGTCCCGCCGAAGCGCCGCATCTGTTCGCTCTCCGGTAGATCGGCCACCTGGTCCAGCGACTCGCCGGCGAACTCGTAGTAGTTGAAGAAGCTCTGGACGAGCAGTTCCTCCTCGTGGGGGAACGCCATCCAGGAGTACGCCTGGAACGGCGCGTTTGCGGGGTTGGTCGCGACCAGGCCGGAACCGTTGAGCGGCCGGTACGGTCCGCCCAGCGACTCCGCGACGAACCCGTAGAGCGCGTCGAACCCCGCGAGTCCCGGCGCGAACGTGTGCATGTGACTGGAGACGAACAGGTAGTACCGCCCGTCCCGGTGGACGACGTGTGGCCGTTCGAGCTCCTGGTTGACGCAGACCCCGTCCAGCAACGGCGGACGGAGTTCCCAGTCCATCGGGTCGCCGGACGGCGAGACGGCGACGCCGACGCACCCGTTGAACTCCTGCTGGGCGGGGTCGCCGCCGCAGGCGTCGCTCCCCTCGGGAACGGGCGCGTTGGCCTCGAACAGGAGGCACGTCTCGCCGGTCGCGGGGTCCTCGTAGAACCACGGGTCCCGGAAGGTGTAGATCATCCCGCGGGACTGGTCCTCCCTCTCGTAGTAGTCGCCGTCCGGTTCGAGGAGCACCTCGTGATTCCACGGACCCTCGACGGCCAGGTCGCCCCCCGCGACGCTGACCGACCCGCCGGTCGCGCCGACGATCCGCTGGGTGTAGGTCAATTTCTCGGCGTCCTCCTCCCCCGCCGCTGTGTAGTAGACGTACACGTCACCGTCGTCGTACAGCGCGGACCCGGCCCACTGGCGCTGGCCGAACGCGCCGCCCTCGAAGACCTGACCGCCGGCGCGCCACTCCTGCCCGTCCGGCGAGTAGAAGTACCGGATCCGTGCCACGTCGTGGCGCTTGCCCGGCAGGAGGTCCGCCGGGGCGGTCAGCGAGAAGGCGACGCGCCACCCGTCGACGTCGGCCACCCGGCCGTGCCGGTCGCGCAGCAGCCAGGTGTCCCAGACGTGGACGTCCTCGTTAGGTCTTTCCTCCGGTGGATAGATGACCGGTGCGACGTTCTCTTCACGTCGCTCGACGCCGCCGACCGCTTCGCGGGTCCATCGCGACCGCGGCGGCGCCCCCGCGACGCCCTCCTCCCTAGACGACGGTCGAGTGACCATGCCCCGAACATCCAGTGTGAGCCGAATAAATCCTCGGCCCGCGTCTCACGGTTCGTCGGCGGGGTCCCCGGTCACTCTGAATCGGAGGAATTCCCGACTGAGAGGGCGTTTCTCGACGCCTCCAGGGAACTTCGCACACGAGGATAAATAATTACTCAGAATTGAGTAAATTTTTGCAAAGACTTATCGCCGTGGAGACCCTCCGTTCAGGTACGATGGTAGAGACAGTTCTGCTGGCGGTCAGCCAGCGAGACGAGTACAGACTCGACGAACTCGTAGAGACGGCCTCCGGCGTCGTCTCGACGGACGGGACGGTGCACGTCCTGCACGTCTTCGAGCAACAGCGGTACGACGACGTCAGGAAACAGCTCCGGGTCGATCCTGACTCGGAGGTCACGCCCGACGACGTCGCGCGTCGACACGGCGTCGCGGCGGAGGCGACGACGCTGCTCGGGGACCGCGGCGTCGAGACGGCGGTCCGGGGCGCGGTCGGTGAGCCCAGCGAAGCCATCGACCGCGTGGCGGCGGATCTCGACGCGGACATGGTCGTCATCGGCGGCCGCCGCCGGTCCCAGGCCGGGAAACTCCTGTTCGGGTCCACCGCCCAGAGCGTTCTGATCGAAACCGACTGCCCCGTGGCGTTCGTCAAGGGGCGGGAAACCGTGGAAGGAGCCGCCGACTCGACGTCGGTCGAGGCGTAAGCGCCCGCAGAGACGGGTGAATCTCCCGGTTGGGCAGCGACCGCGGGTCTGAACGGTGCCGAGCGCGGACCTGGGACGTATCGACCGCGGACCAGGATCCTACCGGTCGCGGACCGGGTCGCTCCTCTCCGTCGAGTGACGATCCCGTTTCCAGCCGGATTCCTCGGGACTGACCGGACGTGTTCCGTCCCGGCGGATCCGAGCCCAGTGCGGCGCTCACTCGGGACGGTTCCACCCGACCGTTCCGGTCAGGCGGCACTTCCCGCCCCGTTCCGGGGCCCTCTCCCGTGCCACACGCCGGAACGCGAGCGGTTTTTCGTACGAACTAACGCCGTGGTCCGGCGAACCGAGTTCGTGCAGGTCTCGTGTACCTGCCGGTCGAGCGTCCCCGGGACACCTGCCGGTCGAGCGTCCCCGGGACACCTGCCGGTCGAGCCCCCTCGGCCCTCCGGCTGGTTGCGAAAAGACCGTTCACTCGGTCGCGAACGTGACCACTTGGGACTCGCACGCGGGACAGACGAGCGTTTCCTCGGGGACGTCGCTCTGCCCGTTGTAGCCGCCACAGCAGGGCACGGTCGTCCCCTCTTCGAGTTCGGTGCCGCAGTCCGGACACGCCGCGAGGAACATGCGGAGCCGTGCGGCCGCCGCCCGACGCGTCGCATCGTCCAGGGTGTCGGGCAGCTGGCGAACCGCCGCCGTCTCGGCGATCGCGACAGGGCGGTTCAGCCAGGTCTCCGTTGCGATGGCGTCCCCGTCACCGAGTGCGACCCACTCATCTCCCGTTCGCTCGTCCCGGCGGACCGACACCTCGGCCGCCGGCGTGACGTCGGCCACCGCGTCAGCCAGCCCCTCCGTCGAGCGGGACGCGAGCGCGGCCATCTCGTCGTGCCAGTCGCGGTCGAACGACTCGGCCGGAACCACCGCGTCGCCGTCGAGTTCGAGCACGCCGGCCCCGACGAGCGTCTCCAGCAACTGCTCTCCGTCCGCTTCGGGGGCGCCGTCGCCCAGCGACCCCGCCGATTCCGGCGGCGTCGACGGCTTCTCGAAGACTGCCTCGGCCCCCGGGACGGCGGCGACCAGTCGCGGGGCGAACGCCGGCGTCCCGGGCACGAGATACCCGCGGAGCCATATCGCCGCGAGTCCGACGGCGCCGACGGCGAGCGCGGCCAGGGGGTGGACAGCGACCGTGAGCACTCCCACTGTCCCCGCCAAAATCCCGACGTTGACCACGGTGCAGGCCCAGCACCGCCTGTCTCCGGTGTACTCGGGGCGCCGGACCGCCGCCAGTGGTGAGGCACCACTCATACTCATGTTTTTTCTGCACGTGCGGTATCAACGTTGCCCCGATAGACCGGTTCAGAAGCGACCGAGCGGGACCGCCAGATCCGATCCGGAACCCTCTCGTGACTCGGTCCGACACACCCGTGTGTGCCGTCGAAATGGCACGGTTTGTTCCCCCGCTGCTACCACCGCCATTCTTTTACAACGAGGGTTATATTTAACTATCATGAGAGTGATTCGCGCGTTCCGGGGACGGTTCGATCGCCGGTTCGTGGCGGAACGAGTCGTCCACGGGCCTCCGATAGCCGGCGGGCACGGGGGGCGGTGACCGTGGATCGCGCGCAACTCACGACAGTGCTGGAGGACGCGGGCCTCTCTCCGTACCAGGCCGAGGCGTACGTCACCGTACTGGAGATGGGGTCGGGGCAGGCCACGAACATCGCCGACGCGAGCGGCGTGCCGGACCCGCGGATATACGACGTGTTGCGGGACCTCGAGGCGAAAAACTACATCGAGACCTACGAGCAGGAGACGCTGTACGCGAGGGCGCACAGCCTGGAGGTCGTCCTCGAGGATCTCAACACGCGGGCCAGGCGGTACATCGAAGCGACCGACGAGATCGAACGGCGCTGGGAGGAGCCGTCGATGGAGGACACCGTGGTCAGCATCGTCAAGCGGTTCGAGACCGTGCTGAAAAACGCGACGGAGGCGATCCGGTCGGCCGACCGCCAGGTCGAAGTCTCGCTCGGGATCGACCAGTACGAGCGCCTGGAGCCGGCACTGCGCGAGGCGACCGAGAACGGGTCGATGGTGAACCTCTCCTTCCAGACGGGGGAAGCGGGCGTCGACGCCCTTCCGGCGCGCGAGCGACTCGAAGACGTGTGTACGGAGGCGCGCCACCGGTCGTTCCCGTCGCCGTTCGTGGCGATCGTCGACCGGTCGGAGACGTACTTCGCGCCCCACACCGGATCGATAAACGAGTACGGCGTACTCGTCGACGACTGGACGCACACCTACGTGTTCCACTGGTTCTTCCTGACGACGCTGTGGGACGTCTGGGAGCCCTACTACGCCGACACGGCGGACGAACCGCCGATCCAGTACGTCGACATTCGCTACTGCATCCGGGACGTCGCGTCGCTCCTGGAGAACGGCAGTACCGTGCGCGTCCGGGTCGACGGGATCGACGTGCGAACGGGCGACGAACGGACCGTCGAGGGGCGGGTCACTGACGTCGAGACGACGAGCCCCCCCGATTTCGACGGCCCCGCGTCGGTCGCACAGTTCGCCGGCCGTGCCGGGATCACCGTCGAAACGGCCGAGGGCCCGGTGGAGGTCGGCGGCTGGGGCGCCACGCTCGAAGAGGTGGAAGCGACCCGAATCACGCTCCTCTCCGTCGACGACTGATACGGACTGCTGTCGGCCACTTCCCACCGCCCCGAGTCAGGTCGGTGAACCCGGAGCAGTCCGGCTAACGGCAGCCAAGTTTTCCTGTCGCTTCCTCGCGACCCGGCACCCTGCCCGGGCGAATTTCGATCCACCGCGGCCTGTCGGGTTGGTACAGTAGCGAAGACGGTCCGTGGCCACTCGGCCACGTCGTGACCCGGTGGGGCGACGTACCGTGAGACGCGTCATGGCCCCAGACAGCGACGTACCGTCAAACACGTCGTGGTCCCGGAGGGCGTCGTAAATCGGCGGACAGTTTCAGTCAGCTCCATTTCCAGTACCGCTAACAATCCGTTAACAACAGCAGTTGTATTTACCCGTAATTATAAGTGATTCCTGTGTATAATTATTAGGTATGCCTGATACCGACACGGAGTCCAGGCGCTCCATTTCCCGTCGGAAGTTCGTGAAAGCAGCCGGGGCGTCCGGCGTGACAGCGGGCATTGCCGGGTGTACCGGCAACGGCGGTGGCGACGGTGGTGGCGGCACGACAGAACCAGGCGACGGTGGCGACGGTGGCGACGGCGGCGGCCAGATCACCATCCAGTTCGCGTCGGACGACAACTTCAAGAGCCAGCAGGAGACGATCAACGAGGTCCTCCACAACAACGGCGTTTCGGACAACGTCAAACTGGAGATCCTCGGCGGTTCGTTCGTCAGTAGCGGCCGACAGAACAAGTACAAAAACATCCTGAACGCCGGTCAGAAGAAGCCGACGCTGTTCATGATGGACAACGGGTGGACGATCCCGTTCATCGTCCGCGACCAGATCGCGAACCTGAGCGACGTGCTCAGCAGTTCGACGATCAGTACGGTCAAAAACGACTACCTCAATACCATGGTCGCGACCGCGATGCAGGACGGCGACCTGTATGGCGTCCCCCTGTTCGCCGACTTCGGGACGATCCAGTACCGCAAGGACCTCGTCAAAAAGGCCGGCTACTCGGAGTCGGATTTCAAGAAGTGGGCGACGGAATCGATGACCTGGAAGGAGTTCTCCCAGGTCGTCAAGAAGTCGATGGAAGCCAACCCCAAGAAACAGGGGTTCAACTTCCAGGCCGCCTCGTACATCGGGCTGTCCTGCTGTGACTTCGTCGAGTTCATGTCCTCGTGGGGCGGGTCGTACTTCGGGAAGTTCGACAACCTGTTCGGCCCCGTCGGCGACCGGCCGATCACCGTCGACGAGAAGCCGGTGAAGCAGTCGATCAACATGATCCGCCACTTCATCTACGGCGACAACCCCAACGGGAACTTCGGCGACTACGCCGGACAGATCTCGCCGAAGGCTGTCGTCCAGTACAAAGAGGAGTCCTCTCGAAAGCCGTTCACCAACGGGAACGTCCTGTTCCACCGCAACTGGCCCTACTCGATCGACATCAACGCCGACGACCCGAACAAGAAGGCCGACGAGCCGTGGCGCGAGAAAGACGAAACCGCCGGTCTCGGGCAGGAGAACCTGGGGGTCATGCCGATCCCCTACGCTGTCACGGCCGAGGAGTCGAACTACGGGCCGGAGATAGGCGGCATCCCGTCTGCGCTGGGCGGCTGGCACGTGACCCTCAACCCGAACGCCCCACAGGAGAAGAAAGACGCCGCCAAACAGATCTTCCGGGCGATGACGAAGACGGAGGTCCAACTGGGGCTCCTCGAAGCGGGCGGCTGGCTCCCGCCGGTGGCTGACACCGTCCGCTCTGACGCGGCCAAGGAGAAGACGAACCTAATCAGTCCCTACCTGGACACGCTCGCGGTCGCGGGCGAGAACGCGGTGCCCCGGCCCGTCACCCGGGTCTGGCCCCAGGAGGCCGACCAGGTCGAGAGCGAGGTCAACGCCGCGATCAAGCGCGAGAAGTCCGCCTCCAAGGCGATGTCGTCGCTGAAGTCCTCTCTCGAGGAACTCGAGCAGCTCTGAGCGTGAACTGTCAATAATTATTTATCGTTCGGGTTCCGCGTTAGAGGTGTTCGCGGAATCCAAGGCACACGATAACACATGGCAACTGACACCGCAGAAAAGGAGGGCGGGCCACAGCTCCGTTCCGGCCCCTTCGCGGCGGTCACACGGTGGATGGAGAACCTGAGCGAGACGGCCTACGCGTACCTGCTGTTGACGCCGGCGCTGTTGTTGCTCGCGGTCATCGCGCTGTGGCCGCTGCTCAGCACGTTCCGCATGTCGCTGTTCGCCGACAGCCTGCTCGGCGGTCTCGGCGAGTTCGTGGCGTTCGAGAACTACGCCGACATCCTGACCGGCAAGCGGACGGCCCGGCTCCCGGCCCCGTTCCTCCCACAGAGCCTCACGGTAGACGGACTGTTCGGAAGCGCGCTCACGGTCACGATAATATTCACGCTGGTGAGCGTCTTCTTCGAGACGATCATCGGCTTCGGACAGGCGCTCGTGTTGAACCAGGACTTCCGCGGCCGCCGCTGGGTCCGGGTCGCGATCATCATCCCGTGGGCGGTTCCGATCGTGATCCAGGGGATGATCTTCTACCTGATGTTCCAGCCCGGCGTCGGGCTGTTCATCGGGCGGAAGGCGAACCCGACCATCCTCCAGCAGTGGGGGCTGTTCGGCGCGACCCCGCTGGCAAACACCGTCCAAGCGTCTGCCATCGTCATCGTCGCCGACATCTGGAAGACGTCGGCGTTCATGGCGCTGCTCATCCTGGCCGGGATGCAGAGTATCGACCGCAATCTCTACGACGTGGCCCGGGTCGCCGGCGCGTCCAAGTGGCAGACGTTCAAGCGGATCACCTTCCCGCTCGTGCTGCCGAGCATCCTGGTCGCGGTGCTGTTCCGGACGATCCAGGCGATGCGCGTCTACGGCATCATCGAGACGGTGGCCGGCTGCCAGACGGTCCCGTCGCTGTCGTGTCTCGTGATCACGACCTTTAACCAGACGTTACTGGGATCGTCCGCCGCTATCGCGTTCATCACGGCGGTCATCATCGGGCTGATGACCGCGGTGTACATCGTGCTCTACGCCCGGGACATGGGGTGATAGCATGTCGACGGAACCACAACAATCGACGGAATCCGCGACGGGAAGCCAGCAGAACACGGGCGAACTGAAGCGCAGTCCGGTCGAGCGCTGGGCGATGAAGGCCATCAAGAACCCCGACCGGGCCTACCGGGCGATGTTCTGGGTGGTGACGGTGTTTTTCCTGTTCACCACGCTGTTCCCGTTCTACTGGCTGCTCGTGCTCGCGCTGACGCCCGAGAGCAAACTCTACCAGGCGGGTCTCGTGCCCGCCGGGTTCAATCCGGACGTGTTCGTCCGCGTCTTCGAAGTCATCCCCTTCCACGTGTACATGTTCAACAGCTTCGTGCTGGCGATCGGGACGACGGTCATCGTCCTGGTGCTCGCCAGCCTGGCCGGGTACGTGTTCGGTCGCCTGGACTTCCCCGGCAAGAGCGTGATGATGCTGTTGATCCTGGCCATCTCGTACTTCCCGCCGGCGGCCTTTTTCCTGCCGCTCTGGCGGCTGTTCACGGGTAACATCATCCCGGGACTGAACCTCTACAACACGCCCGGCGCGATGATCCTGCCGTTCAGCGCGCTGTTCATGCCGCTGTCTATCTTCATCCTGACGACCTTCTACGGACAGATACCCGACGGTCTGGAGGACGCGGCCCGCGTCGAGGGGACGACCCGCCTGGGCGCGCTGTTCCGCGTGATCATCCCGCTGTCCGCTCCCGGGGTCGCGACCGCCGGCGTGCTCACGTTCATCGCCGTCTACAACGAGTTCTTCTTCTCGTTCCTGATGAACAACGGTCGCCCGGGCAACTGGGCGCCCATCGTCGGCGGGCTCCTCCAGCTCCAGCGCTCGGGGCAGTTCCAGTCGACGTTCAGCGTGATGGCCGCCGGCAGCATCATCGCGGTGCTCCCGGTCGCCATCCTGGTCGTCATCGCACAGGAAAAGATCGTCAGCGGCCTGACCGCAGGCGCACTCAAGGAGTGAAACCATGGCGGAAGTCACCCTCAAAGGAATCACGAAACGGTACGGAGACGTAACGGCAGTCAACGACATGAACCTGGAGATCCGTGACGGCGAGTTCGTCACGCTCGTCGGCCCGTCGGGCTGTGGGAAGTCCACGACGATGGAGCAGGTCGCCGGTCTCACCAAACCCACTGAGGGGGAGATCTACATCGGCGACCGCGAGGTGACGAACCTCCCGCCCAAGGACCGGAACGTCGCGATGGTGTTTCAGAACATCGCGCTGTTCCCGCACCTCGACGTGTTCGACAACGTCTCCTTCGGGCTTCGCCTGCGAGACTACACCGACGACGAGATAGAACGCCGCGTCAACCGCGCCGCGGACATCGTGAATCTGGAGGGAATGCTCGACCGGATGCCCGACGAGATGTCCGGCGGCCAGCGCCAGCGCGTCGCCATCGCGCGCGCCATCGTCCGCGAGCCCGCCGTCTTCCTGATGGACGAGCCGCTGGCCAACCTCGACGCGAAGCTCCGGGTCCACATGCGGACGGAACTCCAGCGGCTCCACAAGGAACTGGACACGACCATCATCTACGTCACGCACAACCAGGCCGAGGCGATGACGATGTCCGACCGGATCGCCGTCATCGACGCCGGCGAACTCCAGCAGATCGCACCGCCGCTGGTGTGTTACAACGAACCGGCGAACCTGTTCGTGGCGACGTTCATCGGGTCGCCGTCGATGAACACCCTGGAGGGGAAGGTCACCGAGACGGGGTTCACCTCGGAGTACGGCGACATCGACGTCGAGTTCGACCCGGCGTCAGTGGGCGTCAGGCCCGGTGACACCGTGACGCTCGGGATCCGGCCCGAGGACGTGTACCCCAGCGAATTCGTCGACGAAGTCGCCCATCCGACGGAACCGATCTCGGCGACGAGCGACGTCCTCGAACCGATGGGCGACGAGATCTTCGTCTACCTCGTGACCGAAGACGTAGAGGACGCCGGCAGCATGGAGGAGGGCGCCGACCTGGGGGAGATCCTGATGAGCGTCGACCCCGACAGCGACATCACCGAGGACCAGGAGATGTCGGTGGTCTTCGACCGGACTGACGTCCACCTCTTCGACGAGAACGGCGAGGCGATCGTCCACGGGCTCGTCAGCCTCGAAGCCGCCGGGACCGCCGACCGCGGAGGCGCCGAGGCCGAGGGTGACGACTGATGGCCGCCAGCCTCGTCCCGTACTTCGTCGCCGGCACGATCCTGTTTTTCTTCTGGGCCTACGGCGTGGTCTCGCTCGTGCTCGACATCAAGAACAAGTTCATTCCCCTGGCGATCCAGTGGCGCCGCAACCGCAAGCGCCGCACGGAAGAGGCGGAAGCCGAACGCGAACGGGCAGAGAAGGAGAAACAGCTCTACTGATACGGACCGCTGTCATACGGACCGTTGTACCCATTTTCGACAGGACTATCGAATACTGGTGGGTTCGCGACCCGCAGGGGCCGATTTCCTCCGCTATAGCGGTAACGAATTACAACGGTCCGTATCAGTCGTCGACGGTCGCAGGCGCTTCGAGCAACTCGCAGACGTCCTCGTCGGCGTCGAAACAGTCGGGGCACTGCGGTTCGCGTTCGACGATCGTGTCCAGTCGCTCGGCGACCGTCTCGTCGATGACGCTCTCCAGCTGGCGGGCCTCCTGGCGGAACTCCTCGACTTCGAGCACCTGGAGGAGGAACCGCTCGATGATGCAGTAGTTCTTGAGGGCGTCCCGGGCCCGCTCGATCCCCTCGTCGGTGAGCGACACCCCCGTGTACTTCTCGTGTTCGGCCAGGCCCTGGCCTTCGAGCTTGCCGATCATCTCGTTGGCGCTGGCCGGGCTGACGTCGAGCATGTCGGCGACGGCGCCGGTCGACGCCGGCCCGTTCTCGCGGTCCTGTACCAGGTAGATGGCCTTCAGGTACTGGTCTGCGGTGTTCACGCGGACCCCTCCAGTCGGGCCGAGAGCGCACCCGGAACCCGGGCGGTGCCGGTCGGCGCGCTCATCGGCGTCCCTCCATGAGTTCGGTCACTTCCTCGACGCCGGCGGCCTCCTCCTCGCGGATCGACGCGAGCGTCTCGACGAGTCTCTCGCGGTCGAGACTGAAGGCGACGTCGGACTCATCGATGGCGTCGATGAGGTCGTCGTAGAACTTGTAGGCGGTCTCCTCGTTGCACAGCTGGTCGTAGAGCACGTCGTCGAAGTCCTCGTCGGCCTCGTACTGGGCCTCGACCAGCCGCTCTATCTCCTCGAACGGGACCGTTTCGGCGTTCAGCTCGTCGATCAGCTCCTCCAGGCGCTCGCGGTGCTCGGCGGACTCCGCCGCGGCGTCTTCGAGCATCGCCCGGACGTCGTCGTCGAGGTCGGCGGTCTCCTCGGCGTGTTTGGCCGCGCGGGCCTCGACGACCTCCTCCAGGACGACGCCGATCTGGAGGAGCCGAGCGAGCTGGTGGTCCGAGCCGACGGGGACGCTCAGACTCACCGCGTCACCCCTCCAGCGGCAACTCCGCGATTCATGGGCGGACATCGGGGAGGCGACGACGTAAGTTCTTCCCTCCCGGCGTTGGGTCCGCCCCCGGCCGCTCCCGTCGGCCCGCTGGGGCGGACAACCGAGTCCCGTCCCGAAATCGAAAGCGACGGGACCGGTCGCAACTCGGCCCGAGAGGGCGGCAAGAGCGGGACGGCCACGTGGTTCGGGGGGCGAGCGGCGCCGGTTCAATCGCCGGTTCGCCGTCGCGTCCTTCGGTCTTCGGACCGGTCGTCCCCGTCGGATCGGCCAGTGTGCGTGAGCGTCCCGAGGTAGAGCGCGACCAGCACGACGCCGACGAACACCCCGATCACGGTGTCTGACACCACGTGCAACGGGGCTCCGTGCAGCGCGGCTTCGGCGGGGAGCACTGGGGCCAGTCCGGAGGGCACGACTGTCTGCATCATACGCGGCGATCGGTCCGCCATCGCATTTAAACCGACCGCGCGTTTCACGGAACTGGGAATCGGACTGGTTCTGGAACGGACTCCGACCCGCGACGTTCCCTTCCGGCCGGTCTCCTCATGTCCGGAGTAGCATCCGACACGTGGCCGTTTCGCGGCCGAACGTTCGTCCCGTTTCGCTACAGTGGCGACGGACTCCGACGGTCCGGCTCACTCGTCACTCAGATCCGAGATCTCCGCGAGGGACCGCCTGAACGACTGTAGCGCCTCCACCTCGTCCCGGATGGCCGCCATCTCCTCGCGGATCGCTCCGACGTCCTCCCGGACGGTCTCCATCTCGTCCCGGAACTCGCCGACCGTTTGGCGGAGCTCGGTCACCTCGCTCTCGACCCCGTCGAGGCGGGACTCGACTGCCGCGACGTCGCCTTCGAGGCTCGCCAGGTCCGACCCCTGCCTCTCGACCGCGGTGTCGAGGCGGTCGATCTCCCCGTCGAGGCGGACCGTTTCCTCGCCCACACGCCCGATCTCGGTTCCGAGCCTGTCTATCTCTCCACCGAGCCGGTCCGTCTCGTCGTCGATCCGGTCGTCCAGGTGGTCGAGTTCCCGATCGATCCGGTCGACGACCTCGGTGCCCGTCCCGTGTTCGTCGATGATCCCTTCGAGCGCCGCCGCGTACGCGTTGAACTCCTCTATCCTTGCACCGACGCGGTCGAGTCTGACCTCGAAGCTTCGCGGGACGTCGCTCCCCGTGACCGAGGTGGGATCGTCCCGGGCCGGCCGACGTGTGCTCGTGGCGCGTCGGGACTCGGCGCTCGCGGGGTCGTCCGAGTCCGACCCGGAAGCGGATTCCCGGGCGACGTCGGACTCGGTATCAGCGGTTTCGTCGATCTGTCGGAACACGTCCTCGTCGCCGTGGACCCCGTTCTCGTCGGGCGGCGGCCCGGTGGCGTCGGTCGACCGCGTGAAGTCGACGACCGAGACGTCGCGGACCGTCGGAGCGCCCCACCGGACCTCCGCGACGGGCTCCGACGGGAGGATACCGTACTCGACCCGTACCGGATCGTCTTCGACGGTCTGCTTGACGGAGATCCGTTCCGTAGCGGCTTCGCCCATGTCCGGTTCGGATCCGGGTCTGAAAGCGACGTCGTCGGCGGGGAACCCGTCGGGGATGTCGTCGACGACGTGAACCATCACCGCGTCCTCGCGGTCCGACTCGATCGCCAGCACAACGGTGATTCCGGACTCCTTGCACGAGAGTTCCCGCTCCACTGTCACCCCGTCGGTCGATACAGTGTCCGTGTCCTCGTACAGCGTCTCACCCGCCATCGATCGTATCCACAGACGGGTTGGTTTCCTAACACAAGTATCTGATGGCCAGACAATAGTTCTTCAGGTTCTATCGGGCAACAAGACTCGAACCCGGCCGAACGTGAATCGGTTGACGGGCGGCCACTGTGTACGGTCGACGATCCGGCGGGTAGCCGGTGGAATTCAGGTCCGGAGGCGATCGCCCACGAGGGATTCGAGGTCCTCGCGGAGTTCGTCGACGGCGACCTCTTCGAGCACGGGCACGAAGAAGCCCTCGACCAGCATGTTCCGTGCGCGTTCCTCGTCGACGCCGCGGGAGGTCATGTAGAACAGGTCCTGCTGGTCGACCTGTCCGACCGTCGCGGAGTGGCTGGCCTCCGTGTCGTGGTTGTTGATGATGAGCTTCGGGGAGGCGTCGGCCTCGCTCTCGTCGGAGAGCATCAGCGTG
>JBDGST010000069.1:0-22973 GCA_042217365.1 Haloarculaceae archaeon
GCATGAAGTGGTCGTAGCCGCTCTTGCCGGTCTCCTCGGGGTCCCAGTCGACCGTGTCGACGGTCTTCTCGACTGGGGTCCCGTCCGCGTCGGTCACCGTCCAGCCGTCGGCCGAGAGGGTCGCGAACTCGCCGTCGTCGAGGTAGACGACGCGGTCGGTGTGGTCGCGGAACGCCGGCACGTCGCTCGCGAGGTAGCAGGCGTCGTCGTCGACGCCGAGCACGAGGGGCGAGTCGTTGCGCGCGGCGTAGACGGCGTCGGACCCGCCGACGACGGCCGCGATGGCGTAACTCCCCTCCAGGCGGTCGACGGCGTTCCGGACCGCGGTCTCGGGGTCGGCGCCGTCGGCGAGTTCGTCCTCTATCAGGTGGGGCACGACCTCCGTGTCGGTGTCGCTGTCGAAGGTGTGGCCGGCGCCCACGAGTTCGTCCCGGAGGCGCTGGTAGTTCTCGATGATGCCGTTGTGGACGACGGCCACGTCGCCCCGGCAGTCCTGGTGGGGGTGGGCGTTCTCGTCGGTCGGCGGCCCGTGCGTGCTCCAGCGGGTGTGCCCGACCCCGGCCGCGCCCGAGAGGGTCCGCGATTCGAGCGCGGCGCGCAGGTCGTCGATCTTCCCGGACTGCTTGCAGACGTCGATCCTGTCGCCGGTCAGCGCGACGCCCGCCGAGTCGTAGCCGCGGTACTCCAGCTTCGAGAGACCGTGGACCAGCACGTCCAGCGTCTCCCGCTCGCGGCCCACGCAGCCGATGATCCCGCACATCAGCGCACCACCTCCACGCCCTCGTCGACGGTGCCGCTCGCGCGGACGCTCGTCCCGACGCGGGCGCGCGGGCCGACGAGCGTGCCCGGCGCGAAGCTCGCGTCGCCCTCGGCGACGACGCGGTCGGCGATGACGGCGCCCAGGCGCTGGTCGGGGAACACCTCGTTCCCGACGCGGACGTCCGCGGGGCCGCCGGGGACGACGGTCCCGGCGCCCAGGTGGACGTCCTGCCCGGTGACGGTGTCGATGAGCGTCGACCCGGACTCGACGCGGGTGTCGGCGTCGATCACCGACCGCCGGACCGTCGCGTTCGCGGCGACCGTGACGTTCCGGCCCAGCGCGGTCTCCGGCCCGACAACCGCCCCGGGGCCGACCTCGCAGTCGGCGTCGACGACGACCGGAGGCTGGAGCACGGCCGACTCGTGGACGGTCGCGGCGGGGTCGACTCGAACGCCGCCGGCCCGGCGCTCGCCGTCGACCTGCCCGCGGGCCAGCACCTCGTCGGCGACCGCCAGGAGGTCCCACGGGTAGGTCGCGTCGACCCACATCCCGCCGGTGCGGACCCCCCGGACCCGCCCGTCGCGCATGAGGCGGGCGATCGTGTCCGTCAGCGCGAGTTCGCCGTCGGTCCGTTCGGTGTCCTCGATGGCGTCGAACACGCCCGACTCGAACGCGTAGATCCCGCCGTTAATCAGGCGGTACTCGTCGGTGTCGGGCTTCTCGACGAGTTCGGTGACGTCCCCGCCGTGGAGGACGACCGCGCCGTACTGGCTGGTCTCGGGCCGCTCCAGGACCGCCATCGCCGGGTCGCCGGCCGACTCGTACTCATCGCGCACGTCGCGGACGATGCTGGCGTCGATGACCCGGTCGCCGTTGAGCACGAGCGTCGGCTCGTCGACGACGTCCCGGGCCTGCAGGAGCGCGTGCCCGCTCCCGAGCTGTTTCCCCTGGTGGACGTACTCGAGGTCGACCCCCCGGTAGGTCGGCCCGAAGTGGTCCTGCACCCGGTCGCGCTTGTACCCGACGACGACGACGATCCGCTCGACGTCCGCCGCGACCAGCGCGTCGAAGACGTACTCGAGTATCGGCCGGTTCGCGGCCGGCAACATCGGCTTCGGACGGTTGCGCGTGAGCGGACGCAACCGCGTCCCCTCACCCGCCGCGAGGACCACTGCGGTCGAAATGCTCATACCCCCCGATCGTGGCCCAGTGGTTTCAACGTTCTGGGAATCAGTTCCCCCCTTCGTCGAATAAGGGGCCGCATAATCACACATGCGAAAGAGTATGGGTCGAATAACACCCATTATGACAAAATACGCGCGCTACAAACACACGTTCGTCCGAGCCAGCCCACACGTCGGCTCGGCCGCCGCGCTCGTGGGTCGGCTTCTCGGCCGGCGCGCTCACTGCTCGCCCGTCGTCTTCCCGGCCACAGTCCGGCCCTGGGGCGTCATCTCGACCTCCGTGCGTTCGCGGACCACTTCGATCACGTCGAGTTCGACGAGGCGGTCGTATATCTCCTCGATCTCCTCGACGTCCGCGCCGACGAAGTCGGGGATCTCGAACGGTGACACGCCGGAGTGCAGCGCCATGACGACCTGCTCTTCGACGGGGCCGAGGTCGAGGTCGGCGCGGTTTCGCTCGACGCCCTCCTCGAGGACCTGCCCCAGAACCGAGAGGTCGTACTCGGACCCGGTGACGTACGTCTCGACGCTGATGTTGCCCTCGGTGTGCTCGACCTCGATCACCGTCCGCTCCTCCCCGACCGCCTGGCGCTCGTCGATCTCGACCTCGCCGATGTCGTCGCGGTCGACGACCACGCGCTCGCCGTCCGCCAGGGCGAACCGGATGTCCTCGTCCGTGATCCGGATCCGGGCTTTCGTCCACTCGGTGCTCTGGACGACGCCGCCCTCGACGGCCGGGTGCCTGACGTAGAGGATCTCCCCGTTGAGACAGGCGTGATAGAAGTCAGTCTCGAACTCGTCGTGCTCGGCCGCCGAGACCAGCACCACCTCGTCGCCGACGTGGACCGCCAGGTAGCTCGCGACCTGTGCCGCCCGCTGGTTGACGTCCCAGCGCCCCCCGATCTCGTCGATCTCGTCGAGCGGGATACTCATCTTCCCGTCGGCGATGAGCACGAGCCGCTGGCTCGTCAGGACGATCCGACAGGACTGCCAGGTGGCGTCGTCGAGCTGTCGCCCGGACTCCATGACCTGCATGAACTGCCCCTGCACGTCCGCGATCTTCTTCTCGTCAGCCATGGTCCGGCGGAACGGGTGTGACTTGACCGTACCGGGGGTTATGGTTTTCGGCCCGATTATCGCCCGATACAACGGACCGGCACCGCTCCGGCCGGTGCCCGGGACGGCCGACTGACGCTCGCTTGAAACCGGCCGACCCACGCCCGCCTGCCACCGGCCGACCCACGCCCGCCTGCCACCGGCCCCGTCCGGCTACTGTTCGCTCATCGCCTCGCTGGCGAGGTTGCGGCCGTGAGCGTTGAGCGTCACCTCGGTGCGCTCGCGGACCTTGTCGACGGCGCCCATCTCCAGCAGTTTGTGGTATATCCGCTCGACCTCGTCGACCTCGATGCCGACGAACTCGGCCATCTCGAACGGCGAGACGCCCGAGTACAGCGCCATGAGGACCTCGCTTTCGGTCTCGGTGAGGTCGTACTCCTCGCTCTGGCGGGCCTCGACGACGCTCGAAAAGAGGTGGTCGAGCGCCCGGACGTGTGCGTCCGTGCCGGAGAAGTGGGTCTCGACGCTCCGGTCGGCCTCGTCCGTGTGTTCGATCCGGACGACGGTTCGCCGGTCGCCCATCACCTCCTGGGTGGTAGTCTCGACGGTCCCGACGTCGTCGACCGGGAACGAGGTCGACTCCCCGCCCGGGAGCGCGAGTCTGACGCGGTCCTCGGCGAAGCGAAACCGGGCCTTCGACCACTCGGTGTCCTGGACGACCCCGCCGACGACCGCCGGGTGCTTGACGAGGATCACCTCGGCGTCGAGCGCCGCCCGGCAGTACTCGCGGTCGAACGCCTCGACGTCGGCGTCGACGAACAGGACGCTCTCCCCGACCCGCAGCGCCGCCGCGCCGTCGGTCGCTCCCTCGGGCGCGAACTCCTCGGGGTCGTCGGTCAGTTCGATCCGCTCGTGGGGGATCGACTGGTTCCCGTCGGCGTCGGCGAGAACGAGCCGGCGGTTGGTCAACACCATCCGCGAGGAGCGCCAGCGCGGCTCCCCGACCGGCTGGCCGTCCCGGACGACGTAACAGTAGTCGCCCGACGTGTCGACGAGTTTGGCTTCGTCCCCGCTCATGCCCGCACGTGCCGGAGGTAGTGGCTCCGGCATACATAAGTCCCTGTGAGGTGGTCCCCACGGCCCCGCCCGCGGTCAGAATCCGTCGGCGACCCACCCCGGGCCGCCCCCTGTCGGAACGAAATATAACCTCTCGTACAGGAAATCGTTTCAGTAACGCGGGCTACAGAAATGTTCTTCAGATTACTATTATACGGGTGCGGACCCACCGTTCAAACAGAGCCATGTACCAGCTATCCGCCCCCTCGGCCGACACACAGTCGCCGTTCGCCGGCCACAGCCTCGGCGAGACGGTGGTCGTGAGCCTGGCCCTCGCGCTGCCGCTCCCGGCCGCGGTCGTGCTCGCCAGTTACCCCACGCTGACCGCCGCCTTCGCCGTCGGACTGGTCGCGAGTCGCGTCAGCCGCGGCATCGCGGCCCGCGGCTCCGGCGCCGTCCGGCGTGTGACCCACACCGTGGACCGGCGCGCCGCCGCGACCGGTGACCGCCCCGTCCCGACCGGTAAGTGACGAACTGACCCGCCCGGGCGGACCGACGGCCCCGTCCGAAACGCCCCCGCGACGCGCCCGCCCACCGGCGATCACGACGGCGCCGTGAGGTACGACAACCATTCTCGAAGAATAATTATGTAGATCCGGGAGCGATATTCACACGGACAGATGTACCGGTCAGCCCACGCGCCGGCCGCGGCACCGTCACTACTCCCGTCCCACAGCCTCAGCCGGGGTCTGCTGATGGACCTCGCCGTCGGGCTCGTCCTGCCCGCGGTGTTCGTCGCCGCCAGCTACCCGACGCTGGCGGTCGCGTTCTGCGTCGGCCTGGTCGCCAGCCGGGTCTGGGGCGCACTCACGACCGGAGACGACCGCCGGCGACCGGTCGGCGACGACGACCGGACCGACGCCCCCGAGTAACGACCGGTGGCGCCCGGGCGGAGCCGCCGGGGCGTCCCGACTCCCGCTCGAACCGACCGCGAGTCAGACCGACCGGACCGCCGTTCCGGACCGGCCGTCCGGGAGTGGGGTCGATCCGGTACTGACGGACAGCGGTCCGTCTCAGCCCACGAGCGACCCGCCCGTGAGAACGAGCAGCCCGCCGCCGAGAACTGCGAGCGCGCCGAAGGCGACACAGACCCCCCAGAACGCGACGCGGCGGACGAGCGCGACCAGCGCGCCGACGGTCAGGTAGCCCGTGACGGCGCTGACGGCGAGCGCGAGCGCCGCCGCCCCCGGATCGAGTGCGGGCGCCCCCGCGTCGACGACGACCAGGAGCCCCGCCGCCAGCGAGGCGGGGACCGACAGCAGGAAGGAGAGCCGAAGCGCCGCCTCGCCGCCGTGGCCCCGCAGGAGCAGGACGCTGACGGTCGTCCCCGAGCGCGAGACGCCGGGGAGCAGCGCCAGCCCCTGCATGGCGCCGACCAGGACCGCGTCGAGCGCGTCGGGCCCGCGGCGCCCGGCCGCCCGGCCCGCCGCGAGGCGCTGGACGACGCCCGTGCCCACGAGCAGCGCGCCGACGGCCGCGACGAACGCGCCGCCGGCGAGTTCCGAGGCGACCTCGACGAGCGCCGCGTAGACCGCGAGGCCGACGACGCCCGACGTGGCCGTCGCCACGCCGAGGAAGGTCAGGTCGGCGCGGTCGCGCCACGCGTCCCGAGGGCGCCACGACGGCGCCGCCCGCGCGAGCGCGGCGAAGTCCGCGCGGTAGTACGAGAGGGCGGCGACGGCCGTCCCGGCGTGCAGCACGAGCGCGAACCGGGTCGCCGTCTCGGCGGACGCGCCGCCCGCGACGGCGAGCGCCAGCGCGACCCCGCCCTCGCTGGAGACCGGGAGCCACTCCAGCACTCCCTGTACCAGCCCGAGCAACACCGCCAGGACCGCCGCGCCGACGTCCATACGCTCACGGGCGACGCTCGCAGGGATAGGCGTTCGGGTTCGTCGGCCGCTCCGGCCACCCCCAAACTCGTCGTCGACTTCGGGTCGCCGCCCCCGTCGGACTGACGCCGCCGTTCGACGGACGGGGCGGTGCTGGGTCGACCTGTCCGTGGAGACGTAACCGGTCCCGCGGAGCGGAAACACGTGACTGGATTCGAATCGGAACGCTGATGAATATGGATATGATATGAACACACATGTCCGGAAGTGACCGGCGGACCGTCGGCGAACGGGGACAGGTGACCCTGCCGAAAGACCTCAGGGAGCAACTCGACATCCGGGGCGGGGACGAGGTAGTCGTCCGGGAGGAGGACGGACGGATCGTCGTCGAGAAACCCGTGTCGCGGGAGGACCTCGCGGAGGGGTACCGCGAGCGCGCGGAACGTGACCGCGGCGTCGCCGACGAGATGGCACACGTCTCCCGCGAAGCCGACGCGGCCCTCGGGGACGCGCCCGACTGGGACGCATGAACGTCCGGCGCGGGGACGTCGTCGTGGTCGACCTCGACCCGACAGAGGGGTCCGAACAGCGGGGGACGCGCCCGTGTCTCGTCGTGCAAAACGACGTCGGGAACGAGCACGCGCCGACGACGATCGTGGTACCGTTCACGACGTCGTTCGGCGACCGGTTGTATCCGTTCGAGGTACTCGTCGAAGCCGAGGAAAGCGCCCTCGAGGAGGACTCGGTCGCGATCTGTAGCCAGATCCGGACCGTCTCGGTCGAGCACAGGGTCGTGGCCGTAGTCGGGTCCGTCCCGGACAGCCGCATGGCCGACGTCGACAGGGCACTCGAGTACAGTCTCGGCCTCCGCGATCCCTGAGTTCGAAAGCGAGTTACGCCGGCGCGTCCGACGGGGGAGCAATGACAGACGACGTGCTGGCGACTGCTCGCGAGGCCCTCGCGACGGGGCCGCTCTGTGACCCGTGTCTCGGCCGCCTCGTCGCCGACCGGAGCTTCGGGCTGACCAACCGCGAGCGCGGCCGCGGCCTCCGGGTGGCCGTCGCGCTCGCCGACGACGCGCCGGTCGCGGACCTCGAACCCGACGACCCCTGCTGGGTCTGCGAGGGCGAGTCGACCAGGGAGCGCGTCGCCGAGTGGGCCGACCGGGCCGCCTACGCGGTCGAAGACTACGAGTTCGACACCTTCCAGGTCGGGACGCGCGTCCCGCCGCTGTTCGAGGAGAACGACCGCCTGCTCCGCGAGGACGTCGGGCTCGACCCGGACGCGGGCGAGGCGCTGAAGTCCGAACTCAACAGGGAGGTCGGCAAGCGCTTCGGCCGCGAGACCGGCGCCGAGGTGGACTTCGAGCGCCCGGACGTCCAGGTGACGCTCAACCTCGGCGACGACACCGTCGAGACGCGGGTCAACTCCGCGTTCGTCTACGGCCGCTACCGGAAGCTCGAACGGGACGTTCCCCAGACGAAGTGGCCCTGCAACGACTGCAACGGCACGGGGCTGGTCCGGGGCGAGGTCTGTGACGGCTGTGACGGCTCGGGCTACCGCTACGACGAGAGCGTCGAGCAGCTCACCGCGCCGGTCGTCCGGGAGGCGCTGGACGGCGAGGACGCCACGTTCCACGGCGCCGGCCGCGAGGACGTCGACGCGCGCATGCTCGACGGCGGTCGCCCGTTCGTGATCGAGGTCGACGAGCCGAGTCGGCGCGACGCGGACCTCGACGCGCTCGAACGCGAAGTCGACGAGTTCGCCGGCGGGAAAGTCGAGGTGTTCGACCTGCACCTCGCGACCTACGACGCGGTAGAGCGGGTCAAGGAACTCGACGCGGCCAAGACCTACCGGATGGACGTGGCGTTCGACGAGCCGGTCGACCCCGACGCCTTCGCGGACGCCCTGGAGACGCTCGACGGCGCAACGATCGAACAGCGCACGCCACAGCGCGTCGACCACCGCCGGGCCGACACCGTCCGGACCCGCGAGGTGTACGACATCGAGGGGGAACTCGACGGCGAAACCGACGGCGAACCGGCGGATCCCAGCGGCGGGGCGACCCGCGCGACGGTCGAACTCGACGGCGAGGGGGGACTGTACGTCAAGGAGCTCGTCTCGGGCGACGAGGGGCGGACCGAGCCCAGCCTCGCGGGCCTGCTGGGCGTCGGCGCCGAGGTGACCGCCCTGGACGTGCTCGACGTCGAGGGCGAGGACGAACCGTTCCTGACCCCGGAGTTCGTCCGGGGCGTGGACGCGGACGAAAGCGACCGCTGACCTGCTGACCCCGGACGCGGGCGAGAGCGACCGACGACTAATCGCCCGAAAGCGCGACGACGCGCGTCGGACGCCCGGCTTGCGGAGCGTTAAATACGAGGAGACACAACCCGCCGCCATGCGCGAGTTCGGCGTCGACGAGGCCGGAAAAGGGCCGGTCCTGGGGTCGATGTTCGCCGCGGCGGTCGTGGCCGACCCGGGGGCGCTCCCGGCCGACGTCGGTGACTCGAAGGCCGTCGCCCCGGAGCGCCGGGAAGAGCTGGCAGCGGCGATCCGTGACGTCGCCGACGCGGTCGGCCTCGCCGAGATCCCGGTCGAACGCATCGACGACGAGGAGACGGACATGAACTCGCTGACGGTCGCCGCACACGCCGAGGCGCTCGACGACGCGCTCGACGACCTCGACGTCCGGGGCGAGCACCCCCCGGCGACCGATGGCGCGGACGGCGACGCGGTCCTCTCGGGGTACGTCGACGCCGGCGACACGAACGCCGTCCGCTTCGAGCGCCGGGTCGCGGACGCCGCGAGCGCCGACCTCGACGTCCGGGGCGAGCACGCTGCCGACGAGACGTACGCGGTCGTGGGCGCGGCGAGCATCGTCGCCAAGGTCGAGCGCGACGCCCACGTCGCCGCGCTCGCCGAGGAGTACGGCGACCTCGGGAGCGGCTACCCGAGCGACCCGTCGACCCGCGAGTTCCTGGAGGCCTACGTCGCCGAGCACGACGGGCTCCCGCCCTGTGCGCGGTCTTCCTGGAAGACCAGCCGGGACGTCCTCGCGGCCGCCGACCAGTCGTCGCTGGGCGAGTTCGAACCGGACGGGGGGCGCGAGACGGCCGAGGACGACGGAACCACGTCGGAGGTGCGCTCGGACGGGGGTCGACCCGAACCGCAGACGACGCTCGACGAGTTCTGAAGCGCGCGGTCCGGAAAATCGACTCCCCCCGTCGGCCGACCGAACCTACTCAGACTCGTCCTGCTGGAGGATCAGGTTCCGGAGGATGTCCCCGTAGGCCGGGCGGGTGATCAGCACGCCGACGAGGACGCCGACGATGGTGACGATGGCGAAGCCGCGGAGGTCACCGAGGCTGAGTACCGTCAGCGGGCTCATCGCGATGATGGTGGTCGCGGCGGCGGCACCGATCACCCAGAACGCCTTCCGGAAGCGGTTCTGGAACACGCGACCGGTCGCGATCTCCCCGCGCTGGAGGATCTCGTCGGCGATGATGATCAGGTCGTCCACCCCGGTCCCGATGACGGCGATGAACCCGGCGATGTGCGAGAGGTTCAGCGGGTACTGGACGTACGCGACGAACCCGAGGAGGATGAACACCTCCGACATCGCGGTGACGACCATCGGCAGGGCCACGCGCGGGTTGCGGTACCGCAGGTAGACCATCCCGCTGACCGCGAACACCGCCAGGATGCCCGTCACCAGCGAGTTGAAGCGGAACCGCTCGGCCAGCGCGGGTTCGAGCTGCTGGCTCTGGGCCGCGGTGAAGTTGAGCGGCGCCGGGAGCCGCCCCGCCCGGAGGCTGATCTCGAGTTCGCGCGCCTCGGACATGTCCCGCGTCTGCATCTGGAAGGTCGGGTTCTTGGCGAAGTCGCCGGAGGCGTACAGCTGTGCTAGCCCGCGCTGGACGCCCCCGGAGAACACGACCTCGCCGTTCAGCGTCGCCAACAGACAGCGCCCCTCGGAGTTCTGTGGCTCCTCGCGGTCGTACCGGCAGATCCGGCGCTGGTCGAAGCCGTACGTGACCATGTCCTCCTGGAACTGCTTCGCGACGCTCTCGCGGATAGTCACCGGGACGGCCGGCCCTTCGTCGGTGGACTTCGCCGGGCTGATCGAGGCGAAGTCGTCCTGTTCGAGCACCTGCTTGCGGACGTAGGTCCCGTTGTCCAGCGGGTAGAACGCGTACACGCGGACGACCCCCCGCTCGTCGAGCAGCGAGCGCAGGTCCTCGCGGTCCCTGTCTGGCGCCGTGATCGAGATGTAGCCGGTCGACCGGAGGATGGACACGCGCCCGCCGCTGAGGGCGGACTGGGTGATCTTGTCCTCGATGACCCGCTTCATCTGCTGGCGCGTCGCGTCGGTGACGCCGTTCCGGACGCTGTCCGGTTCGTACCCCAGGGACGCGAGCGCGGAGCGGAGCTCGTCGTGGGTGACGTTGCGCACGAACACCTCGACGGTGCTCGAACGCGCGGACACCCGGACGTCGATCCGGTCGATAGACAGCTCCCCGGAGACGTTCCCCGCGAGCGCGGTCTCGTCGTCGACGGAGACGTTCACGCCCTCGGCCGTGATCCCGACCGCCGGCGCCTGCAGCCGCGTCCCGCCGTCGAGCTGGATCCCGTACTGGAGGTTGGTCACGCCGGTCGAGTTGCCCGAGGTCCCCGGCGGCGCGCCGGGGACGAACAGCCCGACGCCGCTGACGAGGACGAACCCGATCAGGAGAACGACCCGCCAGTTGTCCCGGAGTGCGCTCATCGACTCACCCCCTCGAACTTGTACCAGCGGAGCAGGCTCAGGTTGAGCATGTACGTGTTCATCAGGTCCGTCGTGAGCCCGAGGACCAGAACGAGCCCGATCTGCGCCATGAGGGTGATGTTGAAGAACGTGGCCATGACAGCCATGACCGCCATCGCAGCTATCGAAGTGAGCGTCATCGAGACGCCGGTCCGCATCGCGGCGTACGTGCTCTCGTAGAAGCCGCCCCGGCGGCGCAGGATGTGGTTGTTGAGGAGGATGTCCGAGTCGACGGAGTACCCGATCAGCATCAGCAGCGCGGCGACCGTGCCGAGAGAGAGTTTGATCCGCAGCAGGCTCACGATCGCGAGCGGGACCATGATGTCCGAGAACGCGGAGATGACGATCGCGATGCTCGGGACGAACGACCGGAAGAGGACGAACGCGAGCAGGCTCATCCCGACGAACGCGACGACGACCCCGATGACCGCCAGCCGCTGGGTCGCGGCGCCGAACCTGCCCGACACTTCCGTGCTCCCGAGGACGGACATGCCGGCGTCCTCGGCCTGGGTCGTGAGCGCGGAGAGCTCCGCCGAGGAATCGAACGTGAGGACGTACTGGTTGTTCGCCGACTGGACCGCCTGCACGGAGACGGGCTGTGGCGAGAAGGTCGCCTCGAGTTCCGAGGGCGACATCGACGACTCGACGGTCAGCTGTGACCCCCCTGTGAAGTCTATTCCGAGCGCGACGGGCGACCCGGTCAGGAGATACGATCCGACGAGAACCGCCAGCGCGATCGCCAGCACCGCGAGCGGGACGGCCGCGAGCTGACGGTTTGAGTACCGGTCGTACTCGATCTCCGGTACCTCGAACTCGACCATGCCGGTGCGTGTGCGACGCCCCCCGATAAGCCTTCTCTTTACGTCTCGTACGTCGGGGCCGTGGTCACACGGGGCGGGCGGCGACGCCGGGACCCAAAGGCACTTTTTCTTTCGCTTGTAACTCCCGGAGTAACCAGATGTCCCGTAGTCCCTCGTTGCCCGAGCGTCCCAGGCTGGATCTGGACCCGGACATGTCTCCGTCGGAACGGCTGGCGGCGCTACGGGAGCACTACAGGCGGCTCCGCGAGGTGAATCGCGAGCTCGAGGAACAGCTCGAGACGGTCAGGGAGCGACAGCAGTCGCTCGCCGAGGAGGTCGACGAACTCGAACGGGAGAACGAGACCCTGAAGACCTCCTCGCTGTACGTCGCCACCGCAGAGGAGATAACCGACGACGGCGTGGTCGTCAAGCAGCACGGCAACAACCAGGAGGTGCTGACGGAGCTCCCGGCCCGGATCCGCGAGGAGCTCGAACCCGGCGACCGCGTCGCGATCAACGACTCGTTCTCGATACAGTCACAGCTCGAGACCGAGACCGACGCGCGGGCCCAGGCGATGGAGGTCGAGGCCTCGCCCGACGTCACCTACGACGACATCGGCGGCCTCGAAGACGAGGTCCGCGAGGTCCGCGAGGCCGTCGAAGAACCGCTGGTCAACGCGGACCAGTTCGAGGCGGTGGGGATCGACCCGCCGTCGGGGGTGCTGTTGCACGGGCCGCCGGGGACGGGCAAGACGATGCTGACCAAGGCGGTCGCGAACCAGACCGACGCGACGTTCATCAAGATGGCCGGCTCCGAGCTGGTCCGGAAGTTCATCGGCGAGGGCGCCCGCCTGGTCAGGGACCTGTTCGAACTCGCCGCCGAGCGCGAGCCGGCGATCATCTTCATCGACGAGATAGACGCCATCGCGGCCAAGCGGACCGAGTCGAAGACCTCGGGCGACGCGGAGGTCCAGCGGACGATGATGCAACTCCTCTCGGAGATGGACGGGTTCGAGGACCGCGGCGAGGTCCGGATCATCGCCGCCACCAACCGCTTCGACATGCTCGACCGCGCCATCCTCCGGCCCGGCCGCTTCGACCGCCTCATCGAGGTCCCCAAGCCCGATCACGAAGGTCGAAAGCGCATCCTGGAGATCCACACCGAGGACGTGAACCTCGCCGACGGCGTGGCGTTCGAGGAGCTGGCCGGGAAGACCGAGGGGTTCTCCGGCGCCGAACTCGCCAGCCTCGCCACGGAGGCCGGCATGTTCGCCATCCGCGACGGCCGCACCGAGGTCACGACCGCCGACTTCGAGGACGCCCTCGAGAAGGTCACCGACGGCGACGCCACCGACGGCCAGCCCGTCGCCTTCTACTGACCGCCGGCTCTCTTCTCCGCGAACCCCGTTCGAACGGGATCGACACCGGCGCGTGCGCGGTCGTCGGACCCCAGAGTATTTGCCGTCCCTGGCCGACCGGTCGGACGTGCGTCTCGTCCAGGTCACGATCCCGACCGGCAAGCGCGAGGCGGTCACGGCGGCGCTCGACGACGAGGGGGTCGACTACGTCCTCTCGGACGAGGTGAGCGGGCGGGAGTACGCCGCAATCGCGTACGTCCCGCTGCCGACCAACGCCGTCGAACAGGTCCTCGAACGGCTACGGGAGGCGGGGATCGACGAGTCGACCTACACGGTCGTCCTCGACGCCCGGACGGTCGTCTCCCGGGACTTCGAGAAACTCGAGGAGCGCTACGCCGAGGAGGAGGACAGCGACCGCATCGCGCGGGAGGAACTCGTCGCCGCGGCCGAGGACCTGGTGCCGGCGCTGCCGACCTACCTCGTGATGACCGTCGTCAGCGCCGTCATCGCTGCCGCGGGCCTGTTGCTGGACTCGCCCGCGGTCGTCGTCGGGTCGATGGTGATCGCGCCGCTGATCGGGCCGGCGATGGCCGCCAGCGTCGGCACGGTCGTCGTCGACGACGAGATGTTCGTCCGGGGGGTCAAACTCCAGGTCGTGGGCGTCCTGCTGTCGGTCGCGAGCGCCGCCGCGTTCGCCTGGCTGGTCAAGACCGTCCACCTCATCCCGCCGTTCACGGACGTGACGGCCATCCCGCAGGTCCGCGAACGCCTCTCGCCGGACTTCCTCTCGCTGGCGGTCGCGCTCGGGGCCGGCGTCGCCGGGTCGCTCTCGCTGACCGCCGGCGTCTCCTCGGCGCTGGTCGGCGTCATGATCGCGGTGGCGCTCATCCCGCCGGCCGCGACGGTCGGGATCGGCATCGCCTGGGGCAAGCCCGTGGTGTCCCTGGGGTCGGGCGTGCTCGTGCTCGTGAACCTCCTGTCTATCAACCTCGCGGCGCTCGTCGTGCTGCGCTACACCGGCTACCGGCCCACCCGCTGGTTCCAGTTCGAGGAGGCCCGGGGCGCGACCCTCCGTCGGGTCGGCGTCCTGCTGGCAGCCATCGTCCTGCTGTCGGTCTTCCTCGGCGGGATCACGTACGATTCCTTCCAGGGCGCGACGACCGAACAGCGCATCCGCGACGCAGCGCGGGCGACCGTCTCCGAGACGACTGAAGCGCGCCTGCTCGACGTCGGGATCGAACGCTCCAGCGGCGTCATCTTCCGCCACCCCGAGACGGTCGTCGTGACCGTCGGCGTCTCCAGCGACGAGACGCCGGAACTCGTCGAGCGACTCGACGACCGTATCGAGCGCGCGGCCGACCGGCGGGTCCGGACCGAGGTCAGGTTCGTCCGGGTCGCGAGCGCGTAGGGACCCCCGATCCAGGCAGCCACGCCGCGCCGACGAACCGGCGGTGACAGGCCGCGGCGCGCCGGCGGTGACGGGAGGCGATCCGCCGGTGAACTACCGTCTCACACTCAAATGACCGTTTGAACCTACGTGGCGACTTTTTGAACGGGGGTTGTTGGTACCAGTGCATGCAATCCCGAACGGCACTCGCCGGGGCCGCCGTGCTCGCGGCGGTCCTGGTCACGGCAGGCATCGCAGGCGCGCTCACGACGGGCGGCGGCGCGCCCGCCCAGGTACAGCAACAGCAAGCGAGTATGAGCGACACGATCACCGTCACCGGGTCGGGGATGGTCCAGGCCGAGGCCGACCGCGCGGTCGTCCGCCTGGGCGTCCTCGCGACCGGAGACGACATCAGCGCGGTCCGCGAACGGCTCGCGGAGAACGTGAGCCAGATGCGGGACGCGCTCGCCGAGATGGGCATCGAGGGCGACCAGATCCGCACGGCTCACTACGACATCTCCTCGGAGGCGCGCTACGGCGCCCCCAGCGAAGGAGAGCCGAAGTACCGCGCAGTCCACGCGTTCGTCATCACGGTCAACGACACCGGGGACGTCGGCCAGGTCATCGACACCGCCGTCAACAACGGCGCCAGCGAAGTCGACGGCGTCCAGTTCACGCTCTCGCCCGAAAAGCGCCAGCAGCTCCGCCAGGACGCGCTCGAATCGGCGATGGAGTCGGCCCGCACCGAGGCGAGTACCCTCGCCGGGGCCGAGGACCTGAGCATCTCCGGCGTCGACCGGATCAGCAGCACCGACTATAATCGGGTCCCCTACCGGGTCGAGACCGCCGCGCTCGCGTCCGGTGACGGCGCCGCCACCACCATCAACAGCGGCCCGGTCACCGTCTCCGCCTCGGTCACCGTCGTCTACGAAACCGGGAGCTGACGACGGCCGACCGCAACGCCCCCGCTGACGGTTCCCCCATCCACGCTCCCGTCCTCGCTGGCGGTTCCCCCATCCACGCTCCCGTCCTCGCTGACGGTTCGCCCATCCACGCTCCCGTCCTCGCTGACGGTTCGCCCACCCGGCGTGTGTTTCGCTCACCGCTCCCCCGCGGACCCGTTTCGCTCGTCCTCCGTCACGCACGCGTTCCGGTGACGAGAGAACGCGCCCGACGGAGTCAGCGGCCAGCGACGTCGAAAGAGAAAGACAGCGGTCCGTATCAGCCGTCGAACGGCAGTTCCGGTTCGTAGTCGACGGCCTCGACGGCGGCCGCGAGGACCCCGTCGACGTTCTCGTCCTCGGTGACGCTCATGTAGTGGTCGGCCTCCACCTCCCGGGACAGGTCGGCCTTGTTGCAGACGGTCAGCACGGGCACGTCGAAGCGCTCGGCGAGGGCGTCCCTGAGCGCCAGTTGCGCCTCCAGGGGGTAGCCGCAGGTCCCGCTCGCGTCCACGAGCACCAGCACGGCGTCCGCGAGGTGTTCGAGCGCGCCGACGGCCTGGGACTCGACGTCGTTGCGCTCCTCGGGCGGCCGGTCGAGCAGCCCCGGCGTGTCGACGAGCTGGTACCGGACGCGGTCGGCCTCGTAGTGGCCGACGCGGACCTCGGTCGTCGTGAACGGGTAGGACGCGGTCTCGTTGCGGGCGTTCGTCACCGCGTTCACGAACGAGGACTTGCCGACGTTCGGGTAGCCCGCGACGACGACCGTCGGCTCGTCGGGGCGGATGTCCGGCAGCTTCCTGAGGACGTCCCGCGCGGCGCCGACGGCCGCGAGGTCGTCCTCGACCTCCTCGACGACGTCCGCGATCCGGGCGAACGCCTGCTTGCGGAGCTTGCGGGCCGCCTCGACGTCGCCCGACAGCCGTCCCCGGTACTCGTCGTGGATCTCGTCGACCTTGCGCGCGGCCCAGCCGACCTCCGAGAGGTGCTGGCGGAGCGCGTCGACGCCGCCGACGGTGACGTCGTCGTCGGTCTCGACCGTCTGCGCGGTGACGACGGCGTCGGCGATGGTCCGGTAGAACGGGTCGACGTCGTCGAAGTCGGGCCACGTCTCGACGACGTTCTCCAGGTTGTCCGAGACGACGTTCGCGGCGGTCTGGAGCATCGACTGCTGGGCGTCGAAGCCGCTCTTGGCGCGGCCGGCGCGCGCGGCCCGGGAGAACCCCTGGTCCAGTAGCTCCTCGGCCCTCGGCGTCGTCGGCAGGCCCTCGAACGGGTGGCTCATTGTCGCTCCGTAGCCCGCCGGGACGGAAAAGCCCGTCCAAACGCGGGCGAGCGGGCAGCTGTCCGGCGGGCGCTCGCCCGACGCTCCGCTCCGGTCCCGCGTCCGGCGCTCCGGTCCCGTCCGGTCCGGTCGCCGGCGTGCGGGCGTGACCGCGTGACCGCGGCCGGAGGAAACTTCCGTTCGGCCCTCCACGGGACGGACATGACAGACTGGAGCGCCGTCCTCTGGGGGTTCGTCGCGGGAATCGTCACCGGACTGCTCGCGTTCGCTCTCCCCGTCGTCGGACACGTCGGCGCGGGGCTGCTCGCCGGGTTCGTCGCCGGCTTCCTCGCCGGCGGCGGGATCGCCAGCGGCGCGTGGCACGGTCTGCTCGCCGGCGCGCTCGACGGGATCGCGCTGGTGATCCTGATCGTCCCGATAGCGGGGCTGATCGGCACCGTCGCCGGCGGGCCGGTCGGCGGCCTGCTCGGCGGCGCGGGCGTCTTCGTCGTCGGCGTCGTCATCGCGTTCGTGTTCGCGCTCGACAGCGCCATCGGCGGCGCGATCGGCGGCGTGCTGTCCTGAAGGAGTCTCGCGCCCGGGGGTCACCGCCGCTCGCGCAGTTCCGCGCGCAGGTCCGACAGGTCCAGGTCCTTCATCGAGAGCAGGACGAGCAGGTGATAGACGATGTCCGCGGACTCGTGGGCGATCTCCTCGCGGTCGTCGTCCTTCGCGGCGAGCAGCAGTTCGGTCGTCTCCTCGCCCAGTTTCTCCAGCACCGCGTTCTCGCCCTTCTCGTGGGTGAAAAGCGACGCGGTGTATGAGCCCTCCGGCAGGGTCTCCTTGCGGTCCTCGATGACGGCGAACAGTTCGTCGAGCACGTCGTCGGTCGCGTCGTCACCGTCGGTCGTGTCGTCACCGTCGGTCATGTCGTCCACGTCGGACCCGGGGCGTAAGTCCCCTCGGGTTCCGGTCGGGGAGATGCTCGGGTCCGCGACCCCGTCCGCGACGGTCAGGGGGCTACCGCCGACTGGAAGAACGCGAGGTCGTGGATCCGCGGGTCGTCGGTCAGTTCCGGGTGGAAGGACGTGCCGACCACGGGACCGTCGCGGACGGCGACCGGGCGGCCGTCCCACTCGGCGAGCACCTCGGCGTCGCCGACCGACCCGATGACCGGCGCGCGGATGAACACGGCAGGGAACGGCTCGTCGAGGCCCGCGACCGAGAGCGGCGCCTCGAAACTGTCCTTCTGCCGGCCGAAGGCGTTGCGCTCGACGCGCACGTCGACGATACCCAGTTCGTCCACGCGGTCGTCGCCGGCGTCGGTCGCGGCCACGATGAGGCCCGCGCAGGTCGCCAGCATCGGCTTGCCCGCGTCGGCGTGGTCCCGGATCTCCGGGGCGATCCCCTCGCGGTGGAGGTGCCGCGAGATGGCCGTCGACTCGCCCCCGGGCAGCAGGAGCAGGTCGCAGTCGGGAACCTGCCCGGCCGTTCGGATCTCGACCACGTCGGCGGTCCCGCCGTGGCGCTCGGCCGCCCGCCTCACGGCCGCCGCGTGCTCGCTGACGTCGCCCTGGACCGCGACGACGCCTGCCGTGATGGTCATACCGGCACTCCCGGCCGGACGGCGAAAAACCCCTCGCTGTCGCCGCGACGGCCCGCGTTCGATCAGTTCCGGGCGGCGGTCCGGAACCCGGGGGCGAACTGAGGGCCGCTCTCGGGAGTTCGACGACCAAACTGTTACGTGGAGCGCCGCTAACGTGGGGCGTATGGCGCGGAATCGGGATCCGGTCCAGGCGCGAGCGGACGACGACCGCGACCTCTACGGGGTGTCGACGTGGGAGGTCCGGTCGGTGCTCGACAGAGTGTCGGTCGGTCTCTACGGTATCCTCCTGTCGGGGACGCGGTTTTTCCTCGTCCTCCTGGGGCTGGCGATCCTCGCGGCGCAACTGGCCGTCGGGACGCTCGCGAGTCCCTCGGTCGGGCTCTTCACGCTGCTGTCGATCGTGCCGGCGCTCGGCCTGGCGGCGTACGTCTGGCACGCCGACGTGACCACCGGGGAGCCGGTCGACCTCCTCCTGGCGACGTTCGTGCTCGCGGTCCTGTTTGCGGGCTTTGCGGCCGTGCTGAACACCGCGACCGACGTCACGCTGACGTACTTCGGGCTGACCGGTGGGACGGTCGGGTTCGCCGTCCAGATCGCCGTCTTTTTCGTCGTCGTCGGCCCGGTCGAGGAGTCCGTCAAACTCCTGGCGGTCAGGCTGTACGCCTATCCCAGCGACCAGTTCGACGCCGTCATCGACGGCGCGGTCTACGGCGCGGTCGCGGGACTGGGCTTTGCCACCATCGAGAACGCCGTCTACATCGCCGGCGAGGTCGCGGAGGCGTCCGACCCGCTCAATCTCGTCGCCGCGGGCGGGGCCATCACCGCCGTCCGGGCGCTCGCCGGCCCCGGACACGTCATCTACTCGGCGCTGGCGGGCTACTACCTCGGGCTGGCGAAGTTCAACCGCGAGCGCGCCGGCCCCATCGTCGTCAAGGGGCTGCTGGTCGCCGCCGTCGTCCACGCGGCGTACAACTCGCTGGCCGGCGTCGTGCCCTCGGTCGTCGCCGGCGCGCTCGACGTCTCCTGGATCCTCGGCTTCATCGCGTTCGTCGTCGTCTACGACAGCGTCATCGCGCTGGTCCTCCTGCGGAAGCTCTCGCGGTACCGCACCGCCTATCGCGACGCCCACGACGAGGACCTCCCGGACGGCCCCGTCGCCGAACTCACCGAGTTCGAACGCTGAACGCGGGGACCGGGCGAGCGCGGGCGTTTCCGACTCCTCAAGGGTAGCCCGGTCCGCCAGGGCGACCCGCTACCCCCGACGCTCGTCGAGCGCCCGGCGGACGGCGGCGTCGGCGTCGCTCTCCTCGCTCTCCAGGAGGCGCTCGACGTACTTGGCGACCACGTCGACCTCGACGTGGACCGCGTCGCCGGCCCCCTTCTCGGAGAGCGTCGTCAGCTCGTGGGTCGTCGGGATGATCGCCACGGAGAACGTGCCGGCCGCGTCGTCCAGGCGCGCCACCGTCAGGCTGATCCCGTCGAGCGCGATTGACCCCTTCTCGACGACGTACTGCTCCAGCCCCCCGGGCAGTTCGAACGTGTAGGCCCAGTCGTCGCCGACCTGCTCGACGGCGGTTATCTCGGTCGTGCCGTCGACGTGGCCCTGGACGACGTGCCCGTCGAAGCGCTCGTCGGCGGCCAGCGCCCGCTCCAGGTTGACGCCGTCGCCCTCGGTCACCTCGCCGAACGTCGTCCGCTCGACCGTCTCGGTCGCCAGGAACACCGAGAACCACTCGCCCGGCTCGTACTCCTCGACGGTGAGACAGGTGCCGTCGACCGCGATGCTCGCCCCCTCGGCCAGGTCCTCGAACGTCGTCGAGATCCGGAGCCGCCGCCCGCCCTCGGTGTCCTCGACCGCCTCGATCCGCCCCGTCTCCTCGACGATACCCGTGAACATACGCGGCGCTTGGCGGGATCGTCACAAAAGGGTTATCCTTCACAGATGCGAGACGGCGAACGGATCTATGACGCCGCGCCGGTGCCGGGTTCGAGCGCGCGCCCCACCGGTTCCGGGAGCGAGGGACGCGACACGCCCGAACCCGTCGGTTGCCGGCGCGTCGCCCGGCGGACGCGGATACGCACGGCTTTTGCCGGTCGAGTCGGTACCCGCAGGTATGGCACGGAGCATCCTCGGGCTGGTCGGGCTGGGGACGACGCTGGTGTTCGCGCTGCCCGCGGCGCTGTACGGCGTCGAACTGCTGGTCCGCGGGGACACCTACCCCGGGATCGGCCTGGTCGTCGTGGCCGTGCTCATGGTGGCCGTCGAGGAGTACGTCACGACGCCGGGCGACCTGCCGGCCGCGGTCGCCGGGCGTGTGCTCGGGGCGGTCGCGAAGACGCCCGACGACGAGGAGTGAGACGGATCGCTGTCAGTCAGTACCGGATCGACCACGCGACTGCGTGCGGTCGGCCCGGTAAATCGTGACAGCGATCCGTATGAGGGGCGCGGTCGCGGCGTCCCGCGCCGGACCTACCGCTCCGTCGCGCTGTAGTCCTCGTGGCCGCTGGCGCGCAGGTACTCCTCCAGGAGGGCGGGGAAGTTCCGGCCCTGGAGGTACCGGAGGCCGAAGTCGTCGGCCCAGCCCACGATGCCCTGGTCCTCGGTGACGACGCCGGCCTCCAGTTCCCGGGCGAGCACCAGCAGGTCGAAGTCCTCGCGGGAGTCGAGCACGCCCTGGCGGAGCGCGTCGCGGTACTCGTCGCGCAGGTCCGAGATGACGCGGTCCACCTCGGTCATGTGGTCGTGGTCGTCGACGACCTCGTCCTTGGACTGCTCGGCCTTGCGGACGGCCTTCTCGGCGACGCGCAGGCCCCGGTTGACGCGGTCGGACATCTCGTCGACGAACTGGTAGACGACGTGGGCCGGCACCTGCACGTCGTATCTGGCGGGCGACTTCGTGATGATCCACGTGTCCAGCCGCGCGAACACCTCCTCGCTGACGTCGCGCTCCCCGAGCATCGTCGTCAGTTCCTCGTCGACGGTCGGCGGCATGTAACAGGAGATGTTCAGCCCGAGCTTCGCGTCCGCGATCAGGTCCAGCAGGCGGATGCACGCCGCCTCCAGGTCCTCGTGTTCCTCCCGGATCTCCGGCGTGATGAACACCGACGTGTCGAGCACGAAGCGCTGTTTCAGCGGTGACTCGGCCATCGCGGGCCCTTCGACGCCGACCGTCAAAGGTCCCCCGGATGGTTCAGCGGCGGCCGGCCGTGGGCGCGGCGCTGTCCGGCGAGTCGGTCCCCACCCCGTCCGCCACGCAACCGCCCACCGGAGCTATACCCGTGGCGCGTCAACCCCGATCCATGGACCGCGACTGGAGCGCGGTGTTCGACGTGGGGGAGACCGAGGACCTCCTGGAGCACTTCGAGCACGACACGTACCGTGGCCGGGAGTACCGCTACCTCCCGGACGCGCGCCACGGCGTCGAGCGCGGGACCGTCCTCGTCGACGACGTCGTCGTCCGCGGGTTCCCGTCCATCCCGCGCGTACTCGTCGTCGACCCGGGCGTCCCAGACTTCTTCGACGGGCCCGTCACGGTCGAGGAGAAGCTCAACGGCTACAACGTCCGCGTCGCCGACGTGCCGGCGGCCGCCGGGGAGTCCGAGACCGGGCCGGACACGCGGACCGCGCTGTTCGAGGGCGGCCCGCTCGCGTTCACCAGGAGCGGGCGGGTCTGTCACTACACCACCGAAACGGTTCGGGACCTGGCCGACTTCGCGTCGTTCTTCGCGGACTACCCGGAGACCGTCGTCTGCGGCGAGGTCGTCGGCCCCGAGAACCCCTACACCCCCCACGACTACGACGACGTCGACTCCGTCGCGTTCCGCGTGTTCGACCTGCGGGACCGCGAGTCGGGGACGCCGCTCCCGGTCGCCGAGCGGCGCGAGGTCTGCGAGACTTACGGGTTCGAGCAGGTCCGCTCGTTCGGCACGTACGACCCGGACGCGGCCGTCGACGCCGTCCACGAGGCGATAGACGAACTCGACGCGGCCGGGCGGGAGGGCGTCGTCCTCGCGTCCGCGGACGGGCGACGCCGACTCAAGTACACCACCTCAGCGATCCACCGGTCCGACCTCGAACACGCGTTCGCGCTCCCCTTCGACTACGGCCGGGACTTCCTGTTCTCGCGGGTGATCCGCGAGGTGTTCCAGGCCGTCGAGCGCGAGGAGTCCACGGAGGCGGTCCGCGAGCGCGCCCGGGAACTCGGGGAGTCCATCCTCCTGCCGGCCGTCGAGACCGTCCGGGCCGTCGACCGGGGCGAAGCGGTCGGCGAGGACCACACCGTGCGCGCCGACCCCGCCGTCGCGGACGCGCTGTTCGCGCAGTTCCGCGAGCAGGGGCTCGACGTCGAGGTGCTCGCCGACCGCCGCGAGGGCGACGAACGCGTCGTCCGGTTCCGCAAGGTCTCGAACGCCACCCGCGACAAGACCGAACACTACCTGGAGGGCGGGACCATCGACGAGTGAGGGCGCCGAGGGGGACCGAGCGTACCGCGGCCAGCCCCGGGAACCGCCACCGGCCGGAACCGGTCCTCCTGACCGTCAGTCGGCGGCGACGGCGTCCTCGGTCTCCTGGGCGTCGTCGAGGAGGGCGTCGACGGACGTGCCCGTCGGCTCGTTGTTGAGGAGGACGTCGATCGGTAGCGTCGGGGCGCCGTCTATCAGGTTCTCCAGGACGACGAGGCGCTCGCGGGCCCGCGACATGCCGACGTAGAAGACGCGGCGCTCGTTGTCGGTCAGGGTGGGCACCGGCGAGGTGTGTTTGGTGAACTCCTCGACGCCGGGCACGGTCTGGCCCTCCTGCTCGACGGTCGCGGCCATCTGCTCGACCACCTTCTCGGTGAGGTCCGTCGCGACGAAGACGTGGTCGG
>JBDGST010000147.1:0-20331 GCA_042217365.1 Haloarculaceae archaeon
CAGTCTCGTTCTGGTTCATTTTACGCTCCAACACTGAATTATGGGTAAGAGACAGGGCTAAAGCCGTGGGCTTTCGCCTCGCTACCGCTGTAACCCCCGCTTTTCGAACCCGGCCGTTCGGACCGGCACTCCGCGCCGCTGGCGGTTCGATCGACCGCTCGGTCACTGGCCGCGGCCGGACAGGTCGGCCTCGAAGACGAAGTCGGGGTCGTCGTCCAGCGCCACGCCGACGGCGGCGGCGTCGGAGACGTGCCGGGGGGTCTCCGGAATCAGGACCCGCGCGCCCTCGGCGCCGCGGTCGGCGGCGTCGCGCTCGACCGCGTCGAACAGGGCGTCTGCCGCCGGTCGGTCAGCCCACCCGGCCGCGCCGTAGACGGCCGTCGGCCCCGACTCGTCGTCGGGAGCGTCCTCCCGCGCCAGGTATGCGACTCCCCGGGTCCCGCCCCCGCCGCGGACCGCGAGGAGGGCTGTCTCCTCGGCCGCCCGGCGGAACCGCTCGCGGGTCCGCTCCGAGAGCGCCCACGACTCGTCCAGGTCGAGGCCCAGGCCGCCGAGCGCGTCTCGCGCCTCGCTTCGCTGCCAGTAGGCCCAGGCCCCGTCCGGGTCGTCGACGACCTCGAACTCGCCGTCGGCCGGGGTGCCGTCGCTTCCCCCCGCGTCGGGGTCCGCGTCGACGCCACCGCCGTCGGAATCAGGGTCCGCGTCGAGATCGGATTCGGGCTCGGGCACCGCCCACCGGAACTCCGCGCGTGCGTCGTAGCCCAGCGACCGCGAGGTCGCCATCCCCTGCTCGTTCCAGGAGAAGACCATGTTGCGACAGACCGTAGCGCCGCGGTCGCGCGCCCACTCGAAACAGGCGTCGTTGAGCGCGCGTCCGACCCCGGACCCGCGGTGGTCGGGGTGGACCCGGATCCCCTGGGTCCAGGCCTCGTGGGCCGAGAGCAGGACGACCTGGCAGACGCCGACCACCTCGCCGCCGCGCTCGGCGACGACCGTCCGCTGGTCGGGCCCGTCGGTCGCGACCCACTCCGCGAACACGTCGGGGACGTAGTCGCCGGCGTCGAACTCCGCCCAGGTGTCCCGCGTGAACGCGGTCACCGCGCCGACGTCGTCCTCCCGGGCCTGGCGGACCCGCATGTCAGGTCCAGGGGACCGACCGGTCCCGGATCTCGCCGGCCAGCGACTCGCTCATGGCCGCTTCGGGGTCCTCGCGGTTCGCCAGCGCCCACATCAGCTTCACCGTCGCCGTCCCGGGGAGAGTGTCCTCGCCCTCGACGACCCCCGCGTCCAGCAGTTCCCGGCCGGTGTCGTAGACGCGGTCGCAGACCCGCCCCTCCAGACACTGGCTGGTCATGACGACCGTCGTCCCGGACTCGACCAGTTCCTCGATCCGCGGGATCCAGTCGGTGTGGACGTGCCCGAGGCCGGTCCCCTCGACGACGACGCCGGCCTTGCCCTCGAGGGCGTCGAGGAACGCCCGGTCCGCGCCGGGAGTGAACTTCAGGAGGTCGACGTCGGTCTCCAGGTCCGGCGCGATGGAGAGGTCGGCGTCGCCGCGCTCGCGGTAGTCCCGCCCGAACCCGACCTCGCAGTCCTCGGGGTCGGTGGCGTAGTCGACGTATCCCAGCGGCTCGGCACCGACGGTCTCGAAGGCGTCGCGGCGCGACGTGTGGTTCTTCCGGACGCGGGTGCCGCGGTGGAGCGCACACCGGTCGTCCGAGGCGTCGGCGTGCATGCAGACCAGTACCTCGGCGCAGTCGGACGTGGCGGCCTGGACCGCCGAGACCGCGTTCATCACGTTGTCCGAGGACGGGCGGTCCGCCGACCGCTGGCTCCCCGTGAACACGACCGGGACGGGCGTGTCGAGCATGAACGACAGCGCCGACGCGGAGAACTGCATCGTGTCGGTGCCGTGCATGACGACGACGCCGTCGGCGCCGGCCTCGACCTCCTCGTGGACCGCCCGCGCGAGGTCCTGCCAGACGTCGGGCGTCATGTTCTCCGAGAGGATGTTCGTGACGACGCGCCCGCGGTAGTTCGCCAGGCCCGCGAGGTCCGGGACGGCCCGGAGGACGTCCTCGGCGTCGAACTGCGCGGTGACGGCGCCCGTCCGGTAGTCGACCGTCGAGGCGATAGTCCCGCCCGTCGAGATGAGCGAGACGGTCGGGAGGTCGTCGTCGAACTCGACGGCCGACTCGCCCTCGTCGCTCTGTGCGCTCTCGACGTCGTAGACGTCCGGTTCGAGCACCTCGACATCGGCGTCCGCGCGGTCGACACCGACGTTGTACCCGCCCTCCAGCTTGACGACGAGGTACTCGTCGGTCGTCGACGGCAGGAGGACGCCCTCGTAGGCCCCGTCGGCCCGCTCGACCCGGACCCGGTCTCCGGCGGTGACAGTCATACGTCCCGGTATCGGCGGGGTCGACTTGAATCCACTCGTTCGCGCGGGCCGGGACCGGTCGCGGCCGCCACGCAGTGCGTTCGCGCAGGCCTGGGGTCGGTCGTGACCCCTCGACCAGCCACACGTGCTGCCGGGAGGCGTCCAACCCGCCGCACAGTTCTGCCGGGAGGCGTAGGTTGATAGCGGGACCGTCGGAAGACCCGGCATCGATGGACGACCCGTTACGACGCTTCGCGACTGACGCGGGGTCCCCGACCGGCGCCGGGGACGACGAACCGTTCCGCGACCCCGACCGGCCCGTCGACGAGCGCGTCGACGACCTCCTCGGGCGCCTCGACTTCGAGGAGACGGCGGCACTGCTGCACAACTTCCAGCGGCCGGTCGGGCGGCTCGGCGTCGGCCCGTTCCGCGCCGGCGGCGAGGCGGTCCACGGCGTCTCCTGGATGGGCGAAGCGACGTTTTTCCCCCAGCCCATCGGCCTGGGGAGCACCTGGGATCTCGACCTGGTCGAGCGCGTGGGGTGCGCCGCCGGCGACGAGGTCCGCGGCATGAACGAGCGGACCGCCGGCGCGATGGGGCTCAACGTCTGGTGTCCGGTCACCGACCCGCTCCGGGACCCGCGCTGGGGGCGAAACGAGGAGGGGTACGCCGAGGACCCGCTGTTGAGCGGGCGGGCGTCGGCCGCCTACGCCAGCGGGCTCGCGGGCGACGACCCCGACTACCGCAAGACCGCGCCGTCGCTCAAGCACTTCGCCGCGTACAACCGGGAGACCGACCGGACGACGACGAACGCCGAAATCCCGCCGCGGCTCCTGCACGACTACTACGTCGAGTTCTTCCGCCGGGCGGTCGAGTCCGGCGACGCCGTCGGCGTGATGGCCTCGTACAACCTGATCAACGGCCGCCCGATGACGGCCTCGCCGCTGCTCTCGGACCCGGTCCGCGAGTGGACGCCCGACGACCGGGCGGTGATGAACGTCAGCGACGGGAAGGCACCCGACAACCTCGCGGGGAGCCAGGACTACTTCGACTCCGTCCCCGCGGCGCGCGCCGCCGCCCTCCGGGCGGGGCTGGACAGCTTCAGCGAGGGCCGACTCGACAACGCGGACCTGGTCGACGCGCTCGCCACGGCGGTCGACGAGGGCCACCTCGACGAAGAGGCCGTCGAGGAAGCGGCCGGACACGTCCTGGCGACCCGGTTTCGCCTCGGCGAGTTCGACCCCGACGACCGGAACCCCTACGCCGACCTCGGCCCGGAGGTCATCGGGCGGCCGGAGCACCGGGAACTGGCCCGCGAGGCCGCCCGTGAGGCGACGGTCCTCCTGAAAAACGACGGGGCGCTCCCCCTCCCCGACGACGGGTCCGTGGCCGTCGTCGGGCCGCTGTCCGACGCCGTGTTCACAGACTGGTACAGCGGCGTCCCGCCCTACCGGGTCACCGTCCGCGACGGGGTCCGCGACCGGGTCGGCGCCGACGCCGTCGAGGCGGCGACCGGGGCGGACCTGGTCGCGCTCCGGGACGTGGCGTCGGGGCGGTACGTCACCGCGGTGGGGCACGGGGGCGGCCAGCTCCACCTCCACGACGACAACCACGCGAATCGCCAGTTCGCCGCGGTCCAGTGGACGGACGACGCCTGGACGCTCCGCGCGATGGCCAACGAGCAGTACGTCACCGTCGAGGAGGGGACGCTCGTCAACGACGCGGCGTACCCGGACGGCTGGGAGACCGTCTCGGAGACGTTCGAGTTCGTCGACGACGGCGACGCAGTGGTGCTGTTTCATCACAAGAGCGGGGAGTTCGTCGCGGTCGAGGACGGTCGCCTCGTCGCGACCGCAGGGGGCCGGTCAGAGGCGGCCCGGTTCGCGGTCGAACGCCGCCAAGGCGGTCCCGAGGCCGCGGCGGCCGCCGCGCGGGCGGCCGACCGCGCGGTCGTCGTCGTCGGCACCCACCCCCTCATCGGCGGCCGCGAGACCACCGACCGCGACTCGCTCGCGCTCCCGGCGGCCCAGCGCGCCCTCGTGGAGGCGGTCCTCGATGCGAACGACCGGACCGTCGTGGTGCTCCAGTCGGGCAACCCCGTCGCGGCGGAGTGGATCGACGAGCACGCCCCGGCGGTCCTCTGGACCGCCCACGCAGGGCAGGAGACCGGCCGGGCGCTCGCGGACGTGCTGTTCGGCGACGTCTCGCCGGCGGGGCGACTCACACAGACCTGGCCGCGGTCGGTCGACCGGCTCCCCCCGATGACGGAGTACGACGTCGCGCGGGCGAACCGGACCTACCGCTACGGGCAGGAAGACCCCCTCTACGCGTTCGGCCACGGGCTCTCGTACGCGAGCTTCGAGTACGGCGACCCCCGGATCGAAGCCGACTCGGCCGAACCCGACGCGTCGGCCGGGTCCGACGGTCCGACGGACGGCGACTCGGCAGCGGCGGCTCCCGGATCCGGCGAACCGGTCGCGATCGGGCCGGGAGAGACGGCGACGGTCGCGGTCGAGGTGCGAAACGTCGGCTCGCGGGCGAGCGACGAGGTGGTACAGCTGTACACCCGCCAGCGCGAGTCGCGGACCCGCCAGCCCGAGATGGAACTGCGCGGGTTCGAGCGGGTCGGCCTCGACGCGGGCGAGTCGCGGACCGTGACGTTCGACCTCTCGTTCGAGGACTTCGCGTTCTGGGACGTCACCCGCCGCCGGCCGGCGGTCGAGCCGTCCGCCCACGACGTGCTGGTCGGGTCCGCCTCCGACGACCTCCGGGCGGAGACGACCCTCCGCGTCGACGGGGAGCCTATCCCCGACCGCGACCTCTCCGCGCCGACTCGCGCGGCCGACGCCGACGACTGGTCGTGGTCGGAGATCACCCTCCTCGACCGATCGAAGGCCGCGGGGACGGTCGTCGGGCTGACCGACGGCGCCTGGGTCGCGTTCGACGACGTGGCCCTCGACGCCCGACCCCCGTCGCTGGTCGCGTCCGTCGCCCGCCCGGCGCCGGACTCCGGGAGCGGTCCGGGCCCGGATCCGGACGCGGACACAGACGCGAACCCGGACACGAAACCGGACTCGAAGCCGGGGACTGTCGAGGTCCGGCGCGGCGGCCCGGACGGCCGACTCCTCGGTTCGGCGGACCTGCCCGTCACGGGCGGCGTCTACGAGTACGACGAGGTTACCGTTCCGCTGGACTGGGCCGGCGAGGGCCAGCGCCTGACGGTCGCTGTCCGGGGCTGTGAAGCCCGCCTGGACACGGTCCGGTTCGAGGAGGAAGAGCCGACCGCGTAGTTCACGGACGCACAGCCGGGGTTCGCGGGCGTTCAGACCCTATCGAGGAACTCGCGCAACTCCCGGGTCGCAGTCTCGCGCTCGTCGCGGAAGACGGTGTGGCCGGCGCCCTCGACGTGGACGAGGCGGGCGCCCCCGATCAGGGAGACGAGTTCCCGGTCGCGCTCGCGCCGGGCCTCGTCGACGTCCGCGCGGAGGACGAGCGTCGGCGCCGCGATCTCCGGGAACGTCTCGCGGGGGTCGAGCCAGCCGTTCTCGAAGACTTCGGCGACGTTCGTGCTGACACGCAGGCGGGCATCGGCCAGCAGCGAGGCGAGTTCCGTCTCGCCCGCCTCGACGTGACCGGCGAGTTCGTCGTCCGCTTCGAGGAGTTCGGCCTTCGTGTGGTCGTGCCACCAGACGATCTGCTCGCGGACCTCCCCGGCGAGGTCGGCGCCGTCGCCGTCTCCGGCGTCCCCGGCGTCGCCCGCGTCGTCCGCCGAGTCGTCCTCTTCGAGGAGGCAGGCGGGGTCGACGGCGACGGCCGCCCGCGGCAGATCGGGCCGGGCCGCGGCGGCCGCCAGCACCGTATCCCCGCCCATCGAGTGGCCGAACAGAACCGGGTCGGCGAGGTCGAGCGCCTCGACCAGGCCCACGAGGTCCGCCGCGCGCTCGTCGGCACCGTAGCCGGACTCGGGGGCGTCCGAGCGGCCGTGGCCGCGGGCGTCGTACGCGACGACGTCGTAGTCGGCGGCGAGGTCGCGGACCAGCGGCGTCCGGCAGGGGCCGTCGTCGAAGACACCGTGAGCCACCACGAGTGGCGGTCCGTCGCCGCCCGTCCGCGTGTAGTGGTGGCTGACGCCGTTCGCCTCGACAGTGCCCTCGGTCCAGTCGTCGGGGGTCGTCGCGGGGTCGTCCATGCGGCCGCGTACGGCGATCGGTCGCAAAAACCTGCGGGTGCGGGAACGACTCGCCGGATCCGCGTTCCGCCCCCGACCGCCCGACAGTCGCGCTCCCGGCACGGGTCGACGGGACACGGGCCACGTCCAGACGAGGGCCGACGGGGAAAAGGCACATTGCCCTCCCACCCGGAGTGGGGGACATGTCCGAGCGCACCGACGAGCGAACCTCGTCGAGCGGGGAGAGCGAGGCCGACGTCGAAGACCTCCTGGGGGACGTCGAGAGCGGCGTCGGGGCAGGCGACGCCGCCGAGTCGGGCGCGGCCGGCGACGTGGGTTTCGCCGACGACGAACTCGGCGTCGACGTCGACGCGCTGACCGGCGACCCGCCCGCGGCGTCCGGGAGGGCCGAGTCCGCCGACGGGCCCACGGCGGACGAGAGCGAGCGCGGCGGGTCCGGCTGGCTGTCGCGGTTGCGCCCGTCGCTCGGCGTGCCCAACCCGCTCGCCTCGCTCCCTTCCGGCCGGTCGGTGCTGGTGACGTTCGGCGTCGTCGTCGTCTCGATGCTCCTCGCGGGGAGCGTCCCGCTCCTGGGAGCCGTCGGGAGCGGTCTCGGGATCTTCGCCGCCGGGTTCCTGCTCGGCCTGCTCAGCGGGAAGCGCCGGTACCTGGAGCTGTTCGCGGCGGGCGGCGTGGCCGCCGGCGCCTCGGCGCTGCTGGAGGTCTACAGGTTCGCCCTGCTCGCGAACGTCGGCGTCGCGCCGTTCGCCGCGCTCGGCGCGGGGACTGGCATCGCCGCCGCACTCCTGGGGCACTACTTCGGCCGGGACCTCCGGGCCGGACTGACGACGAGCGTCGAGTGAGCGTTCACCGGAGAGAACGGGCCGGGATCGCTCGAAAGAACGGTCGGCGCTCCGCTAGTCGGGGAGCCGCCACTCGTCGCCCTCGCGGACGACGACGCCGTCGTCGGCGAGGCGGCGAAGCGTCTCCGCGACGACCTCCGGCGGGGCCTCGACGCGGCGGCTCACGCTCTCGACCGTCCCCGGCGAGGCGGCCACCGCCACGAGGACGTCGCCGAACAGCCGGCCGTCCTCGCCCTCGAACTGGTCGGTCAGCTCCTCCATCACGTCGGTCAGGCGCCCCTGCACCCACCGCTGGGCCATCGACAGCTCCTTCTGGAGGTCGCGCAGCCGCCCCAGTTTCCGGGCCAGGTCCGTCGGCCCGGCCGCCGAGTCGGTGCCGGCGTCGCCCGACGGGCGGTCGGCGTCGTCGGTGTCGGACTCGCCGTCCCGCTCCGGGTCGGCGTCGTCAGCCTCGCTGTCGCCGTCCCGCTCCGGGTCGACCTCGGCGTCGATAGAGACGTACCGGCAGGCGGTGACGTCGACCGTGCTCGCCGGGTAGGCGCTCTTGGTGCCGAACTCGTAGGGCGAGACGTTCACCTCCAGCCGGAGGTTGCGCGCGATGTGGAAGTACTTGCGGCGCTGGTCGTCGACCCGGCTCTCGACGAGCCCCGCGGCCTCCAGCCGTTCGAGGTGGTCGATGACCGCCTTCGGGCTGACGCCGAGGTACTCGCTGATCTCCGTCACGTAGCAGGGTTTGTGCGCCAGCAAGCGGAGGATCCGCCGCCGGTTGTCGTTCCCCAGCAGGTCCAGCAACTCGGCGGAGTCCATTCACCTGAGGTTCGCGCTCCGGACTGATAAGCTTGCCCCACGCCCACCGGAGCGCCAGCGACCCGGATTGGAAGTCGTCAGCCCTCGTACCGGTCGAACGCGCGAGCGGCGAGCCACACCGACAGCACGGACAGCGCGACCGTCGCGCCGGCCAGGAAGAGCCCGGGCTCGTACCGGAGCGGGGGGTAGTAGCCGCGGCCGGCGTCGAGCAGGTAGAGCCCGTAGTCCAGCGCGTCGTTGACGAGCGCGAGCGCCAGCGCGAACGCCAGCGCGCCGCGGGTCGTCCGCCCGAAGTGGGGCAGCAGGTACGCCTCGGGGACGAACAGCAGGTGGGTCACGAGGACGCCGAAGTAGTTCCACGGGTCCGGGAAGTACAGCCCGACGTGGAGGTTCAGCGCCAGCGCCGTCCACAGCCCCGTCTTGACGAGCCAGACGAACGCGAGCGTGTGGAGGTACGCGAGCACGCGGTTTTGCGCCGCCTCGTCGAGCGGCCGCCCGAGGTTCGCCAGGAGCGTCGCGAGGGCGAGCGCCATCACCAGCACCGCGACCGGCGAGTCCATGTACAGCGGCCACAGCAGGGTGTCCACCGCCGGGAGGGTCGGCAGGTAGAAGTGGACGCCGACGAACACCGCCGCGACGTTGGCGAACACGAGCCAGACGAGGCTCGGCGCGTTCTCCAGGTAGTACCGCGCCCACCGCCGCGGGAGTACCCGGTCCCGCGACGGCGCCGCCGGGTCGGGTCCGCCGTGGCTAGTCTCGCCGCTCGAACCGCCGTCGGCGGGTTCCGACCCCCCGCCGGAACCGGACGCGGACATAGACGGGGAAGGGAAGCCCGCGCACATAGCCGTGTCGGCCGAGGGGCGACCGCCACGCCACCGCGCCAGCGGCCCGGGGCCGGTCACGACCCCGCTGAATGCACGACGGCAAAAGGGGGCCGGGCAAGCTTTATCCGTTTCCATGCCAGTTATTGACACGCATAGAATGTTCGAACGGTTCTCCAGCGGCTACTACCTGGGACGGCTGTACGTCGAGCCGCGCGAGGGCGACCGGGCGGCCATCGCCCGCGCCCAGCACGAGCAGGTCAACGAACAGCTCTACGCGGACGAGGGGGTCTCGCGGACGGACCGCCCCCTGGTGATGAAGCTGGGGACCACACACTTCGCGGTCACGGGCGAGCCGTCGGTGCCGGCCGATACTCTCGCGGTGCCCGAGCGGCTCCTCGACGAGACGACCGTCCGGAACCCGCCGACGCTCAGCGAGGTGTTCCTCGCGAAGGCCGACCGCGCGCGCCAGCTCCTCTCGGTCGCCGAGGGGCTCCCGTCCGTCGAGAGCGACGCGACCGGCCTGGACGGCGAGCTTCCCGGCGGTCCGGGGCCGACCGGCGACGGGGGTGGCGGGGACGGCGCGGAAGGCGGGCCGTTCGGCGGGCACGGCCCGGGCGGACCCACCGGGATTTAAGCCGGGCCCGCCGTAGCGGCCCACAATGCTCGACGAGCTGTTCGGTCGGGCCGAGCTCAAAGCGCGCATCGAGGAGCTGGAGGGCGACCTCGACGACTGCCAGCAGCAGCTCGACTCCGCGCAGCGCCGCCGCGCCGACGCGGTCAGCGAGAAACAGGCCGCCGAGGAACGAATCAACCGCCTCGAAGACCGCATCGCCGACCTCGAGGGGACGGTCGAGCGCCTCCGCGACAAGGCGGAGGGCGAGCGGTCGTTCGCCCGCGTCGAACGGCTCCGCGGTGACCGCCTCGGCGCCGTCCTCGACCGCCTCGACTCCCTCGCGACCGACCCCGAGGGCGCGTTCACCGCCTACGTGGGCGACGGCCACGACCTGCCCGACCCGGTCAGGGAGGCGTTCGGCGACCGCGCGCGCCTCGTCGGCCGCGCGGCGCCGTGTCTCGCGGTGACCGACGACGCCGGCGTCGTCGGCGCCTGCCTCTCGGCCCCGGACCCGCCGGACCCGTTCCGGGAGTGGAGCGACGGGTTCGCCGTCGACCGCTCGTGGTTCGAGCCGACCGGCCGGTTCACCCTGGCGCTGGTCCGCTCGGACCTGTTCGCCATGGGCGAGTACGACGGCCGCGAGCGCGTCGCGTTCCAGGGGTTCGACTCCGACCTCAAGAGCAGACACTCCAAGGGCGGCTTCTCGCAGGCGCGCTTCGAGCGCCTCCGCGACGAACAGATCGACGACCACCTCGACCGCTGCCGGGTCGCCCTCGACGGGCGCGAGACCGACCGGCTGTACGTCGTCGGCGAGCGGACGGTCCTGGATTCCTTCGAGGGCATCGCCGACGCGACGGCCGCGGTGGACGCCACGGGCGACCCCGAACCCGCGCTCGAAGACGCCTTCCGGTCGTTCTGGACGGTTCGGCTGCGGGCGCTGTGACCCGCTCCCCCCTATGTCTGGCCGGGATCCCACTGCACTGACCGACTGGACCGCCGTCATACGGACCGTTGTAATTCGTTACCCCAATGGCGGAGGAGATCGGTTCGTGCGGGTCGCGAAACCATCGGTGTTCGATAGCCCTGTCGAAAATGGTTACAACGGTCCGTATCAGCGCCAACCGCGCGGACCCGCGCGGTGCCGGCGTCCGTGCCGTTAAACCCCTCCCGGTAGTACGGCGGGACATGCGCGTGGCCATCCTGGCCCACGAGGGGTTCCCCGACAGGGCGAAGACGGCGGTGGGGCTGCTCCGCTACGGCGACCACGAGGTCGCCGCGGTGCTGGACCGGGCGCTGGCGGGCGACCGGGTCCGCGACCACGTCCCCGGCGTTCAGGACGCGCCCATCGTGGCCGGCGTCGACGACGTGCCCGGGGCTGTCGACGCGCTCGTGGTCGGCGTCGCGCCGATCGGCGGCGGGTTCGACGAGACCTGGCGCCCCGACGTCCGCGGCGCGCTCGAACGCGGCTGTGACGTCGTCTCCGGGCTGCACTACTTCCTGAGCGAGGACGAGGAGTTCGCGCGACTGGCCGACGAGCACGGCTGCGAACTCCGGGACCTCCGCCGGCCGCCCGGCGACCTGACCGTCAGCGACGGCACCGCGGGCGACGTCGACGCCCGGGTGGTCCTGACCGTCGGCACCGACTGCTCGTCGGGCAAGATGACCACCTCGTTCGAACTGGTCGCGGCGGCCCGCGAGCGCGGCGTCGACGCGGCGGTCGTCCCGACGGGCCAGACCGGCATCGCCGTCGAGGGGTGGGGGATCGCGGTCGACCGGGTCGTCGCCGACTTCGCCGCGGGCGCCGTCGAGCGGATGGTCGAGGCCCGCGCGGACCGCGACCTGCTCGTCGTCGAGGGACAGGGGGCGCTCTGTCACCCGGCCTACTCGGGCGTGACGACCGCGATACTCCACGGGGCGATGCCCGACGCCCTCGTCCTGTGTCACGTCGCCGGCCGCGAGGCGGTCCACGGCTACGAGCACGTCTCCCTGCCCGACCCCGGGACGTACGCCGACCTCTACGAGCGCCTCGCGGCCCCGGTCGCGCCCGCCCCGGTCGTCGCGGGCGCGCTCAACACGCAGTCGATCGACGACGACGCCGGAGCGCGGGCCGCCGTGGACGACTACGCCGACGCCGTCGGCGTCCCGGCGACCGACCCCCTCCGCTTCGGCGTCGAACCGGTCCTGGAGGCGGTCCTCCCGTGACGGGGTCCGGCGAGCGACGACGCTCGATACCCATGACACTGACCACTGACTTCGAGCGGGTCGAACTCCCGCTCTCGACGCCGTTCGCGATCGCCCGGGGAACCACCAGCACCGCCGAGAACGTGCTCGTGCGGGTCGAGGCCGAGGACGGCACCGCCGGTCTCGGGAACGCGGCGCCGTCGGCCTACTACGGCGAGACGGCCGACACCGTCGCGGCGGTCCTGCCGGACCTGCTGGCGGTCGTCGAGGACGTCGACGACCCCTTCGCCCGCGAGCGAGTCGAGCGCCGCCTCCGCGACGTGGTCGGTCGCAATCCGGCCGCCCGCGCCGCCGTCTCGGTCGCCCTCGCGGATCTCGTCGGCAAGCGCCTCGGCGCGCCGCTGTACCGGGTCTGGGGGCTCGACCCCGACGCGGCGCCGCCGACCTCGTACTCCGTCGGGATCGACGACCCCGACCGGATGCGCACGAAGGCATCAGAGGCCGTCGACGCCGGGTACGACGTTCTCAAGGTCAAACTCGGGGGCGGCGACGGCCGCGACCGGGAGCGCCTGGCGGCGGTCCGCGAGGGCGCGCCCGAGGCCCGGATGCGGGTCGACGGGAACGGGGCCTGGACGCCGGCCGAGGCGGTCGAGATGAGCGAGGCGCTCGCGGCCCACGGCGTCGAGTTCGTCGAGCAGCCGGTCCCGGCCGACGACGTCGCGGGCCTGCGGTTCGTCCGCGAGCGCGGCGCGGTCCCGGTCGCGGCCGACGAGGCCGTCGAGACGGCCGCGGACGTCCCCCGGGTCGCGGACGCGGTCGACGTCGTCGTCGCCAAGGTGATGAAGTGCGGCGGGCTCCGCGAGACCCGCCGGGTCGCACACGTCGCACGCGCCCACGGCTGCGAGGCGATGCTCGGCTGCATGGTCGAGTCGAACGCCTCGATCGCGGCGGCCTGGCACCTCGCGCCCCTGTTCGACTACGCCGACCTCGACGGGTCGCTGCTGCTGGCCGAGGACCCCGTCTCGGGCGTCCCCGTGGACGGGTCGACCGCCGACCTCGCCGCGCTCGACCGGCCGGGAACGGGCGCGGTCGAGCGCGACGAGTGACGCCGCACCGGAGACCTCAGCAGGGCCGCCGGGCCGGGAACGCCGCCGGAGCCACCGCCCCGTGAACCACCGCGAGGCCGCCGCCCGCTCAGTCGAGCCAGTCGACGAACGTCTCGCGCTCGCGGCTCAGGCGGACGTAGTCGCGCTGCATCGCGGCGAGCGCGCCCGCCAGGTCCGCGCCGCCGTCGAGCGCCTCGCGGACCCGCCGCTTCTTCCAGACGCTCGGCGTGACGCCGCGGTCCCAGCGCGCCTCGATCGGGCCGAGGTAGCGGTCCTGTACCTCGCCGGGGACGCCCTGCTCGTCGAGGCCGCGGCGGGCGTAGGCGAACACCTCGTCGAAGACGACCCCGGGGTCGCCGGTCCGCTCGCCGTCGGCGGTGACCCACGCCAGGTCGGCGTCGAGCCCGTCCTCGACCGCCGCGTAGAAGCTCCGCTCGGCGGCCGCCCACGGCAGGTCTTCGAGCGGGTGGTCGGCCGCGACCAGCCCCCGCAGGAGGCCGGCGGTGAGCACCTGCAGGCCGACCACGTCGCGGACGGTCGGCTGGGTCGGCAGCGGCCGGTGCTCCAGACGGATCGACCGCTCGTCGCAGGCGCCATCGACGGGGTCGCCGTGGACGACGCCGCGCACCCACCGCCAGAACGTGCCCCGCTTGTAGTCGAACTCCCAGCAGTCCGTCGCGTCGACCGCTCCGGCGGGGCCAAGTTCCGTTCCGCCGTCCCGTTCCGCGTCCCCCTCGTCGTCCCCACCCGGAGGGACACTCTCGCGGTCGTCGCCCTCGCCGTCGTCCGCCAGCCACTCCGAGAGGAAGGGCGCGTAGGTCTCGTCGGCGACGACAGCGTCGACGACGTCGGTCGCGGCGGCGAGGTCCTCGGGGACGCGGACCTTCCGGCAGCCCTGGTTCACGGACTGCTCGAACGCGGCGACCCGCAGTTCGTGGTGGGTCCCGTCGACGACGGCCCCCGGGTCGGCGTCGCCGTAGCAGTCGGCGGGCAGGAACGGCGAGTTCGTCGACAGCGCGAGCAGCGGCCCGAGCGTCCGCACCGCGAGGTTGTGGTACCGGGGGAAGTCCGCGGCCGCCGGCACCTGGACGTGGGGCTGGATCGAGGTGGCGAGCGACTCGAAGAGGATGCTCCGGAAGGACAGCGACGCGCCGGGGACCTCGAACGGAATGGTCCCGCCGGCCCGCCGGAGCGCGTCGTTGTCGATGGCGACGTATCTGGGGTCGCCGCGCATGTTCTGTGCGACGACGACCGGGTCCTCGGGGTCGGGGCCGGGAATGGGCGGGTCGCCCTCGCCGTCGGCGTCTCCGGGACGGTCGGCCGCGTCAGCGGCGGCGGGGCCGTCGCCGCCCTCGACCCGGACGTCGTCGAGGTAGTCGACGGTGCCGCCGGCGGGCGGGACCGCCCACATCGCGTCGAGGACGACGTCGAGGCCGTGCTCGCGGGCCCGTTCGCGGGTGGCCGCCAGGTCCGCGGCGACGGATTCGGCCTGCGCGACGATCCCGTCCCCGTCGAAAGCGGTCGGTTCGGCGTTGATCTCGGCGTTGTGCAGCCCCAGTTCCTTCGTCGCCGGCCCCTCGAAGACGGCCTCGGGGACCGCGGCCAGGCGGAGCGGCCCGTCGGCGTCCGGGCCGCCGGTCCCCGCCGTCCCCCCGTCGCTCGCGCCGACCCCCGCCCCCGCGACCGCGTAGACCTCCAGTTCCAGGCCGACGGTAAACGCCTCGTTGTCGAAGTCGCCCCGATCGATCGCGTCGGTCAGCCGCCCGGCCTGCGCCTCGACGCGTCGGTGGAGTTCCTCGGCGGTCTCGGCGGCCAGCGACCGGCGAACCAGCCCCGCGTGCTCGGTCATTGGTCACCCGATAGGTCGGCGGGCGAAAAACGGTTGCGGGTGCGCGGGCCGACGACCGGACTGCAACCTCGGGGAGTCCCGGATCGCGCCGGTCGGGCCGAGCCACGCCGATCGAACCGGATCGCGCCGGTCGGGCCGGGCCACGCCGGTCGGGCCGGGCCGCCCCGTCAGCCCTCCGGCGGCGAGAGCGGCTCCGGTCGCAGCCGTTCGCGCTCGTCGTCGGTGAGCCGGTAGGGCGCGAGTTCCTCCGGGAGGTCACCGAGGGCCGACCGCCGCCGCTGGTGGTCCGCGAGGAACTCGGAGATGGCGTCGGCGGCCAGTTCCTTCAGCTCGCCGGAGAGCAACTCCCCGGCGCGATACTCGCGAGCGAGGCGCTCGACCGCGTCGTCGTCCGGTTCGAAGAAGCTGTAGAGGTACTGGTAGGCCACGTCCACGTCGGGGTCGCCGCCGTGCTCGCGGTGGGCTTCGACGTCGGCGCGTCCCCCGGAGTAGGCGTACCGCGACACCTTCTCGCGGACGGCGTCCGGGTCGTCGGTGAGTTCGATGGCCGGCGCGTCCGACGAGGAGGACATCTTCCCCGGGCCGTCGAGCGAGGGCAGGAACTTCCCCAGCAGCGCCCCGGGCTTGTCGACGGCGAACCGCTCCTTGGCGGCGACGTCCCGGCAGACCCGGACGTGGGGGTCCTGGTCGACGGCGATGGGCACCAGCGTCGGGTGGCGCCCGTGGACCAGTTGGGGCAACAGGAGGTGGGTCGCCTGCATCGCCGGGTAGAACGAGAGCCCGACGTTCTCGGGGTCGCCGTAGGTCGCGTCGACGGTCGACTGCGTGATCGCGCCGGCGAAGCGGGCGGCCTGCGGGTAGAGGACGCCGGCGTCGAGGCGGTCGACGACGATCCGCGTGCGGTCGGGGTCGAACCCGACCGCGAGCAGGTCCCGGAGGTTCGACCGCGTCGCGGCGCCGATCTCGTCGAAGGTCAGGTCCTTCGCGTAGTACTTCTCGTCGTCGGACAGCGGCACGTAGACGTACGCGCCGGTCGCCGCCTGCAGGCGCCTGGCGAGGTAGAACACGAGAGCGTGGCCCAGGTGCATCGGCCCGGACGGGCCGACCCCCGTGACGACGGAGTGGGTCTCGCCGGCCTCGGCCGCCGCGAGGTAGCGGTCGACGTCCCGGCCGGCGTAGTAGACCCCCCGCCGGAGCAGCGGGTGGTCCGGGAAGCGCGCGATCTGCTCGTCGGTGAGCGGGTCGGCGCCGAACCGCTCCAGGAGCTTCTCGTAGTCGAGTTCGCCGCCTCCCTCGACCGCGTAGGGGGTGACGGTCGGTTCGGCGTCGTCCCCGCTTCGGTCGGCGTCCGACCGTTCGGGGGTTTCGGCGTCGCGCTGGCTGGCGTGCGATGCGTTTCCCGTGGAGTTCTCGGTCATGGGTGTGCTGGCGCTCGTGGTATGGTGCGACGAGCCGCGGCGTCGCGACTCGGGGTCGAGACCGGGCGAGAAAGCGAGTGAGCGCCGCCCCGCGGGCGCCGGGTTAGGCCGCGGCGGCCGCGGGCGCGACACTGTCCGCTCCCGGGTACTGCGTGTGCCAGCGCCAGCCGGGAGCGGCCGTCATCGGGGAACCGTTACCTGTCGCTCGGAAAAAGGATTTCGGAGCAAGGCGGCTCCCGTCGGTCGGCGGGCGGCCCTGTCAGACGGACCGTCGTAATTCGTTGGTCCGTATCAGACGTAGCCGAGCGCGGACTCGATCCGGCCGAGTTCGGGACCGGTGGTGTCCTGGCCGACGACGTAGCCGGCGTCGTTGGCGACCAGGCCCGACCCGACGAGCGGGCCGCCGTAGTTGATCGTCCCGATGTCGGCGGGCACGTCGAGGAGGTCCTCGAGGAAGTCGAGTTCCCCGTCGGTCGCGTTGGGGTGACAGAGCACGCCGCGGTTGGTCGCGACGGCGGCGGTCCCGACCGTCTGGACGCCGGCGAGCGTCCCCCGCTCGACCGGGACGTCGAGGCCGTCCTCGACCGCGCGGACGGCCTCGTCCGGGAGGTCCGGGTGGACGTACGCGCCGCTCTCGTTCGCGAGGACGACGTTGCCGGCGGCGTTGATCCGGCCGGGGAGTTCCGTGACCGGGAGGCCGGTCTCCTCGGCGATGGTTCCGCGCTCGCGCTCGCGGACGCGGCCGCTCACGAGGAGCCCGTTGCCGTTGCCGGTGGCGAGCGCGCCGACGGTGCCGGAGCCGCCGACGGTCGTCGCCACGACCGGCACGTCGAGTTCGTCGCCGAGCGACGCCAGCAGGTCCCCGTCCGCGTCGGGACGCGCGAGCAGACAGTCGTCGGTCGCCCTCGCGAAGACGCCGACGTAGGCCGACCCGGAGAAGGACGCGCGGAGCAAGTCTATTCGGCGGTCTCGGCTTCGACGACGCTCTCGCCCTCTTCCTCGAAGCGGGCGGCGCGCACCCGGAGCTTCCGGGGCGGGTTCCCCCGGCCGTCCGCCCAGACCGCCTCGTTGATCGAGGGGTCGAGTCTGACGGCGTCCTCGTCGACGGCGAAGTGTTTCGCGAGGTGACCGCGGACGATGGACATCGCCCTGTCGGCGCGCTCGCCGGACGGCGCGGCCGCAGCGTCGCGGAGCGGGACCGTGACGACCCGCTCCTCGAAGTCTCCCGCGCTCATTCGTCCGTGTCGCTACGCCGCCAGTGGCGACGCTTGGGGTTGCGCTGCACGTCCCGGTCGGTCTTCAGCATCACCCACGCCGGCATGCGGGTGTTCTGGCGCTCCAGCTTCCCGAGCCGCTTTTTCTTCGCCTTCGATTTCTTTCCCATAGTGTCACTCCCTTCCGCGCCCCCGCTTAAATTTGTGTTCTTTTCGCCCGTCGCCCCCGATCGACCCCTGCCCGGATGGACCTTCGATCGCGTGCCCCGACGAACCGGCCGACAGTAGTCGTTATCATCTCCGATATTCGAGACCGGAGGACTATATCGGAGTGTTCGCGAAGTTCGGACGATGCGTCGTCGCGCAGCAATGCAGGCGATAGCGCTCGGGGCGGGGAGCCTCGCGGGTTGCATCGGCGGCGGGGGCAAGGTCGTCACGACCGTCCAGCGGACCGTCTCCGTCGAGCCCGGACAGGGATGGGTCAAGAAGATCCCGGACGTCTCTGACCCCGGCGGGGCACTCCAGTACACGGCGAAGGCCAGCCAGGCGTTCGACGTCTACTTCTTCACGAGCGAGGAGTCGTACATGTACTACGACACGTACGTCGACGGCGGGAAACCGGCCCTGACGCCGAGCGGCGACGACGCGATCGGAACGACCGCCGAGCGACTCGGCAAGGACGCCTACCAGGCGGCGACGCCCGACGGCGGCGCCCGCGAACAGGTCGAGGAGTCCGGCCCCTACTTCTTCGTCGTCGACCACTCGGACTACCGCGACGGCGCCGCCCCCGGCGAGGAGCCGTCACCGCTGTCGGCGTTCGTGGACCTGACGGTCACGAAACACCGGTTCGGCCTCTGATACGGGCCGCTGTCACTGTGTACCGGTACGACGGCACGACTCCCGGACCCGTCCGGAACCGACCGACCGCGGCCCGAATCAGGCGAACGCGAGCGGGACCATCGCGAGCACGCCGGCGGTCGCGCCGGCGGCCAGTTCGCGCCGCCCGTCGCCGGGGAGCCCCTCCCCGTACTTCAGGGCCTCCGGGACGAACTCGGTGAGGACCAGGTACACCATCGCGCCCGCGGCGAACCCGAAGCCGAAGGGGAGAAACTGCCTGGCGACGGTCACGAAGTAGTACGCGATGACGGCCCCGACCGGCTGGGGCAGGCTGGAGAACACCGCCCACCACACCATCCGCCACTCGCTGACGCCCATCGACCGCAGCGGGATCGAGATGGCGACCCCCTCCGGGATGTTGTGGATCGAGATGGCGACAGTCATGAACACGGCGAGGACCGGGAGCGCGAGGCCGAACGCGCCGACCGTCTCCAGCGACGGGTCCTCGACCCCGAGTTCGGCGAAGGAGACGCCGACCGCGACCCCCTCCGGGAAGCTGTGGACCGTGAGGATCCCCAGGATGAGCACGAGTTTCCTGAAGTCCGCCTCCTCGTACTGCCGGGGGTCCATCTCGGCGCCCTCGAGGACCTCGTGGCCGACGACGACCAGCAGGACGCCCGCGACGATCCCCGGGACGATGGCGACGGCCGCGTCGACCGCCGTCCCCTCGACGAACGCGAGCCCCTCCCTGATCAGGCCGAACAGCGACGCCGCGACCATGATACCCGACGCGATCCCCCACAGCACGACGTTCCACCTGTCGCTGATGTCCTCGACCAGGAAGAACGGCACCGCCCCCAGTCCCGTCGCAAGCGCCGTGACGAACCCGGCGACGAACACGAGCGCGAGGTTCGCGACGATGTCTGCCATTGCTACGGGTTGGGACTCGGCGTCCTTAAGAGTTATCACCTCACTGATTATTCGGCCAGCCTAAACCGCGCCCCGCCGTCTCCGGTCGTCGGACGCGTGGAGAACCCGGGATAGAAACCTACCAGGCGGATATCCGGGTCGAACCGCACGGACGACGCGGACGGAATCGGCGGGGATCGTCCGGGGTTCGTGCGCCCAAATATCAGAGTTCGAACTCTTCGATGGTCGTGTACGTCGGGCCGTCACCAGCGAGGACGCTCTCTTTCAATCGGACGGCGGTGACCGGGAGGTGGCCGACGTCGGGGTCGCCCTCGCGGACCTGCTCCTGGACGAGTTCCTTCCCGCCGGCGTGGTCCATCCGGGCGATGGTCGCGTGGGGGGTGAACTCGTGGTCCTCGGGGTCGAAGCCCATGGCTGTCGTCCGCTCCTCCACGGCCTCGTGGAGGCGGGTCAACGGCTCGCTCCCGTCGCGGACGCCGACCCAGACGACGCTGATGTAGTCGAGACTCGGGAACACGCCGAGGCCGCCGACGTCCGCCTCGAACGGGTCGACGTCCGCGTCGGCGACGGCGGCGTCGAGTTCGTCGACGAGCGCGGGGATCCGGTCCTCCGGGGTGTCGCCGAGGAACTTCAGCGTGACGTGGGCCTGTTCGGGGTCGGTGAACCGCAGCCCCGACGCACCCTCGAAGCGCTCCTGGACGGCCGCGACAGCCTCGGCGAGGCCGTCGAGGTCGACGCTGACGAACAGTCGCTTGCCCATGGTCCGGCGTGTGGCGCCTCCGCCTTGAGCGTTTCACCCGGGGACCGGCCGCGGGCGGGGGGAGTACCCACCGGGACCTCCGTCCGCTTTCGCCCGGCGACTGGCCGCGGGCGCTGAGGCTTCCCGTCCGGCGTCCGCTGGATTTACCGCTCAGCCGTTCCGACACCGCGTATGGACGACGCCCCCGCGCTCCGCCGGACGATCCGCCGCTGCACCGCGGTGCTCGTCGCCGCCGTCGCCCTCCACATGGGTGCCGTCGCCGGGTACGGCAACAACTGGCCCGCAGTCCTGTTCGTCGGGGCCGCACTGTACCTCCTGGTCAGCTTCTTCGCGCAGATCGGCGCAGCGACCGCCCCCGAGAGCGACGACCGGTCGGCCGGC
>JBDGST010000147.1:20431-22653 GCA_042217365.1 Haloarculaceae archaeon
ACTCGCCGCTGTCTCGGCGCCGCGGCGTTCACCCCGGTAGCGCGTTCGTCCCGCGGACGTAGCCCTTAACCATCCGCCTCGCGTACGCTGGCGTATGACTGACGAGAGGGACGACCACGAGTTCTCGGGCGGACAGGGGTTCTCCGAGCCCTACGAGGGGTTCGACATCGACCCGCCGGAGTTCGAGGTCGACCCGGACACGGTCGATCCCGTCGACTCGCGCGTCGTGACGGACCTCCTCGACGAGGACAACCTCCCGACCGAGCAGGTCGACGCCGAGCAGCTTTTGGAGGTCGGGATCAGCTACATCGGGATCAACCGCTACGAGCAGGCGACGGACGCGCTGGAGCGGGCGGCCCGCTTCGCCGAGGACGACCGGATCGAACAGGAGGCCTGGACGAACAAGGGGGCCGCCCACGCCGAACTGGAGGAGTGGGACGCCGCGATCGGCGCCTACCGCGAGGCGCTGTCGATCGACGACGGCAACGAGCACGTCGCGACGGCCGAGACGAACCTCGCGTACGCCCTCTGGGAGTCGGGCCGCACCGAGCAGGCGCTCGAACACGCCGAGCGCGCCGTCGAGGCCGACCCGCGCTTCGGTGAGGGGTGGTACAACCGGGGCTTTTTCCTCCTGGAGCGGGGGCTCGCCGAGGACGCGCGCAACGCCTTCGACAACGCCATCCGCCTGGGCTTCCGGAACGCCGACGTCATCGAGCAGAAGGCCCGCGCCCTGGAGGAACTCGGCGAGGACGAGCGCGCCGAGGAACTGGCCGAGGAGGCCGACGAACTCCGGCAGGAAGCCGAGCAGGAGCTCGTCGAACGAGAATGAAACCGGCACCGACGCGGAGGAACGATGCTCCTCAGGGAACGTGACACCGACGAGGGCGTGCTCGTGTCGGTCTGTGACCCCGACCTGCTGGGGGAGACCTTCGAGGACGGCGACGTCTCCCTGACGGTCGACCCGGAGTTCTACGACGGGCCGGAGGCCTCCGAGGAGGAGGTCGTCGACAGCCTCGCGCGGTGTTCCGTCGCCAACATCGTCGGGGAACGCTCGGTCGGCGTCGCGGTCGAGCACGGGTTCGTCGACGAGGGGAACGTCCTCGACGTCGACGGGACGCGACACGCACAACTGCTCTGGCTGTAGGGGGACCGGCGTCGGTCGTCCGGTCCGTCGACATCGGACCAGACCGGACCGGACCGGACCGGACCGGACCGGGCACGGTTCCGCCGCTCGCGCCTCGTTCTCGCTCCCCGAGAACTCACGGACACCGTCGATAAGCCGTTTATACGCTCGTCCCGTCCGGTTTCAGGAAGCCGATAACAATACCCGTTCGCGCGCCATCACGGCGCATGGCTCGGGCGTGGGTGCGTCTGGCGTTCGAAGGAATCGGTCGACGAACATCTCGGACCGCCGATCGACCACGGAGAACTGCTCCGTCGGGGGGTCGGTGAGATGGCGGTCGGTGCCGGCAGCCGGCGGTTCGAGCGGGCCGTCGCCATCGCGCTCGCGGCCCTGTTGCTCGTTGCAGGCGGGGCGGGGCTGTACGGAGTCGCCAGCGAGGGCCCCGCGCTCGGCAGCACGCTGTCGCTCGGGTCCGGGTCCGGCGGCGGGTCGGCGGCGGGACCGGCCGTCGCGACGCCCACGGACTCCCGATCCCCCCAGAGTCCCTGTCTCAGTGACGAGACGCTCCTGGCGAAGTACAACTGGAACGACACCATCAGCGACTGGGACTTCGAGAAGGGATCGGGGGACCAGAATACGGTCTCGTTCCAGGACAGCGAGCTCGACGACGGGCAGCCGACCAACACCACGTGGAACTCGATGGTACCCGTCGACGTCGTAGTCGTCAAGACGGGCCAGCAGAACCCCTACGAGTACGCCTCCTACTCGCCACCTGTGAAAATGGGGACCGTCGACATCCAGAAGGGCATCAGCTTCCTCGCGTTCTGCCAACTGAAGCAGACGCCCACGCCGACCCCGACGCCGACTCCCACTCCGACGCCCACGCCGACTCCGACGCCCACGCCGACGCCAACGCCGACGCCCACGCCGACGCCAACGCCGACGCCGACTCCCACGCCGACGCCCACGCCCACGCCGACGCCGACCCCGACGCCGACGCCGACGCAGACTCCCACCGACGACGGGGCAGAGCGGACGCCGACTCCCACGCCGACGCCGACCCCCACCGACGACGGCATACTCCTCTAGTCGATGGCGA
>JBDGST010000071.1:0-22254 GCA_042217365.1 Haloarculaceae archaeon
CGCCGACGAGCACGTTCCCGCGGTTCGCGAGCAGCACGACGAGCGACACCGCCAGGAACGCGAACAGCGCGGCGCGGACGAACCGCGGCGGCTGGAACGATACCGTCTCCGCGGTGGCGTTCGAACCGCCCGGGAGGGTCGGCGCAGTCCCGCTGCCCCCGATCCCCGGTTGCTCGCCCGTTCCGGGCGCCTCCCGGGGCGCCGACAGCGACGCGGCCACGAGCGCGAGCGAGAGGGCACAGAGGACGACGACCGCCAGGGCGGCGAGTCGACGAACCATGTCCCCCACTGTGGCGAGGACGAGAATTAAGTGTGACCCTTCCGCGAGGTTGCGAATACGTTGTATTATCCTGTGTACGGCCGGTCCGCACTCGAAGCCCCCTGGAGTGCCGGGCCGACGGCCGGACGAGCCCCGGGATACTTCACGGGGTGCGTGCAACGGGGGGACATGGACACCGACATCGACACGTTCGGTTCGCGGCGCTCGACGGTGTACGCCCCGCGGGGCGTCGTCGCGACGAGTCAGCCCCTCGCCGCGGAGGCGGGGCTCGAACTCCTCCGGGACGGCGGCAACGCTTTCGACGCCGCCGTCGCGACGGCCGCCGCGCTCAACGTCGTCGAACCCACCTCGACCGGCCTCGGGGGGGACGTCTTCGCGCTGTACCGGACGGCCGACGGGGACGTCGGCGCGATGCGGGCCTGCGGCGGGGCGCCGGGCGGCGCGACCCGCGAGCGCGTCCGGGAGGCCGTCGCCGCGGACCGGGACGTCGACCCCGCCGACGCGGAGATGCCACGGACCGGGCCGCACACGGTGACCGTCCCGGGGACCGCCCGCGGGTGGGAGGCGACCGTCGAGCGGTTCGGCCGGCGGACACTCGCCGACGCGCTCGCGCCCGCCGTCCGGTACGCGACCGAGGGGTACCCGGTCACGGAGGTCGTCGCCGCCCAGTGGAGCCACGCGGAGGACCTGTTCACCGACGAGCACGCCCGCGACGCGTGGCTGTTCGACGGGGCCCCCCCGACCGTCGGGCAGACGGTCAGGCTGCCGGAACTCGGCGAGACGCTCGCCGCCGTCGCCGAGGAGGGGGCCGACGTCGTCTACGAGGGGCACGTCGGCGAGGCCATCGCGGCGGAGGTGCAGGCGAAGGGCGGCTTCCTCTCGGTCGACGACCTCTCGGGCTTCGAGGTGGAGTGGCCCGACCCCGTCTCGACGACCTACGGCGGGGTCGACGTGTTCGAGCTCCCGCCGAACAACCAGGGGCTGATCGCGCTGGAGGCGCTCAACGTCGCCGCCGCGGTCGACGCGGACGCGCCGGCCTACGACGCCGCCGAGCGCGTCCACCGGTTCGCCGAGGCGACGAAGCTCGCGTTCGTCGACGGCCACCGGTACGTCACCGACCCCGAGTACGAGGACGTGCCCGACCTTCACTCGAAGGAATTCGCAGAAAAACGGGCCCGTCAAATAGGTGAACGGGCGATCGACGACCCCGACGTGGGCGTCCCGAACGCCGGCGGCGCGGAGGACGCCGACACCGTCCTGCTGTGTGTCGCCGACGACGAGGGGAACGTCGTCTCGTACATCAACTCGCGGTTCGCGGGCTTCGGGTCCGGACTCGTCGCCGGCGACACCGGGGTCGCGCTCCAGAACCGCGGGAGTTCGTTCTCGCTCACTCCCGACCACCCGAACCGGCTCGAACCCGGGAAGCGCCCGTTCCACACGCTCGTCCCGGCGGTCGCGCGCTTCGGCGCCGACGACTGGGCGGCCTTCGGCGTCATGGGCGGGTACATGCAGCCCCAGGGGCACGTCCAGGTGCTCTCGAACCTGGTCGACTACGACATGGGCCTCCAGGCCGCGCTGGACGCCCCGCGCTGGCGCTACCGCGAGGACGGGACGCTCGCCGTCGAGGAGCGCATGCACGACGGCGTGCCGACGGACCTCGCCCGGCGGGGCCACGACGTGCACGTCCTCCCGCCGGCCCTGTTCGGGGGAGCCGAGATCGTCCGGAACGACGAGGGAACGCTCTCGGGCGCGACCGAGCCCCGGAAGGACGGCCACGTCGCGGGGTACTGACTCCGACCCGGGGTCGAGAGCCGGATCCCGCCGGCCCTGGCAACCGCCCCGGGCCGCGCTCTCGGACGGCCGGTCCGGGGAACGGAGTTTTACCGCTCTAACCCCGAGGGACGGACGTGAGACGCGCCACCGTCGTCGTCGCGCTGCTCGTCCTGGCGAGCGGGTGCAACGCGCTGGGAACGGGCCCGGACGGCGACCGAACGACCGTTACACCGGCACCGGTGCCGGAAGAGACCGTCACGGCGAACCCGGCCGCGACGCCGGGGGAGTGTCTCGCGCCCGTCCCGGCGACGCCCGACTCGACGCCCCCGGGCACGCCGGGCGCGACGGCGTTTCTCCCGATGGGCGGCGGCGTCGTCAACGGCTCCGCGCTCGTCGGCCACCACGCCGAGACCATCTCGTCGTACAGCTACCACCTCCGGATCGGGGCCGGTACCGAGTCGTGGGTGATGCCCGGGGCCGCGGCGTTCACCTACGAGGGCGTCCATCTGGGACTGCTGACGGTCCGGGCCTACGCCGTCGGCGGCACCCTGTACGCGCTCAACGGCTCGGCGGCCGGGCGCGCCGACGAAGCGCGCGTCATCCGCCAGCCCTACCGCCCCGGGACGGCCATCTACGAGCGGTACGCGCGCGTCGTCTCCGGCCGGGCGTGGCTGGAAAACCACGTCGGCCGGTGGAACTACACGGTCGTCGGCACCAGGACCTGGAACGGGACCCGGGTCCGCGTCCTCGAGGACGCCGGCCCCTCGCGCATCTGGGTCACCCCGGCGAAGGCCCTGGTCGTCGACTCGACGCTGTACGTCGACCGCCGGGGACTGATCCGGTACGTCGACCACGAGCGGACCGTCCAGTACCGACAGCAGCTGGACTACCGGAACGTGACCAGCGAGTGGACCGTCGAGATAGACCAGATCGGGACCGCACGCCTCCACCGCCCCGAGAGCTTCTGCTACGGCGTCACGGTGACTGAAACTGCGGGCTTCGGCAAGTGAGTGCGGAAATCAGGAGGTCAGTTCCGGCGGGGGTCGCGGTCCTCCCCGGCGTCGGGCGGGGTCGCCTCGGCCCAGTTCGACTCGTCGAGGACCGTCTCGGCGACCGTCGCCGCGACCCGGCGGGCGGTCGCCTCCTCGCGGAACAGCGAGATCTGGCCGAGCGACGGGCCGAGCGAGCGGCCGACCTCGGTCGTCGGCGCCGCGTCGTCCGCGACGACGTCCTCTACCGCACGGCGGGTTCGTTCGTCGATCTCCGCCTGTGCCGGCTCCGTGAGTTCGCACCCGGCGGTGAGCAGGTCGTAGGTGACCGCGTACCCCTCCTCGTAGCGCTCGACCGCCAGGAACGGCTCGCCCGACCCTTTCGCCGCGTAGTAGGCCTCGTCGCGGCTCGCGCGGTTCTCGTAGACCGGGACCTCGGGGGCTGGGTCGTCGGACACGGGCGGTCGTACGTGCCGGAGCGCAAAGAGCGTGGCTCCCGGGTTCGTGGTACGGGACCCCGGGTGCGCTACCGCCGCGGCACTTTCAGGAGCAGGAGCGGGAGCGTCTCACCGGGAGAGCACGGCGACGAGCAACGCGGCGGCGACGACGAGGACGAACAGCGTCGTCACGGGCAGGCCCCTCGGGCCCGCGCGAAAGAGGGCCAGCCCGACGCCGGCGCCGAGGAGGCCGACCACGGCGCTCCCGAGCGCGTGGATCGCCTCGACGCGGAGGGTGTCGGCGCCGCGGCCGAGTTGGCGCCCCAGCGAGACCGCGTTGCCCCCGGCGTCCCAGGCGACGACGCTCGCCGTCGTGCCGAGCAGAACGGGCGCCGCGGAGGCGTCGCTCAGCGCGCCGAGCATGACGCCGACGAACGCAACCAGCCCCCCGGCGTCGACGACGCGGTGGCGGCCCGTCCAGACGCCCGCGACTACGACCGCGACGCCGGCGGCGGTGACCAGCCCCCCCGTCGTCGTCCCGGCGGCGCTCGCGCCGGCCGCGACGGTGCCCGCGGCCGCCGAGAGCGCCGTCGAACGACGCGACGGCCGCCTGTCGAGTTCGATCCCGCTCACGCCGACCACCGCCGTCGGGCGCGTTCGAGCGCTTCGAGCAGCGACTCGTCGCTCCCCCAGTCGACCACCCTGACGCCGCTCCGCCGGAGCTCGCTCAGTCGGTTCGACCGTTCGACCGCGGCCAGCAGCCGCCCCGTCGTGTCCGGCCGGGTCGGGTCGGGGCTGACGACCGTCACGGCGTGGCCGCGGACGTGCAGCGAGCGGGCGACGTACTTGACGGGGTCGTCCGACATGGGCGAACAGAGGATCACCTGCGCGTCGTCCGGGAGGCGCTTGATGATCGTCCGGACCGACAGACGCAGGTAGTAAGAGTCCTCCGAGGGGGGCGTCGGCGACAGCGCCGGGTGCGTCGCGAGCAGGTGGCGCGCCCTGGCCCGGTGGGTGGGGCCGGCCCCCGGCGCGAGCCAGACCTCGTCGGGCGAGAGCGCCGCGATCCCGACGCGGTCGCCCGTGTCCAGGAGCGAGTTGACCAGCCGGTGGGCCGCGTCGATGGACCGGTCGACCGCGTGGAGGCCGTCCTCGCCCGCGCGGACGTACGCGTCGGCCCGCAGGTCGAGCAGGACGACCACCGTCGCCATCCGCTCCTCGCGGAACTCCATGGTCGCGAGCGAGCCGGACCCGGCGTAGCGGTTCCAGTCGATCCGCGACAGGGAGTCGCCGTGGTGGTACTCCCGGACGGACGCGAACTCGACGCCCTCCCCCGCGGCGTCGGTCGGCACCCGGCCCGTGTACGGCGAGGTGAGCGACCGGAGCGGGACCGCCCCCGTCGCGGTGACGGGCGGCACGCAGGTGATCGTCGTCGTCGGCGTCGCCAGGTCCAGTTCCCGCTCGCGGCTCCCGCTCGCGTTCCGGGCGAGCACCGTCAACCCGTCGAGGTCGTACTCGCCGCGGCGCGCCAGCACCGTGTACGAGAAGGTCACCCGCGCGCCCGGGCGCAACGCGGTCGCCGTCCGGGCCGGCCCCTCGACGACCGCCAGGGCGTCGGGCACGTCCTCGACCACCCGCAGGTCGAGGAGCGTCTCCGACCCCGCGTTCTCCACGGCGACCGTCACCTCGACCCGGTCGCCCGGTTCGGGCGACGCGTCGCTCACCCGCCGCGACACCGACAGTGTGGGCGTCGGGGCGTCGGTCGCGCTCGCGTACGCGAGATACGCCACCCCGACCACCGCCGCGAGCATGAGCGACCGCGACTGCGTGGCGACGCCGAGCCCCGCGGCGACGTACGACACCGCCGCGACCCCGACCCACTGGTTGGTCGCCCGCAGGGTCGACGACCGGACCGTCGTCCCGGTCGCGTCGGCGTCCTGCACCCCGGCGCCTCCGTCGCGCTGACCCGCGTCCGCACCGTCCGCGTCGGTCGGCACCGTCTCGGCCGCGGCGGTCGACCCCTCCGCGCTACTCTCGTTCCCTGACGCCGCCGGCCGGTCCGCGTCCGCGTCACCGGAGGTCGACTCGGCCACTGTCGCCGACCCGTCCGCGCTACTCGACGCCGCCTCGTCCGTCGCGGCCCCGTCAGTCATCGGTGGTACCCCCCCGCTCCGATCCGTCGTCACGCCGTCCGTCCCCGACCGCTATCCGGTGCAGTTCGCTCGCGGCGGCGTGCGCCCGGTGGGCGTAGGCCGACCTGTTCTGGAGGATCTCGCGCGCCTGGCCGACCGCGCCGACGTCGGGCGGTTGCCGGGAGAAAAACGACGCCGCGAACGGGTCGTCGGTCCAGGTGCCCCGGCGGAGCGCCTCCTCGGCCTCCGACTCCGAGTACCCGAACCGCCGCTGGAGCGTCTCGGCCGCCAGGTCGGCGACGCTGCTTCGGACGCGCTCCCGGTCGCTCTTGCGGTACTGCAGCGCCGAGAACTGCTCGAACCGCCGGTCGAGTTCGTCGCCCGGCGTCGGCAGTTCGACGACCCGCTCGACGTCCGGCGCCTCGGCGTAGTCGAACGTCGTCGAGCGCCGCCGCTGGACCTGGCGGAGGCCCCCGAGCACCAGCAGGAGGCCGACCGCGAACACGACGGTGTCGTCGGCCGGGATGCCGGTCGCCAGCGACGGGACCGCGACCGCGGCCAGCCCGACCACGGCGAGGGCGACGCCGAGCACCGCCGAGACGCGCCACCTCACGGCTCGTCACCGGCGTACGCCGATTCGATCCGTCTGAGCGTCTCCACGGCGGCCGCCTCGCGCTCGTCCGTGGGCTCGGCGCCGCCGTATCTGACCGCCTCGAACAGGTCAGTCAGCCGGTCGACGTCGCCGGCGTCCATCCCCGCCCCGACGGCGGCCGAAGCGAACTCGGCCGGGGTGCTCGACTCCGGGTGCTCGACGGAGAGGTGCTCGGTCATCTCCGCCCAGGCCCGGAAGACCTCGTTCTCGAACGCCCCGTCGCGTTCGAGGCGGTCGGCCGCTCGCCCCGCCGCCGCGCCGACCGCCGCGACGTCCGTCGCCCCCTCGGCCTCCCCGACCTCCTCTTCGGTCACCTCGTCGTCGTCACCGAGGTCGATCTGCTCGTGGTCGCCCGTCAACACGAGAATCGCTACGACCCCGAGCAGCCCGACGACCGCGATCAGGAGTAGCTGGGACAGCAGCGTCGGCGACGTGACAGACGGATCGCCGCTGAAGAGGCCGCCGCCCCGCTGGATCGGCCGGCCCGATTTCGACAGCTCCGACATCGAGAAGTTGATCCCGAGCCCGGTCTGGGACGGGTTCGCACACGACGTCAACAGGAGATAGAGGAAGAATCCCGGGTAGCCGACCAGGAACACGACCCCGATCCCGGTCACCGCGTCGTCGTACCAGCGGACGAGGGCGAACAGCCCGAGCAGCCCGAGCAGCAGCGCGATCTGGACCCACGTCTCCGCGAGCCCGGGGTAACACGGCGCCGGGACCCCGCCGCTCAGGTTCAGGTCGACGAGCGACCCGTCGGTCGCGCTATCCCCCGAAGCCGTCGGCTGGGGCGTACGCTGTCCCCCCGGCCGGTCGCCCGGACCGGATCCGCCGAACCCGAACCCGGTCTCCGCCGACGTCGTCGAGTCCAGCGTCGCGGCCCCGAAAGCGATGACTGCCAGACAGAGGGCGGCGATAGCGACGGTGCGGGGACGAATGCGAGAGTCGTCCACGGGCTGACTTACCGGTCAGCGTTTCTTAGTCTTTCGTGGTTTCGGGCCGCCACCCGGGAGCCGCCGTTCGTACGGACCGTTGTAACCATTAACGAATTACAACGGTCCGTATCAGTCGTTGGCCGGGGCCTGGGTCGCCGACTCGGAGTCCGCGTACTTCTCGCGGAACTCGGCGATGAGCTGCCCCATCTCGGCGTACCAGTCGTTGAGCGACCGCTGCATCTCGTCGGCGACCGCGTCGGCGTCGGCCTGCCGGTAGACGTGGTAGTAGCCGCCCTGGTCGTAGTTGACCTGCTCCTTCCGGATGAGTCCCGACTGGAGGAGCCGCTGGACCCCCCGGTAGGCCGTCGAGCGCTCGCGGTCGACCCGGTCGGCGATCTCGTCGACTGTCATCGGGTCGGACTCCGTCGCGAGCACCCGGAATATCTCCCTGTCCAGGCTCTTGAGCCCGTGGAAGCACTCCAGCAACCCCTCACACGCCAGGTCCTGCTGCAGGTACTGGTTGATCGATTCGGGCATGCGATGGCGTAGGCAGTTGCCGCTCATAAGTGTGTGGTTTCCACGCACTACTGCACGCGTCCGCGACGGCCCGGACGTCCACGGCGGGCGCGGGCCGTCACTCGGCGTCCCGCCGGTCGAGTTCCCGCCCGGTCGAGCGCGCGACCGAGAGCAGGTAACCGAGGCCGCGCTTCACGTCGGGGTCCCGGAGCGAGCGGACGAGACCGACGGCCCCGACCGGTTCCGGGTCGCCCGCGTCGGCCTCGCCGAGCGCCGTCACGAGCGTCTCGATCCCGCGAACGGCCTCCGGGTCGCTGGCCGCGTCGGCCACCCCCCCGAGCGCGCCGCCGGTCCGCGCGAGCGTCGTCACCATCTCGTCGTCGACCGCCGACGTCGCCAGCGACGCCACGTCCGCCAGTTCGGCCAGGTCGTCGAGGGTCCCCGTCCGCTGGAGGCGGACCAGCGTGGCGAGCGCCGCGTCCAGGTCGTCCGCGTTCTCGCCGACCGACTCGGCGAGCGCGGCCGTCTCGCGGGTCGCGAGCCCGTCGGCCGACTCCGCGAGGAGCGCGCCCGTTCCCGCCAGGTCGGCGACCATCCGGTCGTCGACCGCCTCGGTCCCCAGTTCGAGGGCGTCGAGCAGTTCGTTGGCCGCGTCCAGCCGGTCGACGAACGCCGCGACCGCGTCGGGGTTCTCCTCGATGGCCTCGGCGAGGGTCGCCCGCGCGTCGGCGTCGAGGGCCGCGTCCGCGGGCGCGTCGTCGCGGTCGGGTTCGGTTTCGCTCATGGTCACACCAGCCCGCGCGCGGTCAGCCAGTAGGCCTCGTTGTACGCGAGCTTGCTCCAGTGCAGCGCCCGGGAGGGCTCCCGGACGACCGGCTCGTCGCCGTAGCCGAACTCGACGAACGTCGCCTCGTCCATGCCGGACTCGACGAAGCAGATCGTCTTCCCGTCGTAGGTCGCGGTCGGCACCTGGCCCCGGACCCGCGCGGCGAGGCGGTCGGCGACGGCGCCCGCCTCGTAGTGAGCGACGCTGCCAGCCTTCGAGGTGGGGACGTCCGCCGCGTCGCCGATCGCGTAGACGTCCTCGGCGGTCTCCGCCTCGAGCGTGTGCCGGTCGACCGGGATCCAGCCGTCCTCGCCGAGGCCGGACTCAGCCACCAGCGGGTCGCCGCTGTGGGGCGGGATCCCCACGAGCAGGTCGTAGTCGATCTCGGTGCCCTCGACGGTCCGGAGGACGTTCTCGTCGGGGTCGACCTCGTCCGGGTTGCAGAACGTCTCCAGGTTGATGTCGCGCTCGGCGAACTCCTCGCTGGCCCAGTCGGCGATCGACTCGATGGCGTGCGCGCGCTGGATCGGGTACGTGTAGGTGATCTCGACGTCCTCCCGGAGCCCGCGCTCGCGGAACCAGTCGTCGGCCATCAGCACGAACTCCAGCGGCGCGGCCGGGCACATGTGCGGGACGCCGATCACCGAGAGGACGAGGTGCCCCGACTCGAACGCGGCGAGTTCGTCGCGGAGGGTCTCGGCCCCGTCGGGCCCGTAGAAGTGGTGCCCGCCCTCGACGAGGCCGGGAACCGAACCGGGGTCCAGGGTCGCCCCGGTGGCCATCACGAGGTAGTCGTAGGTCAGGCCGCCGCCCCCGGAAAAGCGGAGGCGCTTCTCGTCGGTGTCGACGCCGGTGACCCGCTCGTGGCGGACGTCGACGCGCCGGGCGTCGACCAGGTCGGTTATCGGCCGGCGGGCGTCTTCGACGGTGCGCTCGCCGAAGGCCACGTAGAGGAAGACCGGCTTGTACGTCTGCTGTTCGTTCTCGTCGATCAGGGTCACGGCGACGTCGCCGTCGTCGATCTCCCGGCGGAGTTCGTCGGTCAGGCGGTTGGCGAGGACCGTCCCGCCGGTGCCGCCGCCGACGATCGCGATGTGTTCTGTCATGGGTCGGGTATCGGTAATCGTGGAAATCGGACGGGGATCGGTTCCTACGTGGTCTCGACGAAGACACTCCAGTAGCCCTCGTCCTCGTGCTCGACGATGTCGAGCAGTTCGTGGCCCGCCTTCTCGGTCCACTCTGGGACGTCGTTGCTCGACGACGAGTCACTCGTCTGTAGTTCGAACACTGTGCCGGGATCGGCCTCTTTCACCTTGCCGATCAGGTCCATCAGCGGGCCCGGACACGTCGCGCCGCGCGAGTCGACGGTCACGTCCGGGTCGATGTCTGTGTCTGTCATGGTCTGTGTGATGTGGTTCTGTGGTTCGTGTCTGCGTGGCGTCGTTCGGGGGATCGCGGGGTGTCAGTCGCGGTGCCCGGTTCCTGCCGGGCGCGGGGTCAGACGAAGATCACCTGCTTGTCCTCGGCGTGCCGGAGGAAGCCCGAGACGCCGAGCGTGTCGTCGAACAGGTCGACGTAATCGTCCAGCGACTTCTCCAGCAGGTCCATCGAGAGCTCGCAGGCGTAGACGGAGATCGGGCCGATCTCCCTGGCCTGTCCCAGGCTCTCGGTGAACAGGGGCATCTCTCCCCTGTCCGACTCCATCATCGCCCGGGCGAGCGCGCCCATCTCGAAGTCGCCGTTCTCGACCGTCTCGCGGTCGAACGCCTCCAGCCCGTCCATCGTCGCGAAGACGTCGACGGGGACGTCCGACGCCGCCCCGACGGACGCGATGTTGCTCACTGCCTGTAGCCGCTCCAGCTTGCCGGAGGCGAGTACGATCGCATAGCCTGTCATCGTTGACTCACGGGTGAACCGAGGGGACCAGTGAATATAGTATTGTGCACTATTCCAAGAATATGAAAACGCCATACTACCGAGTGTTTCGACGGACCTACCAAAAACCAGAGGAAGAGCCCGATCTCCGCAGGTCTCGGAGCCCCGGCTCCGACAGGTGGACCGGGCAGCCGTCACGCGCGCTCCGAAAGACGGTATATTGAGCACGACACAACATATAACCCGCTGGGGTGCGTAGACGGGAACGTGAACAGAAACGTCGGATCGGTCGACAGAGCGGTTCGTATCGCCGTCGGTGCAGTGCTCGCAGTCGCGGGGCTCCTGGCCATCGGCGGGTACTGGGAGGCGGGACTGGCCGCCGGCGCCGTCGGCGTCCTCGCCGGCGTCGTTCTGGTCGCCACCGGTGCGACTCAGCAGTGCCCGATGTACGCCGCCACCGGTGTCAGCACGGCAGACGACGCGGAGTGAGCGCGCCGTCGCCGGGCCAGTCGTTGCGGGAGCGACTGCACCGGTCGACGGACGCGACTGCACGCGGCGGGGCGGTCGACGCCGAACGGGCAGCGGTCGGTCCCGCGAGACGATGTACCCGTCCGCGTGGCAGGCACGCGGTCGTGTTCTCGCCGAACAATAATGCACGTCTCGTACACAACAATTAAGACGGTCCGGCCCGAACGAACTACCGCAATGAGCGAGTCCGACGAGCTGGACGAGATCAGGAAAGAGAAACTCAGAGAGTATGCGGGCGAGGAAGACGACGAGGCGGTCGACGCAGGCGGGAGCGGAGAGACCCCGTCCGAGCCGATCCACGTCGCCGGCGCCGGCGAACTCGACGGGACCGTCGCGGACTACGACCTCGTGCTGGCGGACTTCTACGCCGACTGGTGTGGGCCCTGCCAGATGCTCGAACCGGTCGTCGAGGAGATCGCGGCCGAGACCGACGCCGTCGTAGCGAAGGTCGACGTCGACGCGAACCAGCAGCTAGCCGCCCAGTACGGCGTCCGGGGCGTCCCGACGCTGGTCCTGTTCGCGGACGGCGAACCCGCCGAACAGCTCGTCGGTATGCAGAACAAAGAGCGGCTGGTCTCCGTGATCGACCAGCACAGCTGAGCGGCCGTTCTCGGCGGTCGGCGTACGCGCTCTCCCCCGGCAGCTACTGCGTCGCGCCTGAAATCCGCAAGCGCCGGCCCGGTCGCCCGCGAGGCGACCGCCGACCGCGGCAGGGGGCGACGCGGCCGCCGACCGCACGGACGGCCCGCGACGCACGGGCACGAGACCAGCGAAACCACGCGAACGACAACGACAACGACAACGAGACCACGCGAATCCGAATGACCCACGACATGCACGAGATCGACATCGCAGTCATCGGCGGCGGCCCCGCGGGACTGAGCGCCGCCGTCTACACGGCACGAGCGGACCAGGAAACGTACGTCTTCGACGACGGGGGCGGCACGACCAGAGACGTCGACCGGATGGAGAACGTCTACGGCTTCCCCGACGGCGTCACCGGCCCGGAGCTCGTCTCGCGCGGCCGCGAGCAGGCCCGGAAGTTCGGGGCCGAGTTCGTCGCCGAGGAGGTCGTCCGAGTCGGGCGGACCGACGACGGGACCTACGAGGTAGAGACGACCGAGAGCGAGTACGAGGCCCGGGGCGTCGTCATCGCGACCGGCGCGTCCTACGAGTCGCCCGCGATCGGCGGGGTCGACGAGTACGAGGGGCGCGGCGTCTCCTACTGCGTCGAGTGCGACGCGTACTTCTACCGCGACCGCCCGGTCGCGGTCGTCGGCGCCGAGAACTACGCCGCCAAGGAGGCGCTCATGCTGCTCGACTACACGGAGGACGTGCGCGTCCTGACGAACGGCTCGGAGTTCGCCGCCGACCCGGCGCTCCGCGAGCGCCTCGACGACGAGGGGATCCCCGTTCGCACGGACCGCCTCGACCGCCTGGCGGGCGAGGACGGGCTCGAACGCGTCGTGACGCGCGACGGCGAGGCAATCGACGTCGACGGGCTGTTCGTCGCGCTCGGCGCCGCGGGCGGGACCGACCTCGCGGAGATGCTCGGCGTCCCGACCGAGGGCGCGGCCGTCGAAACCGACGAGGGGATGGGCACGAACGTCCCGCGCGTCTACGCGGCGGGCGACGTGACCGGCGGCCAGCGCCAGATCAACACCTCGGTCGGCGAGGGCACCCGCGCGGCGATCAACCTGCTCGAAGAGCTCCGCGATACCGACGAGTACGTCGACTACCGGAAGCTCGACGACGAGTCGAAGGAGGCCGAAGCCGAACCGGCCTCCGCGTCGCCGTGATGACCGCACCATCACGCCGACCAGGCCGAACCCGATAGAATATATTGTGAAAACAGAACAATACAGCGAAATCGGCGGGAGCGCGGTAGCGTGACAGAGGAGTTGACGGACGTCGAGCGAGACCTGCTGTCGGAACTGACGACCCAAGAGGGACGGTCACCGAGCGAACTCGCGCTCGCGATCGACGCCGACTACGGCGCGGTCCTCGGCGCGGTGGGTGACCTGCGCGACCGGGGGCTGGTCGACCGACGGGGGTTCGACACGTGCCGGCTCACCGAGCGCGGGCGGGAAGTGGCTGCCGAGGCTTCCGACCGCAACTGAACGCCCATCGGCCGTTTCGACGGGACTCCGAGACAGCAGTCGTTCGGATCCAGCGACGGTGGCGTCCCGTCAGGGCTCCGGGAGCGACCGGGCGCGATCGGGCAACGACTGTTCGAGGACCGCGACGGGACCGGTGAGAGACCGCCCCGGGGCGTCGGGTGCCGGTCTCCCCGAACCCGCTCGAACCAGGTCTCCGAACTGGCTCGAACCTGAGCGACCCGGCCAGGCGCGGGCAGGCACCGGCGAACACGGGGCGTTCCCGCCGGCAACGACTGCGCTTAACTGTCCCGGCGCGCGAACTCGGAGTATGGAGGACGACGACGCCGGGGACTGGGCGCCGGCGGACACCCACCGGGCCTGGGCAGACCGCACGGAGGAGTATTCCCCCGAGTACTACGCCGACATCGGTGCCAACGACGTGACCGACACCCTCGTCTCGGTGCTGGAGTACTACGCGAGCGAGGACGCCCGGATCCTCGAAGTCGGCTGTAGCTCCGGCCGCCACCTAGCCCACCTGCGCGAGGCGGGCTACGAGAAACTCACCGGGATCGACGTCAACGACGACGCCTTCGACGTGATGGCCGAGCGTTACCCGCGCCTGGCCGAGACGGGAACCTTCCACACCGGTGCCATCGAGGACCTGCTCCCCGAGTTCGACGATGACGCGTTCGACGTCGTCTACTCGGTCGAGACGCTCCAGCACGTCCACCCGGACAACGCGTGGGCGTTCGAGGAACTGGTCCGGGTCGCGGGCGACCTGCTGATCACCGCCGAGAACGAGGGCAACAGCCCGGAGCGGGGGAAGGACACGCACGTGAGCTGCGTCGACGGCGACTTCCCCCTGTATCACCGGGACTGGCACCGCGTGTTCACCGACCGCGGCCTCGCGCAACTGCTCTGCGAGCCCGGCAACCGCGACACCGTCCGCGTGTTCCGGGTGCCGTGACTGGGCGGCCCGCGGCGCAGTCGGTCAGGCCACCTGCCGGCGCGTGACTTCGAGGACTTTCGCGATGAGCCAGACGAGCACGATGACCGGCAACAGCGGGAGGAGCAGGACGACCAGGCCGACGAGCACGCTCCAGCCGACCGCGTCCATCTCCGCGTTCGGTCGCCCCCGGTAGGGGGGAGTGACCGTCCGGAGCGCCTTTTTGGCCGGCCGTCCCTCCCCTTCGGTCGATTCGCTCATGCGTTCCTGTAGGACCAGCGACCACATAACGGTCGCGCTCACCTCACTGTCCAGTGCTGCCACCCGGTCGCCCGCCGCCACGACCGTCCGGCTCTCGACCCTGCCGTCCGCCACCACCTCCAGCACCGACTGTATCTCCGGGCCGTCGAGCCATCCCTGCTCGCCCGCCGCGACCAGCGTCTCTCCGAGCGCCTCCTTTCTCGGCACTGCGAGATCCCGATAGGTCTCCTTGGCGTCCCTCCCCGCGTGTGCGACTAACGACGCCGCCGTGTTCTCCCCGGTGAACGTCCGGAGCGCACCCTCTCCCGCGTCTCGGACGTACTCGACGGTGTTGTCGAGCAGCGTCGTCCCCTCGACCGCCCGGTCGATCTGGTGGGAGGCCGCCCGCACCACAGCACCGCCGGCGATCAATCACTGGGGCGACGGCCCACGCTTATCCGCTCGGCGCCCGTGCGTCCGCGTGACATGCGCGCCGTACGCCTGCACGATCACGGTGGCACGGACGTCCTCCAGGTAGACGAAGTCGACCGCCCGGAGCCCAGGGAGGGGGAACTCCTCGTCGAGGTGACCGCGGCCGGCGTCAACCCCGTCGACACGTACTTCCGGGACGGGTCGTACACGCCGGTCGAACTGCCGTTCACGCCGGGCGTCGACCTCGCCGGCGTCGTCGCCGGGACCGGGCGGGGCGTCGAGGACTTCGAGCCCGGCGACCGCGTCTTCGGGACCGGGATCGGCAACGCCTCACACCAGGGCGCCTGCGCCGAGTACGCGACCGTCCCGACCGACCGCGTCGTCGCGCTGCCCGACGGCGTCGACATCGCCGAGGCGGGAGCGGCGGGGGTCGTCGCCGTCACGGCCTGGCGGGCGCTGGTCGACCACGCCGGCCTCGACCCGGCCGAGCGCTGCCTCGTCCACGGCGGCGCGGGCGGCGTCGGCCACGCCGCCGTCCAGGTCGCCGACGCGGTGAGCGCCCGCGTGCTCGCGACCGCCGCGCCCGCGTACCACGACGCGCTCTCGGACCTGGGCGCCGACGCCGTCTTCGACTACGCGCGCGACGACCTCGCCGACGCGGTGACCGACGCCGCCGACGGGGGCGTCGACGTCGTCCTCGACCACCGGCTGGACGACTACCTCCAGTTCGACGCCGACGTGGCAGCGACGGGCGCCCGGGTGGTCGGCATCGGGGAGAACAGCCCGGACCCCGGGTTCACCGACGACGGCGCCGCGCGCTCGAAAGACGTCTCCTACCAGTTCATGAGTATGTTCAACACTCCCGACCTGCGGGTGCCGCTCCGGGGCGTCGCCCACCTGGCGGAAACCGGACGGCTCTCGGTCGAACTCGCCCGGACCTACGACCTCGACGAGGCCGGCGAGGCCCAGCGGGCGGTCCTGGAAGACAGTTTCCTCGGCAAACTCGTCGTCACGCCCTGAACCAGGTGCGACGCGGTAGACCGGACCCGACCCCCGTGGACGGAACGCGCAAGTCCGAGAGGCGCGCCACCGCGAACGCGTGTGACGCGGTTCCACGGCTCCGACAGAACACCGAGCGTCGGACGGACCCACGAACGCGTTAGGCTGCGACCGACCTGCCCCCGGGAAACCCCTTCCTCGACCCCGGCACCTCACGTTCGACAGGCTCGATACTATCCGATAACTATTCTGCTAGGTCTGGCTAACAATAGTGTCAGGACATGTATTTTTTGCCATATCACGTCCTGAAAGGCCGTTATATGACACAAGCCACACATAACCGCAATTACCCTAATGGATACACTTATGACTAACAAGCGTGTTAGTATCACGTATGGGTGTCTTCGGCACACTCAGAGACGCGATCGGGTCGAAAAGCGCGCCCGAAAAAGAGGAGACGCCGAGTCACCGCTGTGAGACCTGTGGGGAGGAGTACTTCACGACTCCCGGAACCGAGATCACGACGTGTCGGTCCTGTGGCGGCGTCCGCGTCGAGCGGGTCGAGTAGCCGGTCCGGTCGGGGCGTTCTGTTTTTTGAGTCGCCGGGCGAGCGGAGTCTCGGTCCGGCGAGTGCCCGACGGCACGTAGTATCACTGTAGCAACCCTTATAGTCAGATCGCGCCCACTGACCGTATGGCGTCAGTCCTCGTGTGCTACGGGACGATCGAGGGACAGACCGGGACCGTCGCCGACAGGATCGCGACCGCGCTCGAAGCGGGGGGTCACGAGCCGACGGTGGTCGACCTGGGCGGCGCGGACGCCGACCCGGCGGACTTCGACGCGGTCCTGGTGGGGTCGTCGATCCACGTCGGCAGCCACCAGTCGGCGGTGACGGGATTCGCCGAGGCGAACCGCGACGCCCTCGCGGGGAGACCCACGGGCTTTTTCCAGGTGTCGCTGTCCTCGGCCGTCGACGACGAGAAACGCCGCGCGGACGCGGCGGGGTACGCGAACGACTTCGTCGAGGCGACGGGGTGGGAGCCCGACCGCGTCGGCCTGTTCGGGGGCGCGCTCCGCTACTCGGAGTACGGGTTCCTCAAACGGTGGATGATGAAGCGCATCGCGAAGGGGGCTACCGGCGACACGGACACCTCGCGGGACTACGAGTACACCGACTGGGAGGAGGTCGAGGCGTTCGCGAACGACTTCGCCGCGTTCGTCGAGGGGCGGCTCGGCGTCGCCCCGCCCGATACCAAAACGTGACGACCGCCCCGGGGATCCCCTGGGCGTCTCCGACGGAGATGACGCTGTCCACGACCGCATCTCGCGTCGAACACGACGCCCCGGGGGGAACGACTGCGAGCAACCGCGAACGGGGCCGCTGGAGCCCCAGGAACCCCCCGTAGTGCGAACGTTTATACGCGAAGGGGCGGCAGTCCGTGCCGATGGTGGAGGCCTTCGCAGTCGCCAGCGGGAAAGGCGGCACGGGCAAGACCACGAGCACGCTGGCGCTGGGGATGGCGCTGGCCGAGGAGTACGACGTGACGGTCGTCGACGCGGACATGGGGATGGCGAACATGCTCTTTCATGCCGGCCTCGCCGACGTCGACACGACCCTGCACGACGTGCTCGCGGACGAGGGTCCCCCCGTCGAGGCAGCGGTCTACGAACGCCACGGCGTGTCGGTCGTCCCCTGCGGGACGAATCTCGCGGACTTCGCCGCCGCCGACCCGACGCGACTGCGGGACGTCGTCGCCACGCTCGCGGCCGACACCGACGTCATCCTGCTCGACTCCGCCGCCACGCTGTCGAGCCGTGCCGCCGTGTTGCCGATCGTCCTCGCCGACCGGATCGTCGTCGTTCTGGAACCGACGATCCCCGCGCTCTCGGACGGGCTGAAAGTCCAGGAGTACGCCACGTCCTACGGGACGGGGACCGCGGGCATCCTCTTCAACAAGGTGCGCGACGCCGATGCCATCGACCGGATCGCGCCCCGGGCCGAGCGCTACTTCGACGGGCCGACGCTATCGACGGTCCCCGCGGACGAGACCGTCCGCGAGGCGCGGCGCGCCGGGCAGCCGCTACTCGCGCACGCACCCGACTCCGCCCCTGCGGCGTCGTACCGCGAGGCCGCCCGGAGACTGTCTCTCCAGCACGGCGACTCCGGCGACGTCGCCGACCGTTTCCGGAGCGCGGTCGTCCCGGAGTCGCCATGAGACTCCCCGCCGGACGGCTGCTGCGCTCGCGGGTCGTCACCGACCCGCGGACCGTCCTGGTCGAAGCGCTCGACCGCGATCTGACCGGCTACGCCGTCCTCGAACCCCAGGAGTCGCTTCTGCTCGACGAGGCCGGGGCCGGCGTACTCACGTTCGTCGACGGCGTCCCCGTCGTGGCCTACCACACGGAAACCGATCGGGGCGGGCCGCCCGCGCTGGCCGACCTCGCGGCCAGCGGTCCCTTCGACCTCGAACTGTTCGCGCTCGACCGGCGCGACCTGGCGAGCGCCCACGAGGAGCGCACGCTCCGGGTGCCGCCCGGGATGCCCGCACGGCGACTGGCCGGTGACGGAGCGCTGGCCGACCGCACCAGGGCGGCGGCGCCCCCCGAGCGGACCACGGACCACGAGGACGACCGCGAAGCGACCGACCGCCGGTCCGCGGAAATCGGGGCCGTCGAAGCGTTCCTCGACGACGAAGCCAAGATCGAGGCTATCCGCGAAGAAGCCAGGGAGCAGGCCCGGGAACGGGCCGAACAGTGGAACTTCGACGTGGAGTGAGAGAGCGGATCGCCTCCCTCGCCCGGATGCCAGTCGGTGCGGTCCCGCGCCGGGATCACTCGGGAACGACGGGGATCCACCACACGCGGCTCCTGCCGCCGACTTTCTTGCTGGTCACGTCGGTCGACTCCTGCAGGTCGTGGAGGCGATTGAGCGCGGTGCGACGCGAACAGTCGAGCGCGTCCGCTATCTCGCGTGCCGTCAGCGGTTCCGCGTAGTCCTCGCGGTCCCTGAACACCTCGATCACGTCCGATTCTGTGTACTGTGTCTCCCGACCTGGTTCGGCCATGCGGACGCTTCGCGCTTCACCCACTTATCGGTTCCCACGAAGGTATCACACCGGGCCCGGGCAACCGGACGCGGCCGCGCAGTAGATCCGTTTCACCCCGTCGCGTTCACGACGGTCACCAGTCGCGTCTCGCCCGCGTCTGTCGTCACCGACAGGTCGTACGCCACGGCGAGCACCAGCGTTCGACCGTCCCGCTCCTGGACGACGACGCCGCGGTCGGCCTCGCAGTCTCCGAACTGCCTCGCCCGACCGTGCGGGCAGTGGGCCCCGGCCCATTCGCGGGCCGCCGAACGGTTGAACACCACCGAGTAGGCGACTCCGCGGTCGACGCGTGCCCGTTCGAGCGTCCCCAGCCGGCTTCGGAGGCGTACCCGAACCGCGGTGACTGCCGGACCCCGCTCGCTCCAGTCGTGCTCGCCGCGGATCGCTCTGGCCGCCTCGTGGGTCGCTCGGTCGAGGTAGGCCCGGCCGTCCGCGAGACGGTCGTCGACGTCGTCCGCACCCACGTCGCCGCGATACCCCAGCTGGAGGTACGCCGTCAGCATGCCCACGAGGGCAATAGCCACGACGACGCCGGCCAGCAGGACGAACTGCCCGCGCCGTCCGGGGCCGAAACGCCTCACGCGTACCACACCCGTATCGCGACCGTCCCGTGTCGGGTCGTCGTCGTGGCGACTCCGGTCGTCACGCCGCGCGGTTTGCGGAACCCGACCGCGCCGTGGGGAGTCTCGACGCGAAACAGCAGGTTGTCGGGAAGGATTCGGCCCACGCGCCGCCGGAGCGCCCCGCGTTCCCGCTCGAACGCGTTCTCGGACCGGAGGACTTCGGCGAGGCGCGTCCCGCCGCGGTGCCGGGGCGGTTCGCTGGAGAGGATCGTCACAGCGTCCTGTGCGTACGCGTCGAGTTGCGGTTCGCGTCCGCCGGGTTGGCCGACGCCGAGCGTGAACCCCGCCGCCACGGCGAGCACCAGCAGGACAGCGACCGCCGCTTCGACGACCGGCATCGGCAACTGCCCGCGTGCGCGGGACGGTCGGGCCAAGACCGGACCGTCACGCATCGACGGTCACCGCCAGGGTCGCCTTCGTCGTCTCGCGGGGGTACAGTTCCAGCGTGACGTCGCCGCGGGAGAGAGTATCGTTCGCGACGAACCGCATCCCGACCGTCTCTCGACGGCTGACCGAGACGGTGTAGGTCCCCTGTAGCCCGGACGGGCTGTAGAGGACCGTCCGCTCGTCGGCGCGGACGCCGTAGACGGTCACGTTCTCGGGCGGGTCCACCTCGATCCTGATGCGGGCGGTCCGCCTGGGGAGCGTCACGCGGTTGCCGGCGGAGAACCGGGGTTCGATCACGGAGCGCTGGGTTCGTTGGACGAGGACGACGCGCCGCATCGTCGTCCCGCCCGCCGGCGTCCCCCATTCGACGAGTACCTCGCCGCCGAGCGCGACCCGGACCGACCGGCTTTCGAGGGCCGGATACCGAGCGCGCAACGCGGCCACGGAGAGGGCGTCCGCCGCCGACGCGTCGACGACGTTCGCCCGGTCGGTCAACGGGGACCCGGCGTCGACCAGGCTGTCGGCTACCGCGGTCGCCACGCGGCGTTCCACCGGCGAACCCCCGGCGCCCGCGAGGGCCGCGTCAGCCAGCGCGATTCCGAGGACCGTCGCGGTCGTTATCGCGAGGAGCGCGGCCACGAGCGCGACGAGGTTCGCCTGTCCACGCGGGCGCGCGCCGGCGCAGTCCCGGGCAGCCGAGTTCGAGTCGGAACCGGAAGGGGCCGTCGTCCGTCGCCTCCCGCCGGTCCGTCGACCACCGCACCCGCGTGGCGACTCGCCACGGGACATCTCAGTCCCGCCCTCCCGAACGCAGTTCGACGACCGCGCCGTCCTCGTCCCCCCGGACGACGACGACCGGCTGCCCGGCGCTCTGCCAGCGTCCCTCGACGCGGTCGACGTGAGCCGGAAGCACGAGCCTGACCCGCCCGCCGACGGCCGGGTCGGGGTGATCGAGAACGAGCGAACGCCCGTCGACTTCGACCGCGTAGCCGTGGCCGGCGATGTGTGCCGGGAGGTCGACTGCACGGCGGACGGTCACGTCTCTGGCCATCGCCGGGACCGTAGCCTCGACCTCCTGACTCGCGGCGGCGAGCACCCGGTCCCCGACGGTCGCCCCGGCCGCCGAACGGTACCCGGGGACGACGCCGCCCAGCAGGACCGTCGTCAGCAGCGCGACGTAGAGAACGACCACTCCCATTTCCAGGGTCTTTCCGACGGCGGGCGTGACGCCCCGACGGTCAGTCACGAACGAGGGGGGCTCAGCCATCGCTCACCTCCAGTCGCATGTCGTGGACGACGACGTACGCTCGTCGCGTCCCCGGGAACGCGGCGAGCACGCTCGGGACCCCGTCACCGTCGAAGTCGCGGCGCTCGACGGAGGAGGCGCCCCGGTCCCGGAGCGCCGCCTCGAACGCCGCTGGGACGGCTGTCTCGACCGCGACCGCGTACCGCCCGGTGCCGAGCGTCCGCCGGTCGTGGGTGACGTTCGTCGAGATCCGGGCCGTCACGTCCGACCCCCCGATGGCCCCGCCGCTGGCGTTCAGCTTCGCCACGCCGACGACGAGCACGCCGTTGGCCTCGGACCCGAAGATCGGCGGCGGAGCGGTCGTCCACGCTGCCTCGCCCCGTCCGCGGGTGACCGCCCCGGCGACCGACCGGACCCGGCGCTCGCCGCGATCGTAGACGAGTCCCCCGACGCGGACTGTCGCGACCCGGCGACGACCGAGTCCGTAGCCCTCGAAGACGCGCACCTCCCGTTCGACCGTGTGGAGGCCCCCGTCGGCGAACCGGACGGTCCCCGTCCGGTGGCCGGTCGTCTCGACCGGACGGAGCGCGTCGTCGAGATCCGCCGCGACGCGCCGCGCGTCCGCCCGGGCCGCGTGCCCGTCGACGAGTGCCCCGACGCTCGCCGTCAGCACTCCCACCGCGACGACCGTCGCGCCGAGCAGGAGCGCGACGCCGACGACGCTCGACTGCGCCCCGTGACTGTCGCGCCGCCCGACAACGCACCCCGCGACCGCTCCCCCGCGTTCGTCCGCCCGGGTCACAGCATCCCCACCCCCGCGAACACCACGTATGCGATCCCGACCAGACCGGCCGAGTGAAGCAGCGCCTCGTAGCGGCCGCGGCTCGCGGTGCCGGCGAACCAGCCACAGGCCAGCATCGTCGCCTGGGTCACGAGGTAGAAGCGCCAGCGCTCGCGGGCCGGCTGCACCGCGCCCGGATCCAGCGCGAGCGTCCCCGCGCCGGCGCCGCGGCCGGCCGCCGACACCGCCGAGAGGTCGGCGAAGCCGTCGAGCACGTACAGGTTGACCGCGACCATGATCCCCAGAACGAGCAGTCCCGTCGTCCACCCGACCGCCGCGTAGACCAGCAGGTTCGAGCGGAGTTCCTTGCGCTCGTGGTAGAGCCGGCCGATCTCCGTCTGGAGCGTCTCGAAGACCTGCTCGGTGTCGCTGCCGGCCTCGAGCGCGCCGA
>JBDGST010000030.1:0-22072 GCA_042217365.1 Haloarculaceae archaeon
GGCAGCGCGCGGCCCGCGATGACGCTCATCGCGTAGTCGATGTAGCTCTGCTCCATCTCGTTCTCGACGCGGACGCGGTCGACCTCGGCGGCCGCATCGGTCACGTCCTCCGGTTCCGGTACGTCCGAACTCATATGTCCACCCACTCGGCCTCGGGGGCGTGTTCCTTGATGAACTGCTTGCGCGGCTCGACGGCGTCGCCCATCAGCACCGAGAACATCTTGTCGGCCGCCGCGGCGTCCTCGATGGTGATCTGCTTGAGGTGGCGGTGCTCGGGGTCCATCGTCGTGTCCCAGAGCTGCTGGGGATTCATCTCGCCCAGGCCCTTGAACCGCTGGACCTGCGACGGGTCGCCGTCGCACTCCTCGGCCACGATGCGGTCGCGCTCGGCCTCCGTCATCGCGTCGTAGGTGTCCCCGCGGTAGCGGATCCGGTACAGCGGGGGCTGGGCCGCGTAGACGTAGCCCGCCTCCAGTAGCGGGCGCATGTGCCGGTAGAAAAACGTCAGGAGGAGCGTCCTGATGTGTGCCCCGTCGACGTCGGCGTCGGTCATCATGATCAGCTTCTCGTAGCGGGCGTCCTCGATGTCGAACTCGTCGCCGATGCCCGTCCCGATGGCCGTGATCATCGACCGGATCTCGTCGTTCTCCAGGATCCGGTCGAGGCGGTGTTTCTCGACGTTGAGGATCTTCCCCTTGATCGGGAGGATGGCCTGGAACTCGGGGTCCCGGCCCTGCTTGGCGCTGTTGTGAACGAAGACGCCCGCATCGAGAGCGAAGTTGTGTGTGCCGGGGACTTCGATATCGTAGACGTCTGCCGTTTCGTCGAGATGTTCGACCGAGGTGACTTCGTGGTTGTGACTCTGTACTGCCTGGAGGAGGCTTCCTTCGTCTTCGAAGAACTTCTCGATAGTCGTCTCCTTGGTCAGAACGTTCGGGTCTCCTCGTTCTCGTCGCCGTTCGTCGTAATCAACTGTTTCCTCCTGCCGCATCCGCTCACTCATTTTCTCCCGGAACTCCTCTGACCGCTTGAGTTCCCGAAGGGTTTCCTGCACTTCGTCGGTGTGGAGGGTTTTTTCGGCGTGTTCTCGATGCAGGTCGAGATGTTCACTTTTGTCGAGGCGCTCGATGTTGTCCGGACGGTTATTTCGCTTGTCAAAATCCTTGTGATGCTTGTGATCGCCCGATCCGGCATCGTACGTGTCGTGTTCGAGGTTGTATCTGTCCGCAAGAAGGTGCGTGAACTCCCAGAAGTCGTTCATCACCGGCTGTTTGACCATCTCGTAGCCATCGATGGTGATGTTCTCCTCCGACGTATCCGACTCTTTCCTGTAGAGGGGCATCAGGGACTGCCCCTCGTCGAGGTCCTGCGCCTCGCAATAGCTGCCATCCCTGAGCATGAACTCGTGATCCGGCGTACACTTGACCCTCTCACCGTTATCCAGCGTCACCTGGACGAGGGGAGCATCTTCTCTCGTGACGCGCGGATTCTCGATCCTCTCCAGACCGATCTTCCCATCGTCGTCGACCGTATAGCAGTAGTGCCTCTCTCCGTTCTCGTACTCCTCGACGAGTTCTTCGAACGTGATCGACCCCCCCGAAGCCAGAGATACTTCCGTGTCTCCGGTGAAGCAACCCCCCGCGCTGTCGCCCTCGACGATGAACAGCTCCGCCTCTTCCGGGTCGCGGGTCTGACAGTCGGCCAGCTTCCCCGGGAGCGCGGTCGACTCCAGCGCCGACTTCCGGCGGGTGAGCTCCTTGGCCTTCTTGGCGGCCTTGCGGGCCTTCGCCGCCTCGACCGCCTTCCCGACGATGGCCTCGGCGGTGTCGGGGTTCTCCTCGAAGTACGTCCCGAGGTGCTCGTGCATCGCCCCCTCGACGATGCCGCGCACCTCGCTGTTCCCGAGCTTGGTCTTCGTCTGTCCCTCGAACTGCGGGTCCGGGTGTTTCACCGAGATGACCGCGGTCAGTCCCTCGCGGATGTCGTCGCCCGTGAGCGTCCCCTCGATGTCACCGAGCAGGCCGTTATCTTCGGCGTAGTCGTTGACGACCCGCGTCAGCGCGGTCTTGAACCCGGTGAGGTGGGTCCCGCCCTCCCGGGTGTTGATGTTGTTGGCGAACGCGTGGATCGACCCCTGGAGTTCGCTCGTGCCCTGCATCGCCACCTCGACCTGGACGTCCCGCTCGGCGTCCTCGAAGTAGACGACCTCCGGGTGGAGTGGCTCTTTCGTCTCGTTGAGGTACTCGACGAACTCGCGGATGCCGCCGTCGTAGCGAAAGCGGTCCCCGGTGTCGTCGCGCTCGTCCGTCAGCGTGATCTCGACGCCGGAGTTCAGGAACGCCAGTTCGCGGAGGCGGGACTCGAGCGTCGAGTACTGGAAGTCCGTCGTCTCGAAGATAGACGTGTCCGGCCAGAACCGGATGGTCGTCCCCGTCCCCTCGTCGGGCTCCATGTCGCGGATCCGTTCGAGTTCACCTATCGGCGCGCCCTCCTCGAAACGCTGGCGCCAGACGGCGCCGTCGCGCTTGATCCGGACGGTCAGCCGCTCCGAGAGACTGTTGACGACGGACACCCCCACCCCGTGCAGGCCGCCGGACACCTGGTAGGACTTGTTGTCGAACTTCCCGCCGGCGTGGAGCACGGTCATCACGACCTCCACGGCGGGCTTGTCGTACTTCTCGTGGGTGTCTACTGGGATGCCGCGTCCGTCGTCCGTGACGGAGACCGACCCGTCGTCGTGGATCGTCACGCCGATGGACTCACAGTGGCCCGCGAGCGCCTCGTCGATCGAGTTGTCGACCACCTCGTAGACGAGGTGGTGTAACCCCCGTTCGTCCGTCGAACCGATGTACATCGCCGGCCGCTTTCGCACGGCCTCCAGGCCTTCCAGGGCCTGGATCTGTTTTGCGCCGTACTCGTCGGAATCCCCTGACATACAATGTGGATCCCCGTACAAGGCCGCACTCCTTAAACCCCTCGCACGCGCGCGAGCGAGCGCTCGCGCGAAGACGACAACTTACCGACATGGGACGGACGCCCCCGAGGGCACAGCGGTAAACCCCTCGACGCGGAACTGACGTCCCCGTGAGACAGCGGTTCACAGTGTCGAACCGGCAGAGACCGGTATTTCACTTCCACCCCGGTGGCGAACTCCTTTTAATCCCACCGCCAGTAGAGACGGGCACGGATGACCTCGTATCAGTCGCAACTCGGCGAGGGAGAGGGGATCGCCGAGGAGCTGGCCGAGAGCCAGCGGTCGATCTCCATCGCCGAGTTCTTCGAGAAGAACAAGCACATGCTCGGGTTCGACTCGGGGGCCCGGGCGCTGGTGACGGCCGTCAAGGAGGCCGTCGACAACTCCCTGGACGCATGCGAGGAGGCGGGCATCCTCCCCGACATCTACGTCGAGATCGAGGAGGTCGGGGACTACTACCGGCTCGTCGTCGAGGACAACGGACCGGGGATCACGAAAGATCAGATCCCGAAGGTCTTCGGGAAGCTGCTGTACGGGTCGCGGTTTCACAAGCGCGAGCAGTCGCTGACGCCGGACCAGCAGCTACTCGTCAGGCGGGACGGTGAACTCGACACCGTCCCTATCGGCGTCCTCTGTGACGCGTTTCTTCCGGAGGAGGGGGAAGCGACGGGCCCGGTCACTGCCGACATCGAAGCCCCGTCGTTCGACCGGGATGCCCACGAACTGACGTGGCAATCGATCACCCACGCAATCCGCCACGAGACAGATGGGTCGGTGTACGAGATAACGACCGAAAAAGGCAGAACCGTCGAGGTGACTGGTGACCACTGTCTGTTCACGCTCACGGGCGACGGAGAGACCGAAGAGGTCGAGGCGGGCGACCTCGAACCTGGCGACGCCATCCTCGCGCCGCAGTCGCTACCCTCGTTCGACGAGACCACCGACCGGGTGAACCTCCTGGAGTACATCACTCCGTCGCAACTCGACGGGCGACGGGTGTACGTCTACGGGTTCGACCGCGAGACGCTCGAACGGTTGAAATCGGGCGAAAAAGTCCGGAAGCGCCCCTCGGCGGACAGCGACCGGAAGCGGACCTACTACCGGTACGACGGCGTCGACGTGCTGAAGGACAGTCTCGAGAACAACTATCTGGAAAAGGGGTACCTGCCGGCGGAGACGGTGCTTGAACTGGGGTGGGAGGACCTGGCGTCTGACTGCACGTTCAGGACGTATCGGGTCGGCGGGGAAGAGACGTCGATGCCCGTGTCGGTCCCGCTCACGTCGTCGTTCGTTCGGCTGATCGCGTACTACATATCGGAGGGGCACGCCGACGAGAGACAGGTCGGATTCACGTTTGGCTCCCACGAGACGGACCTGATCGACGCGACCGAGGAGGCCGTCCTCGAAATCGGCGGCACGACGACCACCGTCGAGCGCGAACGCAACTCGACGCGCGTGAAAGCGTTCGGATCGCCGCTCGCGCTGTTCCTCGAGTCCGCCTGTGGGACGTGCGCACAGGAGAAACGGGTCCCGGATTTCGTCTTCCGGGCGGACGACGGGATCCAGCGGGAGTTCGTCGCGGCCCTCTACCAGGGGGACGGGTCCGATTCGCACCCGAGCAACGAACTCTCGCACGCGACGACGAGCGAAACGCTCGCTCGCCAGCTCTCCGTCCTCTGGAACATGCAAGGCGTTCTCGCGAGTACAGAGGTCGAATCGAAAGGGGGCGGCTACGCGGACGAACCGAGTACCCGCTATCGGACGAAAGTGTACGGCGAAGACGTTGACCTGGCGGACGTGTTCGAGGAGCGTACGACCGCCGGCGAGCAGGGATACAAACGGATCCCGACGGATCTGCTCGAAGACGTCCGCGTCGGGGACGTGTTCATGCAGACCGTCCCGGACACGATCCCCGGGCTGTTGCTCGGAGCCGGGGTCGGTTCGAGCCTCGACCACGCCGCAGTGTACCAGTCCCTGATCGAGGACGTGTTCGACGGCGAGTACGTCCAGAAGCCGAGATACGTGCACAACCTGAAGGAGATGGGATTGCTCGACGACGACCACCGGCCGACTGAGACACTCCGGGACCTCTGGGAGACAATCCAGAACCTGCACGGGTTCACCGGGACGGACATGTGCCTGTTGCCGGTCCGCGACGTCGAGGAAGTCGAGCCCCCGGAGTACGTGTACGACGTCTCGGTTCCCGGGGCGACCGGTCGAGACGAAAATTTCGTGGTCGTCAACGAGGGAGCGCTCTCGGTCAAGAACAGTCGGGGCCAGCAGGGGATCGGGATCTCCGCGGCGGTCCTCTACTCGCAGCTCACCAGCGGCAAGCCGGCGAAGATCACCTCCCGGACGAAGGGCAGCGTCGAGGCCGAGTACTTCGAACTCATCATCGACACCGACACGAACGAACCCGAGATAGACGTCGAGGACACCGCCTCGTGGGACCGCCCACACGGGACGCGCATCGAGATGGAACTGGAAGGGAACATGCGCGCCCGGGGCCAGCTCCACGACTACGTCAAGCACACGGCGGTCGTCAACCCCCACGCGCGGATCGAGCTCCGGGAGCCCGACGCGCACATCAAGTCCGAACGGGCGACCGACCAGCTCCCCGAGGAGACCGAGGAGATCCGGCCCCACCCCCACGGCGTGGAGCTCGGGACGCTCATCAAGATGCTGGAGGCGACAGACTCGTACTCGCTCTCGGGGTTCCTCCAGGGCGAGTTCACGCGCGTGGGCGCCACGACCGCCGAGAACGTCATCGACAACTTCCGAGACCGCCACTTCGGCCGCGAGATGTCCTGGCGCCCGCCGCCGGCCCACTCCGGGGCGGACGTCGCGGCCGCGCTCGAAGCCGCCGTCGCCAACAAGGGCGCCGAAGCGACCGCCGAGTTCGCCGAGCGGGTCGCCGACGCCCTGGACGGGTACGACCGCGTCGCCCACCACGAACTCCGGGCGCTGGTCGACGACGTGGCCGACGACGTCGAGGAGACGTACGAGGTGACCTTCGGGTCGACGGTCCGCGGGAACGCCCTCGAGGCCGGCTGGGCGGAGGTGACGGGCGCCGCCGCTGCCGGGGAGCCCGTCGACGCGGACGTGAACGAGCGCCTCCGCTCGGACCTCTACGCGCTGGTCGACGGGGCGACGAGCACCCGGAAGGACGACGCGACCGTCGAGGGCGTCGCCGAGCGCCTCGCCGCGAAGTTCGCCGACGCCGACGACGAGCGCCACCGGTTCACGCGCGACGAACTCGCCGAGTTCGTCCGCCGGTCGGCCGACGCGACCGAGGAGTACGACGACGCGACGTTCGGCGAAACGGCCCGCGAGAACGTCGTCGAGGCGCTCTGGGAGGCAGCCCGGCGCGTCCCGGACGACCCGCCGAAGGTGACGGCGGTCGCCGGGGACCGCGACACGTCCAGCGACCTGCTGGAGGCGATGCGCGAGACGGACATCATCGCCCCGCCGACGGACTGCCTCGCGCCCATCACTGACGACCTCATCGAGGAGGGGCTGCGCAAGGAGTTCGACGCCGACTTCTACGCGGCCTCGACCCGTGACGCGGCCGTCCACGGGGGCGACCCGTTCATCGTCGAGGCGGGCATCGCCTACGGCGGGAACCTCGAATCCGAGGGGAAGGCCGACGTCCTGCGCTTCGCCAACCGCGTGCCGCTGGTCTACCAGCGCGGCGCCTGCGCGACGACGGACGTCGTCAAGAACATCAACTGGCGCAACTACAACCTCGACCAGCCGGGCGGGTCGGGCATCCCGAACGGACCGGCGGTCGTCATGGTCCACGTCGCGTCGACGAACGTCCCCTTCACGAGCGAGTCCAAGGACGCGGTGGCGAACGTCCCGGAACTCGAATCGGAGATCGAACTCGCCATCCGGGAGGCGGCCCGCGAGCTGAAGTCCTACCTCAAGAAGCGCCGCTCGATGCAGCAGCGCCGGAAGAAACAGGACAAGCTGGCGACCATCCTGCCGGAGATGGCAGAGAAGCTCGCCGAGGTGACCGAGCGCGGGCGTCTCGACATCGACGACTCGCTGGCCAGGATCATGAACAACGTGCTCGTCGACCGCGAGCGCGACGGCGACACGGTCCGGCTGGTCGTCGAGAACAACTCCGACCGGAGCGCGGACCTCGACGTGACGGAGATGGTCGGCGGCCCCGAGCCGGCGCTCGCGGACGGCGACGCGACGGTCGTCGACATGGACGGGGAGTGGTTCGTGAAGTGGTCCGTTTCGGTCGCGAGCGGGGACGAGGCGACGCTCGAGTACGAGGTGGACGGCGACGCGAGCTTCGACGTGTCGGTCGACGGCGTCGAGGACGAACGACTCACGGTGAACGCGTAACAATGAGCACTGACAACGAGGCGGAGACGGACGGATCGGCCGGCACGGAGCCGGACGCGCGCGAACAGCTCATCGACCTGGCGGCGGAGTTCTACGACCAGTTCGCCGAGGGCGACGTCCCGCGGATGCAGATTCCGACCCGGACGAAGTCCAACATCGAGTACGACGAGGACAAGGACGTCTGGGTGTACGGCGACCGGACGAGCACGCGGACGGCAAAGACCATCTCGGGGGCCCAGAAGCTCCTGAAGGCGGTCTACACCATCGACTTCCTCGCCGACCAGCTCGACCAGGACCGCTCGTCGACGCTGCGGGAGCTGTACTACCTCAGCGAGTCCTGGGACGTCGACGAGGCGCAGTTCAACGACCAGGACGAGTCCAACCAGCTCGTCGAGGACCTGGAGATCGTCTCCGGGGCGCGCCGCGAGGACTTCCACATGCGTCCCGAGGAGTCGGGCGCGACGGTGATGGGGCCGCTCCTGCTCCGCGAGCAGACCCGGCGGGGCGAGCGGGAGATCCACTGCCAGGCCGACGTCGGCGAGGGCGGCTACCAGATCCCCAACAACCCCGACACGATCGACTTCCTGGACTGTGACGCCGAGTTCGTCCTCTGCGTGGAGACCGGCGGCATGCGCGACCGGCTCGTCGAGAACGGCTTCGACGAGGAGTACGACGCGCTGATCGTCCACCTCAAGGGCCAGCCCGCGCGGGCGACCCGCCGGATCACCAAGCGCCTCCACGACGAACTCGACCTGCCGGTGACCGTGTTCACCGACGGCGACCCGTGGTCGTACCGCATCTACGGGTCGGTCGCCTACGGCTCCATCAAGAGCGCCCACCTCTCTGAGTACCTCGCGACGCCGGAGGCGCGGTTCATCGGCGTCCAGCCCGAGGACATCGTCGAGTACGAACTCCCGACTGACCCGCTCTCCGATTCGGACGTCAACGCCCTGGAGTCGGAACTGGAGGACCCCCGGTTCCAGACCGACTACTGGGAGGAGCAGATCGAACTGCAACTGGACATCGAGAAGAAGTCCGAACAGCAGTCGCTGGCCTCCTACGGCCTGGACTTCGTGACGGACACGTACCTGCCCGAGCGGCTGGACGAGATGGGCGTCGTCTGACCGCGGGGTGCTCGCCGTCGTTCGAAACGAGTCCGGGCCGTCACTGAGCCAGGAGCCACCCGAAGAGCAGCGGCGCGGTCAGCAGCGTCAGCGGGACCAGTATCCACACCTGTCCCGCGAGCACGTCGTACTGGCCGATCGTCTCCGAGACGGGCGTTCCCTCGGCGTACCCGACGAGGAACTCGAATCCCACTGTCAGCACTGTCCAGAGGACCCCGACCAGCAGGAGTTCCCCCCGCGCGTAGCCGACGCCCGTGGTCGTGAAGTAGGCAAAGGAGACCGCCAGGATCGCCGCCACGAGGATCGCGGTGCTGAGGACGTGGCCGGCGTACTCCCCCGTGCGCGGGATTATCACGGTCTCCCTGAACGCGCCGTTGAGGACGGCGAGAAACGCCATCAGCAGCCAGAGCCCGAGCGGATGAACGACCTTGGCGGCCCCGACTGACTGGCCGACCCCCGCGAACAGTGAACTCGACATGGATACGCGACCCGTTCGACGAGAACCGACTTAACGATTCAGGGCCCCCGGGGTCGCGGGTGGTAGAACGACCGGGTCGTTCACTCCCGTTCGTCCAGCACGACCGGCACGCCCCGCTCCGCCACGTCCGCGGCGAACGCCGCGCTGTCGGCCTCCAGCGCCTCGAACGTGTTGTAGTGGATCGGGAGCACCAGGTCCGGGTCGAGCGCCTCGGCCAGGTCCGCGGCGTCGTGGCGGTCCATCGTGAACGACTGCGATATCGGGGGCGCGAACAGCGAGACGTCGAGTGCCTCGTGCCCGGGGAGCACGTCGGAGTCGCCGGGCCAGAAGACGGGCGTGTCGTCGACCGAAGCGACGAACCCACAGCCGATCCCCTCGGGGTGGATCGGCGTGCCGTCGGCCCGCACGTTCGGGCCGTCGGGTTCGTTGTACATCGGCACGGTGAACAGCGGAACGCCCGCGGCGACCAGTTCGTCCTCCATGCCGACCCGGACGACCTCGTAGGGGAGATCCTCGACCGGTCGGAGGTCTCTGTCGGTCTCCGAGACGTCGACTCCCTCGTAGACGACGACGGTAGCGTCGTCGCTCGCGACGCGCTCTATCCCGTCGTCGTCGTAGTGGTGGACGTGCGTGACACAGACCAGGTCTGCGTCCCCGGCGCGGTAGTCCCGCCCGGGCGGGTGGGCCACGCCCGGCGTGTCGGCTTCCCACTCGCCCGTGAGCGTCCCGTAGCGCCCCGGGTCGAAGTAGACGACCGCGTCGTCGCTCTCGATCCGGAGCGTCGCGTACCCGAGCCAGTCGACCGTCAGCCCGTCGTGTCGAACCGTCATGGGGGACCGTTCGGCGGGACCGGGAGTAAGGATTGGGTTCGCGGCGGTCCGGACGGCCGAATGACAGCCTTCGGGGGGGACCCTCGTCAGGACTCGTCGAGCAACCCCCGCTCTCGGAACGCGCGTTTCCCCCGCTCGAACGCCTCGTCGCCGTACGAGAGGTACTTCGAGGGCATGAGCACGTACCGGCGTTTCTCTTCCCCGCCTTTCCGGTAGGTGACGACGAACCGGGGACGGGTCAGTCCCTTCGACCCTCCGGTCGCCGAGACGGACTCGACGGCGTCGAGCGGGATCCGGCCGTCGCTCGTGAACCCGCGTGCGCGGTTCACAGCCGTCGCGACGAGCACCACCGCGAGGGCCCCGCCGACCCAGAGGAGCACGGACTCCGGCTCGGCCGTGAGACTCACCGCGACCGGGGAGACGACCGCCAGTACGTACCCCGCGAAGATCCACCTGTTCCCCTCGTAGAGACGTCTGAACAGCCCGACGAAGCTCGATTCGAGGACCAGTTCGTCGTCGCCGATCCGGCACTCGCCGCGCTTGGTCCGGAACGTCGAGGGCGGTTCGTCCGCCGTCGAGTCGTTCGGCGACGCTTCGGCGCGGTCCGGACCGTCGGACGGCGACCCGGCGCCACCCGCGTGGTCATCGGGCGCTCCGCCCACACCGCCGTCGCCGGTATCGCTGTTCCGGTGGAGGGCCATCGTTTCCCCGTCGAGTCGCGCGACTAATGACGTTTTGGGCGGGAGCCCCCTCGCTCCGCACGTGCTTTCGCCCGGACGGTCCCCCGCCCCGGGAAATCACTGGGATTCGGCCAGCCGCTCGACCCGCTCCAGCGAGTCCGCGCCGTCGGGGTCCTTGTCCTCCCTGACCCCGACGAACCGCGGGAACCGGAGCGCGTACCCCGACGAGTAGGTCGGCGACGCCTGTATCTCCTCGTAGCCGACCTCGAAGACGACCGCCGGTTCGACGTCGACCTCGGTGCCGTCCTGGTCCCGGACGTGGGGCTCGAGGCGGTCGGTCAGGGCTTCGAGTTCCTCGTCGGTGATCCCGGTGGCGACCTTGCCGATAGTCGCGAAGCCGTCGCTGGTCCGGACCGACAGCAGGAACGTCCCCAGCAGGTTCGCGCGGCGGCCCTCGCCCCACTCCGCGCCGGTGACGACCAGGTCGAGCGTCTCCACGTCCGGCTTTCGCTTCAGCCAGTTCTTCCCCCGCCGGCCCGGCGTGTACGTCGACTCGGGATTCTTGAGCATGACGCCCTCGTGCCCGGCGTCGAGCGCGCGCTCTTCGACGGCCGCTATCTCGTCGGGGTCGTCGGTGACCACGGGGTCCGAGACGGCGTCCCCCTCGCCGTCGAGCAGCGTCGCCAGCCGGTCGTGGCGCTCGACCAGCGGCGCGTCGAGGAGGTCCTCGCCGCCCCCCGGGTCCGGCGCGGACTCCCGACCGCCGACGTGGAGGCAGTCGAAGGCGTGCAACTCGACGGCGACGTCCTCGCGGGCGCGGGCCACGTCGTGCTTCCGACGGAAGCGCCTGAGCACCTCCTGGAAGGGGAGCGGCGACCCGTCGTCGTCGACCGCGACGACCTCGCCGTCGAGGATCGCCGGGCGGTCCAGGGCGGATTCGACGAACCCGACCACCTCCGGGAGGGCGCCGGTCACGTCCTCCATGTTGCGGGAGAACAGCGCGACCGACTCCCCGTCGTAATGGACCTGGACGCGCGCGCCGTCGTACTTGCGCTCGACGGCCGCCTCGTCCCAGTCGTCGAGCGCCTCGGTGACGGTCCCGGCCTGTGCGAGCATGGGGTCGACCGGCCGGCCGACTTCGAGGCCGAGCGCGTCCAGCCCCGGCGCGCCATCGTCTCGGGCGACGACCGCCACCTCGCCGTAGTCGTTGGTGACCTGGAGCGCGCGCTCGACTGTCTCCACGGGGACGTCGAAGGCGCCGGCTATCGCGTCGCGCACGGTCCCCTCGCCGACGCCGACGCGCATCTCCCCGAGGACGAGGCGGGCGAGATACCGCGCCTCGTCCGGGTCCGCCCTGTTGAACAGGTCGAACAGGAGGTCGCGCTTCCGGTCCGTGCTCCCCGACCCCTCCGCGGCGGCGACCTCCCGGAGGCGGTCGTCGACCGCCGTGACCGTCAGGTCGGAGTCGCCGTCCGGGTCCGGGCCCGCGTCCCCCGTGGCGCCGCCGCCGAACGCCCCGAGCCCCCGCTGGCTGCCGAAGTCGTAGCTCGCGGCCACCTCGCCGACGTCGCCCACGTCGGCGACGCGGTCCTCCACGTCGGCCGCGTCGACGTTCTGCCCGGCCGCCTTCGCGATGGCCTCGTAACAGAGCGTCGGCCCGACGTCCAGTTTCGTCGAGTCGTGGACGGGGAACACCCGCCCCTGGACGTAGCGAGCGACGACCCGGAGGTCCGGGCCGGCCGCCGCCAGCAGGTCGACAGCCCGGTCGCGGACGTCGTGGTCGGCGCTCTCGCTCTCGATGTCGGCGACGTACCGGGCGAACGCGGCGAAGTCCATCGGCGACGGGTACGGCCCACCCTCCCTAAAGGGTGTCTTCACCGGGACGCCGTCCGGGCGTCGAGCGTATCCGCCCCGGGCGGCGCCACCCGGTGGACGGCCGGGGTCAGCGCGAGGGGTTCGACCGCAGACGGGGAGAGGCGTCCGGCCGACCCGCTCTCGCTACGAGTGACGGCCGCGCGGTCGTACACCGGTTCGCCGCTCGACTGGTACGGACTGTCGGGCGTGTCGGCGCCCACGCCGTCGAACTCCTCGTCGCCGTCCCCGTCGGCGTACGCGGCGGCGAACAGGGTCATCTGGTCGCTGTAAGTCCGGTCGATAGGGACGCGGACGTCCTCGTGTTTCCCGGGTTCGAGGTACGCGCTGTGTCCGATCACCTCGCCCTGTGGGGTGCGGGCGCGGACGACGACGAACCCACCCTCGGACAGCGAGACGCCCTCGACGACCACGGCGTCGCCGGCCGTGGACTGGTCGGCGAGGGTGACCTGCGCGACGGGCGAGGAGAGCAACACGAACGCGACGTACGCGAGCCCGAGCATGATAGTCGCGTGTTTGGCGCCGTCCTTCAGCGACCCCTCGCCGAGCTGCCCGCCGATGAACCCCGAGAACACCGCCTGGATCAGGGCGGTGTGGAAGAACACGAGCGTGTAAGCCGCTTTGTCGACGGTCGCGATGTGAGTGAACTGCTGGGCATCGACGCCCAGCCGTGCGGTCTCCTCGGCCGAAGGCGTCGGGACGTTCGTCGGGAGACTCGGGACGAGCACCTCCTTGACAGCGAGGATGATGACCAGGAAGACGAAAAACGAGACGTAGATGACGACGAGATAAGTGAGCATCTGCTGGCGGCGCTGGCGGCGGAGCTTGAGCTCCGACTTGGCCTGTTCGCCCGCGATCCGGAGTATCGGCGCCAGGTTCCCGCTCGCGCGGAGCGCGTTCGTCAGGAGCGTCACGACGCGGGTCGTCGCGGTCGTCCGCACGCGGAGGCCAAAGCGGCGGAGCGCGTCGTCGACGGTCGCGCCGTACTGGAGGTCGCGCCAGACGCGCTCGACCTCGGCCGAGAGGACGCCCAGGTCGCCCTCGCGGACGCGGTCGAAGCTCTCGACGACGGACATGCCGGCCTCGTTGAGGCTCGCCAGTCGTTCGAGTAGTTCGGGGAGCGCGGCCTCCATCCTGCGTATCCGTCGCGAGTAGATCTCCCAGACGACCGCGAACGATGCCAGCACCAGGAGCGCCGCCTGGATCAGGACGTCGTCGAGCGCCCGGGGCCGGACGGCGCCCGCCGAAACTGTGTTCGGGAACCGGAGCGCGACGGACAGCACCGCGACCGGAACCGTCAGGTACAGGATCGTCGTCGGGTTCCACAGCAGCGTCCCCAGCGGTCTTCGAAGGACCGTCTTGACCGACTCGAACCGGCCGTACAGTGCGAGCCGGCGACGATTCTCCCGAGCGGTCGACGGCCCTCCCGGCGAAAACGGGGCCCCCGAATCCGCCCCGCTGTTCCCGCTCGCGGTCGCATCGGCCTCGTTCCCGCCGTCGGTCGAGGCGACGGCCGCCCGGCTCCCGGACGCCCCCGCCCGGTCCGGATGGTCGGCCCCGTCTCCGGCGTCCACCGCGGCGTCCTCGTTGTCAGCGGTGTCGACCGCCGAAAGCGACGGCCAGTGGTTCGAGGTCGCCTCCCTGAGCGCGCCGGTGTCGCTGCCGCGGGCCACCCCCAGCAGGTCGAGTTTGCCGTCGAGGTAGACGATGAAGAGGACGTTCCCCAGCGGAATGAGGACGTACGCGAGCAACCGGAGGAAGTTGATGGTGCGCGTGGTCGTCAGCCCGAACACGAGCAGGATCGTCATCAGGAACAGCGTCCCGGCGACGAGGACCGTGACGTAGGCCTCCGCGATGGTCGCGAGCAGTTCGAGGACCTCCTGCTGGCGGTCGAGCGCCTCGTCCCGGTAGCGGTCGTACTGCTCGCGGAGGAACTCCGAGAGGCTCTGCCCGCTCTGGAGGACGCTCGCCAGGTTCTCGGAGAAGGTCTTGAACTGGTCGCTGGGGGTGCGCGCGGAGACCCGCCGGACCGCGGTGATGATGTCGCTGCCGAACAGGTCCATCTCGCGGACGGCGACCGAAATCTCGTCGGCGCCGTGGCCGTAGACCTGCCTGTTGTGCGCCAGCGTCCGGAACACCTCCGGGACGGCCATTCCGCCCCGGGAGAGCGCGTACACGAACGCCACCGTCCGGGGGAGCCCCTCGTTTATCCCACGTCGACGGATCTCGGCCCGGCTCCGGGGCCGCTCCCAGCGGTACCAGTACGTGAACCCCCCGACCACGGCGCCGCTGAGGACGCCCCCGCCCGCGAGCACCGCGAAGACGCCCCGGCCGCTCAGGTCGGGTTCGAGTTCGGGTCGACCGAGGGCGCCGGCCATCGCGTCCGGGAGGGTGTCGATGAAGTCGCCGACCGCCGGCAGGACCAGCAGTCCCGCGCCGAAGACGTACACCCCGAGGATGGAGCCGGCCACCGCCGCGAGCGCCGTCAGGAGGTACGTCTTCGCGGCGTACGACCGGTAGGTCTCGTCGACGTAGGCGGCGCGCAATCGGCGGGTCCGCTCGGGCGCGTCGGCGGACACGTACCGGCCGAAGTACCGGCGGGAGACGCGGGTCAGACCGGTGTCGAGGGGCCGGTACGCCGAGGAAAGCGGGACGAGAGCGACGACCATCGCCGCGGCGGCCAGCGGGACGAGGCCGACCGGGTTCAGCCCGCCGGTAGCCAGCGGGACGAGGCCGACCGGGTTCAGCCCGCCGGTAGCCAGCGCACCAGCCCAGTTCGTGACTCCCGCTGCCATCGCCTGGTCCGCCGCGAAGGCGCTCATGGTTCGTCGTCGAGTTCGACGCCCCGGTCGTCGATCATGTCGACGACCTCCTCGGGGTCGGCGTAGTACTTGTTGACCATGGCGGTGAACCGGCGGTAGTCCCGGACGTCCTCCTCGTAGAGGTAGGTGAGAAAGCGCCGCCGGTTGCGGAGTTCCCGCTGGAGGTCGCCCTGGCTCCAGCCCTGTTCCGACCGGATCTCGTCCAGGAGGTCGCTGTTCGACTCCCGGTACGTGTCGGAGTCGCCCTGCCAGTCGTACGCGTTCGAGTAGTCGAGCTCGCCCGTCCGCTGATCGATACCTTCGATCTCGGAAATCGTCCGCGTCCGGCGGACGCGCTCGCCGCCCGAGCGGGTCAACACCTGGACACAGAGCAGGTCGAGCGACTGGACCATCGGCCGGGGGACGTTGATCGGCTCGTTCTCGAGCCTGTTTATCACCGTCTGCACGGAGTCGGCGTGCATCGTCGAGAACGTCGTATGCCCCGTGTTCATCGCCTGGAACAGCGTGATCGCCTCCTCGCCCCGGACCTCACCGACGATGATGTACTCGGGCCGGTGGCGCAGCGACGACCGCAGCAGGTCGTACATCGTGATGTCACCCTCGTCCATGCGCTCGCGGGTGACCGAGGAGAGCCAGTTCTCGTGGTACAGCGAGAGCTCGCGGGTGTCCTCGATGGTGACGACCTTCGACCGGGGCGGGATGAACATCGAGACGGCGTTCATCGACGTGGTCTTGCCCGCCGCCGTGCCGCCAGCGAAGATCAGGCTCTTGTTGTTCTCGATCGCGAGCCAGAGGAACGCGAGCATGTCCACGCTGTAGGTGCCGTAGTCGACGAGGTCGATCGGGGTGAACGGCTCCTCGGCGTACTTGCGGATCGTGTACGCCGAGCCCCGGGGCGTGACCTCCTCGCCGAGCGCGAGTTCGACCCGCGAACCGTCAGGCAGCGTCGTCGAGACCACGGGGTCACTGACGCTGACGTGGCGCCCCGAGCGCTGGGCGAGGTGGACGACGAAGTCGTCGAGTTCGTCGGCCTCGAAGGAGACGTTCGTCTCGACGTCCGTGTAGTCCTCGTGGTAGACGAAGATCGGAAGCCCCGCGCCGTCACACGAGACGTCCTCGACGTGCGGGTCGTGCATCAGCGGGTCGATCTTTCCGTACCCCAGGAACGTCCGGTGGAGGTAGTAGTACAGCCGGTAGAACGTCCCCGTGTCCACGTCGACGCCGTACTCCTCGAGGCGGAGGCGGAGTTCCTCCCGGAGCGCCCCCTCGGGGTCGTCGCTGACGTCCTCGCGGTACAGGAGCGGGTCCCGGACGTCGGAGAACAGCCGCTCCAGCAGCTCTATCTCGAACCCGCCGAGGCCCGGTTCGACCACCTCGTAGCGGTGTTCGTTGGCCTCGTCGTCGTAGGTGATGGAGGCGTAGGAGAAGGGCGCGTTCAGCCAGTACCTGTCGACCTCCTCCCGTTCGCCGGTGTCGGGCGCCGACACCAGCCGACCGTGCCGCCCGGGGTCGTAGTCGGGGACGTGGATGCGGGTCCCGGTCAGCACCGTCGCCACCCGCGAGAGCCACGCCTGGAACGCCTCGAGCGCCCGCGGCTCCCCTCCGGTCTGACCCTCTCCTGACATCGGTGTTCCCGGCCCGTCCGCGAGCCAGTTCGTTGTCGCCGATTCCCGCGCCACGTATTTAAACTCGAACCCCCAGAAATCAACGCTGAAACTCGGGGCCCTGGACCGCTTCGGGGGATCGCTCAGCGGTTCGGCCGGGACGACCGACTCCTCTCCAGCCGTGCCGATTACCAGGTTATATCACCAAGATATATAGGGGGCGATCCCCTGGGCACGCACATGGTCACGCAGGCAGTCGCGCTCGGAGTGACGGCGGTCGCGCTCGCGACGTTCGCGGCTCTCGGGACGTGGTACTCCCGGGGTCGGGTCGGGAGCGCGGAAGACTACATCTCGGCGCGGGATTCGGCGGGGACGGGGCGGTTGACGGCGACGCTCGTCGCCTCCAGCATGGGCGCGTGGATACTGCTCAGTCCGGCGGAGGCCGCGGCGGCGTTCGGCGGCATCTCGGCGCTGGTCGGCTACGGCCTGGGCAGCGCGACGCCGCTGGTGGTCTACGCCTGGCTCGGTCCGCGGATCCGCCGGTACATCCCGGACGGTCACTCCCTCACCGAGTACGCCTACGCCCGCTACGGCACGGGGATGTACGCGTACGTCCTGGTCGTCAGCGTCGCGTACATGTTCATCTTCCTCGCGGCGGAGATGACCGGGATAACGGGGGCCCTCTCGCTGGTCGCGGGCGTCCCGCTCTGGCAGACGGCACTGCTCATCGGGGGGTTCGTCCTCGCGTACACGGCGTACGGCGGGTTACAGGCGAGCATCTTCACCGACACGCTCCAGACGCTCGTGTTACTGCCGCTGCTCGCCGTGGGCTTTGCGGCCGCGATCCTCTCGCTGGGCGGCGCCGGGTCCGTCCACGAGACGGTCGTCGCGACCGACCCGTCGCTGCTGAACCCCGGATTCGTGCCCGGTCTGAAGTTCGGCGCGTACGTCGTCGTCGCGGTCCTGGGCGCGGAGATGCTCAACCAGGCCTGGTGGCAGCGTATCTACGCCGGGCGCGACGACGCCGCGGTCCGCCGGTCGTTCCTGGTCGCGGCCGTCGCGGTCGTGCCGATGGTCGTCACCGCCGGGCTGTTCGGCCTCGCCGCGACCGGCCTGGACAGCCTCGTCACGTCGGGCGCGGGCTACAACGCCGACGTCGCCTTCTTCCTCGTCGTCAACGCGTCGTTCCCCGAGTGGATCACCCTCGCGGTCGTCGTCATCGCGGTCCTGCTGGTGATGAGCACGGCCGATACGCTGTTCAACGCCATCGCGAGCGTCGCGACGGCCGACCTCAAGCGACTCCTATCGGACCCGGACGACGGGACCCTCCGGCTGGCCGGACGCACGCTGACCGTCGTCGTCGCGCTCGCGGCGACCGTGGTCGGGGCGCAGGGGTACAGCGTGCTCCAGATATTCTTCACCGCGGACCTGCTGGCGACGGCGACGTTCGTCCCGCTGCTGTACGGGCTCTACTCGGCGCGGCCGTCCGGCCCGGACATGCTGCTGTCGAGCGTCGTCGGCCTCGCGGTGGGAGTGGCGCTGTTCCCGCCCGCGGCCGGTCTCCTCGCCGACCTCGGCGTCGCCGGTTCGTTGCCCGCACCCTCCTTCTTCCGCTCGTTCCTGAGCGCCGCGCTCGTCTCGGGACTGCTCGCGCTCGTCACCGCGCGGTTCGGCGACGCCGACTTCGACCTCGACGCGCTCGACGCCCAGGTCCGCCGGCTTGACGAGCCGGTGGCCGACGGCGGAACGGTCGAGACCGACTCCGGCGTCGATCGGGAGGTGAGCGAGTGATGGCGCTGAGTTCGACCGCGTTCACGGCGTTCGTCTGGGCGAACGTCCTGCTCGTGCTCGCCGTGTTCGCCTACGAGGTGTACGTCGTCGCCGCGGAGTGGCGAGCGTCGACTGCTTGAGCGCGTCGCGGCCGTCACTGTGGTCCTGCGGGGCGCGTCGACTTGCCGCTCGGACGACCCCCTGCGGTCCGTTCGTTCGGCGGGGACGACGAGCAACCGCCGAAAGCCGTGTATTCGATCGACTACACCGTAAACAGGTGCCCCTCTTCCGGAACGTCGAACAGGCCGATCCGCGCGCCGGCGTCGAGCCAGGCGTGGCCGTAGGAGAACGCCGCGAGGGCGTTCACGGGGTCGTCCTCCGCCCGGAAGTGCCGGCCGTCTTCGAGGTACGAGCGGGCCATCTCCTCGAACTCGTCGGCGGCCGCGGCGAGGGGCGTTCCCTCGGGAGCCGTCCGTTCGGCGGCGGCGAGGGCCTCGGCGAGCAGGTCCTCGTAGCGGTCGGTCTTCTCGTCGAGGTCGGCGGGCATGTCAGGGTGCAGTCCCGCCGCCCGCGTAAGGCTGTCGTCGGGAGCGGACGACGCGTCCGGTGGTCCGGGGGACGGCACACGACAGCAAAATCTACATACGCGCTCCCGCACTACCGCACGGTAATGAGTTCCGAGTCAGTCGACCATCGAAGGCTCATCATCGCGGGCACGGGCATCGCGGGGCTGACGGCCGCCATCTACGCCGGCCGGTCGAACAACGACCCGCTCGTCCTGGAGGGCGACGAGCCGGGCGGACAGCTAACGCTGACCTCCGACGTGGCGAACTACCCCGGGTTCCCGGACGGGATCGGCGGCACCGAGCTGATCCAGCAGATGAAAGAGCAGGCCGAGCAGTTCGGCGCCGAACTCGACCACGGGATCGTCGAGCGAGTCGACGACGGCCAGCGGCCCTTCCGGGTCGAGTTGCGCGACGGCACCGTCTACACGTGCGACGCGTTCATCGCGGCCAGCGGGGCGAGCGCCCGGACGCTGGGGGTCCCCGGAGAAGACGAGCTCATGGGCTTTGGCGTCTCGACGTGTGCGACGTGTGACGGCGCGTTCTTCCGCGGCGAGGACATGCTCGTGGTCGGGGGCGGCGACGCCGCCTTCGAGGAGGCGGACTTCCTGACGAAGTTCGCGGACACCGTCTACCTGGCCCACCGCCGGGAGGGGTTCCGCGCCGAGGACTACTGGGTCGACCGCGTCATGGAGCAGGTCGACGACGGCGACGTCGAGGTCATGCGGAACACCGAACTCCTGGAGGTCCACGGCGACCAGGAGAGCGGCGTCGACCACGTCACCCTCGCGCAGAACGAGGACGGCTACCCGAAGGACAACCTCGACGACCCCGACACGGAGACGTTCGAGATGGACGTCGGCGCCGTGTTCGTCGCGATCGGTCACACGCCCAACACGGACTACCTGACGGACACGGGCGTCGAACTCGACGAGACCGGCTACGTCCGGACGCACGGCGGCAAGGGCGGCGACCAGACGGCAACTGCCGTCGAAGGAATCTTCGCCGCCGGCGACGTCGTCGACTTCCACTACCAGCAGGCCATCACCGCCGGTGGCATGGGCTGTAAGGCCGCGATGGACGCCGACGACTACCTGGAGACGCACTCGGCGGAGGAGTCCGCAGAGGCGACCGCCGAGGCAGACGACTGATATCTCCTTCGAAGGTAGTTCTATCGGCGAGCGCGTTGCACGCCGTCGGCGCGATCCGAAGACTCCCGTCCGTCCCGACGCCGCGCAACCGGGCGGGACCGCCGGACGTGTGCCCCGGCGACATCGACCCGGCAGACATTTACGTCGGGTGTCCAGAGGGGCAGTATGGCAGACCAGGACGTCGTAACGCTGGAACTGACCGCCGAAGACGGGACGAGCGACGAACTCGCCGTCCCGACCACGCTGCTCGACATGCTCGCCGAGGGCGACGAGACCGCGCCCGAGGTCGTCGGTGACATCGCCATGTTCGGTTTCGCCCAGCGGATCCACGCCTCGGTCGCACACGGCGAGGGCGAACCTGACGCGGAACTCGAAGGGGTCGAGGAGCTGACGCTCGACCTGTTCGAGGAGCGGTTCGGGCGGTCGTTCGCGGAGCTGACCGGTCACGACCACTGATCCGGTAGCTGGGCCACCACGAGGCGCAACGCCGGACCGGTGGCTGTTCTACTCGACGTCCCACCGGAGGAGGACGCCGTCGTCCATCCGTTCGACTTCGGTCAGGTCCAGGTCGACGAACTCGTCGACGAAGCCGTCGCCGTCGGCGAGCGTCGGGGCCTTCCAGCCGCCGATGACCATCGGGCCGACGAACGTCGAGAGCTCGTCGACGAGGCCCGCCTCGAACAGGGAGAAGATTATCTCGCCGCCCCCTTCGACCATGAGTCGCTCGATTCCCCGGTCCTGGAGCCGAGCGAGGCCGGCCGCGAGGTCCACCCGCTGTTCGCCGACGCTGACGACCTCCGTCCCGGTGTCCTCGATGCCCGAGACGAAGTCCGGCGGCGCCGCCTCGCTGGTGAGCAGGTACGTCGTGGCCTCGTCGTCGAGCACGCGCGCGTCCGCCGGCGTGCGCATCCGCGAGTCGGCGACGACGCGGGCGGGGTTCTCGGGGCGGCCCGACTCGCGGCGGCGGAGCCTTCGCTCGGGGTCGTCGACTGTCAGCGAGGGGTCGTCGGCGAGGACGGTCCCCACGCCGACCATCACGGCGTCGCTCTCGGCACGGAGCGCGTCGACGCGGTCGAAGTCCGTGGGGTCGCTGATCTCGACCTGCTCGCGCTCTCGCGTCGACAGTTTGCCGTCGGCGCTCATCGCGACGTTGACGGCGACGTGCATACCCGTTCTGGGCGTCAGGAGCGAAAACCGCTTTCGGTCGCCCGATACCAGGGTGGACCGGTACCCTCCGACGCCGCGGATCACTCCGGTTCGGACTGGAGCTTGCCCGCGTGGAGCGACTTCGTGTCGGGCAGTTCGGCCGCGTCGAAGACCAGTCGCGGGCCGTCGTACCACAGCTCCAGGATGTCGAGGACGTGTTCCGAGTCCCAGCCCTTGACGCGGGCCAGGCCGCCGCCGTCTATCTCGACGAACGTCCTCGGCGTCTCCTGTGTCTCTATGTCCCACTCGTCGTCGCCGACGGCGAACGATTCGCTCGCGTGGTCGGCCCAGGCGAAAACGAGCCTGTACTGCTGGCGCGGCTCCGGCGCGCGGTCGTGGTCGACCCGCTTCGACGTCTCGAAGTCGACGCCGTAGTGCGAACACCACGAGCAAAGCGCCTCCTCGTCGAACCGCTTGTCACCACCCTCCGAATCCCGCCAGATGACGTGAGTATCCGACGGTTTCCCCCCGAAGGTCGGGGATCTCATGCCCTCACTGGTACGCCCGTCCCAAAAAGTGCATCGTCGCGCGACGGGAACGATTTTTACCCGGCCCAGTCCAACTGCGAGTGATGAGTCTAGACGACCATGCCGAGGACCTCGCCTCCAGCCTCGGCGTCGACAAAACGGAGGTCAAACGCGA
>JBDGST010000054.1:0-22005 GCA_042217365.1 Haloarculaceae archaeon
ATCTGAAGCCTCAGTAGGGGTTTGCGTACCACCCTAATAAAAATTGAGGGTATATTCGTGCTATTTCTCGCCCGACTGGACTTCTGTCTGACGTGTTCCACCCTCCGGCACGCCGCGTCGGGTCGATCCGGGTCGAAACGGGATGTCCTCGATTCGGGTCGAAACGGGATGTCCTCGATTCGGGTCGAAACGGGATGTCCTCGATTCGGGTCGAAACGGGACGCCATCGCGCCCTGTTGTCGGTCCGGTCACTCCGCCTCGACGGACGGGCCGTCGACGTCGATGGCACCGCGCAGGCCGCCGTGATTCCCGGCCAGCGAGACCAGTCGCGCACGGTCGCCGCGGGCCCTGAGGAAGGTGGCCTCGTCCGGTGTCGAGCAGCCGCTGAGCCGCAACTCCTCGACGTTCGTCGCCTCGATGACCGGACCCGTCGCGTCCTCGACGGCGAGTCCGTCGATCGACACCAGGTCGGTCTCCTCGAACTGGAGGGTCGGCTCCCCGTCCACCCGGATACGGACGTTCCGGAGGGAGACGTCGGCCATCGACTTGCAGAACAGGCCGTGCTGCTGGTCGTAGTTGTCGGCCATCGCCGGGTCGAGGTCCGTCGTGGAGAGCGGTCTGGTTGCTTCTATCTCGACGTTGTCGAACGTGACGTCCTCGAACCCCCGCTCCGGGAGTCCGGCGAAAAAGCCCGCGCTCTCGACGTTGCGAGCCGTGACGTCAGAGAAGTGGACTCCCCGAACTAGCGGGGTCCCCTCGTCGACCGGTTCGGGGTCGCTGTCGATATCCGTGAAGTAGTAGCCGTTGATGACGAACGGGCAGGCGACGTCGCGCATGACGATCCCGTCGAAGTGGAGGTCCTCGACGACGCCGCCGCGCCCGCGCTGGGTCTTGATGCGGATGCCGCGGTCAGTCCCCAGGAAGGTGCAGTTCGAGACGGTGACGTCCCTGACGTCGCCGGACATCTCGCTCCCGATGACGACGCCGCCGTGACCCGCCTCGACCGTGCAGTTCGTCACGGTGACGTCGGCGGCCGGTTCCCCGCGCTCGCGCCCCTCGGCGTCCTTGCCCGACTTCAGACAGATCGCGTCGTCGCCCGCGTTGATGTACGTGTCGCTGACCCTGACGAACTGCGAGGAGTCGACGTCGAGCCCGTCGCCGTTCGGCGCGTCGGCCGGGTTCTCGATCGAGAGGTCGTGGATCGTGACGTCCTTCGAGTAGACGACGTGGGTGTTCCAGAACGGCGAGTTGCGCAGGGTGACTCCCGAGAGGGTGACGTTCTCGCTCTCGTGGACCTGCAGGAGGGGCGGCCGCAGGGTGAAGCTGCTGACGTCGTCCTGCTTGTCGTTTCGCTCGTCGAACTCCGCGAGGCGCTCGCGGAGGTCTTCCGGGAGGTCCGACTCGGGGACCTCGTAGAAGTCCCACCAGTACTCGCCGCCGCCGTCGATCGTTCCGCGGCCGGTGACCGCGACGTTCTCCGCCCCAGTGACCCACAGGCAGGGGTGGAAGCCGGCCTGCTCCCAGCCCTCCCATCGGCTCTCGACGGTGGGGAAGGCCGCGTAGTCGCCGACGAACGTGACCGTCGCACCCGCCTCGACGTGCAGCGTCGTGTCGTCTCCCACGGTGAGCGGGGCGGAAAGGTACTCGCCGGGGGGCACGACGACCGTTCCGCCGGTCCCAGCACACTCGTCGAGGGCCGCCTGGATCGCCTCCGTGTCGGTCTCGGTTCCGTCACCCGATGCGCCGTACTCGCGGACGTCGTAGCGACTCCCGTCGGACTGCTCCATACCCGGGTCACTCGGAGCGCGGAAATAAGCGTTACGTCGCCGGTCGCGCTGCCGGCCCGGTCGGAAAACGAGGTGAGTGGTGGTGTTTCTGTCCCAGATTCCCCGTGGTGTCTTCGCTCAGATGCCACCCTCGGGCGTCTTCCGGTAGCCGACCGGACGCGGGAGCGCGTCGCGGTCGCCGTCCCGCAGTACCGCGGCCAGGTGGAGGAGCGCGAGCGGCGCCGGGTCCTCCAGGTCGACCCGGCCGTCCCACGCGAGTACGCCGTTGCGTCGCCTGTCGAGAACGTTCTGGGCGACCCGGGCGGCAGCGTCGACGTAGGCGTCCCGACCGGTCGCGTCGTAGAGGTCGAGCAGCCCGTGGATCGCCGCGTAGTCGTTCACTCCGGACGCGCCGTCCAGCGACGGCGCCTCTCCGCCCGGGACGCCGATGTCGCCCAGTCCGAGCCCGTCCGCGACGTCGCGAGCGGCCGCCCAGCAGACGGGGTCCCCGGCCACGCGGCAGGCCCGGGCGTACGTCCAGAAGAACTCCCAGTCTGCCCGGGTCGGGCCGACGACACGGCCCTTGGGCCCGAAGTAGCCCTCTCGACGGATCACGAACCCGTCGAGGCTGTGCCCGTCGGTCAGCATCGGTTCGAAGGCGTTGTCCCCGGGCCTGTAGGCCGCGTCGTACCAGGCCCGGAGCTCCTCGACCGCCCAGTCGGTGAACCGCTCGCCGGCCACGCCGAGGCGTTCGCCCAGGGCCAGTTGCTGTCGCTGGACGACCGGCCGTGGCCGGAAGAGCGTACTCTCGTAGACCAGGTGGTCGCCGTGGACGTACGGGGCGAACTGGTACTGGGCGCGGTCGCCCAGCACCGCCGGGCCGTTGCAGTGGCTCGGGTGCTGGCTGAACTGGTAGCCGCTGACGCCCGGTTCCCGCCTGGTCTCGACGTACCGCCGGGCGAGCCTGGCCGCCCACTCCAGGGGGGCGTCCCCACCGGTCAGGTCGGCGAGCGTCGCCGCGGCGTAGTAGAGGTCGCTGCCGGCGTTGACGAACGTGAGGCCGTCGCCCCAGAAGAACACGTCGCCGCCCTCGTACTCGCGGTCCCAGACGGAGCCGGATTCTGCGTCGTCGACCGGCCCGGGTCTCGCGGCCCCGCCGAAGGATCCGTGGCGGTCGAAGTCGAGGACGGACCAGTCGAGGACGTGGGCCTCCCACTGGCGCTCGACGAACCGCCGCGTCCGGTCCGGGTCGACCGCGAAGAGGAACTCGTAGAACGGGTACTCGTACTTCAGTTCGTGGTCGTTCTTCCCGACGACCACCTCGCCGGCGTCGATGTCGTAGGCCGCGTGACCGCCCCAGTAGAGCAGTCCACCCGGGTCGTCGAGGCGCCGGAACGCCCAGTCGACGACGTCTGCCGCTGCCTCGCGGTAGCGTTCGTCCCCGGTGACGCCGCTCAGCGCGACGAGCGTCCGGAGGAACTCCTGCTGGACGGCGAAGTTCGACAGCCGGCGGCCGTCCGCGACGTCGCGCGCGTCGCGTTCAATTGCTTCCCGCGTCTCCGGGTCGAGCGCGTCGGGCAGCGGTGGGGCCCCGCCTCCGTCGACCTCGATCCCGATCACGCGGTCCGCGTGCTCGCGTACGGTGTCTACGAGCGTCGCTACGGATACGTCTGACACAGTGACCCGACTTCGCCTCGTCGGGCCTTATCCTTTTGGCCCGGTCGCGCGTTCCCGTTTACGCTCACCCCGGGCCGCGCTCATCCGAAGTCGTGCCCGGGTCCCGAACCCGGGGCGCTCCACGTCCCGACGCAGCCGGCCCGGCTCACCCTTCCCGGACCGCCTCCGACCCATCACAAGATTCATGCTCCGAGAACGGAATTCCGGTACTGGACCGCCTCCCGTGAGGCCGTCGCCCGGTATCGAGCGGTTTCCCGGTCCCGGCCAGAGATCGGCCAGTCGACGATGCCACCGGACAGAGAGCACCGCCGTCAGAGAGGGGAGACGCCCCCGCGCGTCGAACTCAGCGACCGGACCGAAGTCGCGGTCGCAGTGTTCGCGTTCGTGGCCGCGAGCGGTGCGTTCATCCCTGCGATGCGCCTGCAGGTCGGGCTGGGTGCTCTCTTCGCGGCGAGCACCGTCGGGTTCAGCCTGGTCGCGTCCCGGTGACTCGGTAGGTCCGCGGTTGACGGCCCGACCGCGGTACCGATCGAACTCGGTTTCTCCGAAACGGGCGTCCGGTGAGAACAGATTTCGGCTACTGGCTGCCCGGCAGGTCACGTCGGTCGGGCTTTGGTGCACCCGCGTGGCCAGCCGGTCACTCCGGCGAGAACGGCCGGAACCGTTCGACCGAGGAGGCGTCGACCGGCCGGGACTCGACCCCCCACTCGACTCCCGTCTCGGAGATCAGTTTCCGGTCCTCGAAGGCCTCGTCGAGGACTCCGTCCATCCCCTCGACGATGGTCCGGTATTCGCCGTCGTCGTCGAACTCCGAGACGTACTCCTCGGGGATCGGGTGGATCCAGCGCGCGGACCGGTAGGCGGCGTTGACCGCCTCGACGAATCCGCGGGTGTTCTCGGGCGTGCAGTAGAGTTCGTCCCGATCTCCGGTCGCGTAGTCGGCCGTGACGGTGAGCACGTTCAGACGCGGGTCGCCGCCCCGGTTGTCGAACTCCAGGGTCTCCCCGCCGTCGTAGTCGACGAGCGTCCGCTCGCCGTCCTGTCGCCACTCTACCGACCCCTCGGTGGCGGTGATCTCCATGTAGGGATCGAGGCGCTGTTCGGGCGCGTGAGTCACGTAGAAGCTGACGTCGACTCCGGTGTCAGTCCGCAGTTGGACCGACGTCGTGTCGGGAGCGTCCGTGTACGTGTGCCCCCGGTACAGTTCGGCGGTGACCTCGGTCGGCGAGGCAGCCTCGTGGACGTCCGTCCCCGCCAGGAACAGCATGTTCTGCAGGTAGTGTGCAAACGCGTTGTGCATCGGGCCGTCGAGGACAAGGTTGCCGTCGTAGACCTGGCGACCCGCCCACGGGTTCCGCTCGTAGTACGAGCGCGTCCGGGGCCAGTACCCCTTGCAGGCTATCTCCTCGACCGAGCCGAGTTCCCCGTCGACGATCAGTTGCTTGAGACGCCGGATCGTCGGCGAGTGCATGTACTGGAACCCGATCGAGCAGAAGTGGTTCGTCTCGCGGACCGCGTCGCGCATCCGGTCGTGCTGTTCGACCGTCGGCGTCGGCGGTTTCTCCAGCAACACGTCGTACCCGTGCTCCATGGCCTCGACAGCCATACTCGCGTGCGTGTGAATAGACGTCGGCAGCGAGATGACGTCGACGCTGCCGTGACCCGTCTCCAGAAGCTCCCGATAGGAGTCGAACACCCAAATCCCCTCGCTCCGGAGTTCGGCGGTCCGCGCCGCGTTCTTGACCTGGTCCGCGACGAGGACGCCGGTCAGCCGGAGGTCATCGTCTGGCAGCGACCTGATGTTCTCGATGTGCGTATCGGCGAAATTTCTCACGCCGACGACGGCGAAACCTGTCTCTGTCATTGCGGCTCCCTTTAACCGTGAGCATCTTACCATTTCAGCTTTTTGGATGAAAGGATATACTACCCGTTATCGCCGCGAGAAACTGGTTTCGACGAATCCGCCGGAACGAGAGTCGCGGTACTGGACGAACTACTGCCCGGAGGTGTCCTCGGGTCACGATTCCGTAGCTGTCGCCCAGGGGGGATCGAGCCGATCCCGGGGAATGTTCCCGATTTCGGGGAATGGTCCCGTTCCCGGGGATCGTTCCCGATCGATCTCAGTATGTTTATCAGGATCGGTCACAGATACCGACGGTGTGATGCCCGAGAGTCTCGATTCCCTAGACACGATCACGGAACGGGTCGCCGAGCACACGGCAGAGCGCGATATGGAGGGAGAGGACTGGGAGAAAGCGGTGGCGATCAACGGTCTCGTCGCCACGGGCGAAGAGCGATTCGTCGACGCGGCTCGTCGCCTCGTCGACCGATCGGTCGAGACCCAGACCGCCGCGGGCCAGTTCACGTACGGGTCGCTGGACTACAAGCCCTGGCTCGAACAGGCCCACATCGACTCTTTCAAGGGTGTCTCCGACCCGGCGGCAGTCGGACAGGGCGTCGTCGACTTCTACGAGCGGACGAGCGAGACCCGCTACATCGACGCCGCGAGACGGCAGTACGAGTTCCTGAAAGACGCCCCGAAGACGGAGGACGGCGGGATCACCCACCGGCGCGAGGACGTGGAGCTGTGGGTCGATTCGATCTACATGCAGTGCCCGTTCTTCGCACGGTACGCCGCGGCGGCGGATCATCCCGAGGCGTACGACGACGCCGTCCGCCAGATCCGCGTCTGTGCGAAACACCTGCAGGACCCGCGGACCGGACTCTTCCGGCACGCGTGGAAGGAGACGCCCGACAGCTATCCGTCCGGGACGTTCTGGAACCGCGGGAACGGCTGGGCCGCGGCCGGAATCGTCGACACGCTCGAACGGCTCCCCGACGGCCACGAGGGGCGCGACGACCTCGTGCGGATCTTCCGCGACCTCGCGGAAGCGACGGTCGAGCGCCAGGACGACAGCGGGTTCTGGCACCACCTCCTCGACGACCCGGAGACGTCCCTGGAGACGTCGGGGACGCTCATGCTGAGCTACGCGTTCAAGAAGGGCGCCGACATGGGACTCCTCGAATCCGACCGGTACGTGACGGCCGCGGAGGACGGTCTCGAAGTCTGCCTCCCGCTGGTCGACGACGACGGCCGAGTTCACCGCGTGTCGAAACCGCCGGGCGGCCCGAAGATGCCGATGGGCGTCACTTCCTACGGACAGGGCTGGTTCCTCCTCGCGGCGTCGCTGTTCGACGAGTAAGCCGCGTCGTCCGGCGGACCGGTCGATCCGGTAACCGCTAGCCTCGTCGAAACGGACGTTAGATCCCGCCGAAAACGTCGTCTAAGCGGAGACGACTACGGGAAAACTGTCCATCGAGAAACCGCTGCTGGACGGTTGTCTACCGGGAACCGTAGCCGGTCGATTCGTGAGTAACGTTCCGTGATACGGATTGCCGTACGTCATTTCCGGATGTCGCCGGTCACGCGACTGGTACCGACCGGTAGACATTACAGTAATCCGAATGAGTCATCCGTCGGCGGCGTGCGCGCCAGTTGACCTCAGTCAGCCCGGCGCGCACCGCCGACGATGGACCGTGGCGAACTATCAGACGACGGCAGGCGAGTCCAGCGGGATACTGGTGCCGGGCCACCGGTGTCGAGTGGCCCGTCCGAGTAGGCTCCGGGGGAGACGAACGTACCGGTGGGGGAGGTACAACCGCTCTCCGGAAGGGCACGGGATAGTGTGCTCGTCGCCTGCCGAATTGGGGTAGTGGGCGAGTATATTTAAACTTATCTTAAGTAAATTTATTATTCTGTTCCGAACAACGGGGAACCCTCACTATTGGGCCGAACTGGCGGGGTCCGGGTGAGGCCGGGTACTGGCTCTCTCCACGACCACGCCGGAACATCCAAACCACTATATGTTCCTATCGAGAACTCCCTGAAAATGAGCTCGACTTCCCCATCAGTCGAAGCGACGTCCCGGAACGAACGGATCGAGTCGCTGATCGACACGGTGAGCCGGTCGCTGTCCCTGAAAGTAGCCGGTGCAGGGGTGACGTTGCTCGTGATCGCGATACTGATAAACACGTTCCTCGCGGTCCCGCCGGCCGTCGCGGCCGAGACCACGAACTTCGACCTGTGGGGTCTCTGGGCCGGTATACTCGCTGTCTGGGGCGGTGCCCTCTCCATCCTCGGGACCGTCACGTTCGCGTTAGTCTGGTGGAAGCGCCAGTGAGGAGCGGGGCCGTTTCACCGGCGTCCGAGCCCAGCTTTGTTTTCTCCGTTCTGGACCGTTAGATCGAACGTAAGCCCCGACGCTGACGGAGTGAAGGGCCGTTACTCCCGGTGAAATGTCGGGTTGAAGGGTGGAGCAGGAGCCGCACCCGGGAATCCGGGGCGGAGTTACACGCCGCTGAAGGCGGAGAAACCGCCGTCGATCGGGATCACGGTTCCAGTGACGAACTCCGAGCCGGGGGAGATCAACCAGAGCACGGTCGTCAGGAGGTCTTCCGGGTCACCGAACCGGTCCTGGGGCGTGTGGTCGATGATCGTCTGTCCGCGGTCGGTCAACTCGCCGTCTTCGTCGAGGAGGAGGTACCGGTTCTGCTCGGTCAGGAGGAACCCGGGCGCGATCGCGTTGACCCGGATGTCCGTCGAGTAGTTGTGGGCCAGGTGGACCGCCAGCCACTGGGTGAAGTTCGAGACGGCGGCCTTCGCCGCCGAGTAGGCGGGGATCTTCGTCAGCGGCGTGAACGCGTTCATCGAGGAGACGTTGAGGATGACGCCCTCGCCCTGTTCGTCCATGTACGGGCCAAAGGCCTGGCACGCGAGCACCGTCCCCAGGAGGTTGAGGTTGAAGACGTTCTGGAACCCCTCCTCGGGGAGGTCGAAGAACGAGGTGTCCTCTCCGGTCGTCGCCTCGGGGCTGTTCCCGCCGGCGCCGTTTATCAGCACGTCGACCTGCCCGTACTCGTCGACGACTGTCTCGGCCGCGGCCTCCAGTTCGTCCCGCTCGAGGACCGACGCCTGGATCGTGAGGTGGTCGACGCCCATCTCCTCCAGTTCGTCGCTCATCTCCGCGAGGCCCTCCTCGTCGAGGTCGAGCACGACGACCTTCGCGCCGTTCTGGCCGATCGCCTTGGCCATCTCGGAACAGAGGACGCCCGCGCCGCCGGTCAGTACGCAAACTTTCCCGTCGAGGTCGAAGCTGTTGGGTACGTCCATCGATTTCCCTCGTCCCGGCGTTGCTCAGGAACGGTATTAAACGTTCGTACCGCGGCCGGGGCGACGGACGAGCGATTCGAGCGCTCCGTCGAAAGAAGGGGGTCGGTTGCTCAGTCCTGAACCTGTTCGAGGAGGCCGCGCATGTAGCCGATGGCGAACAGGCGCCCCTTCGTGTGGTAGCCGGGGTTTGAGTTGTCCTCACCGGCCATCGTCGGGACGTGGTCGGGGCGCATCGGGCCGTCGAAGTCGACCTCCTCGAAGGCCTCCATCGCCGCGAGCATGTCTGTCGGTCCGTCGTCGTGCCAGGTCTCGACGAACTTCTCGGGCGTCCCCTCGACGTCCCGGAAGTGCGCGAAGTTGATCCGGTCGCCGAAGTGCCGGATCGCCTCCGGGACGGGCGTGTCCATCAGCGTGAAGTTGCCCTGGCAGAACGTCACGCCGTTGTGCTCGCTGTCGTAGAGGTTCAGGATCCGGTCGTAGTTCTCGACGCTGTTGGCGAGGCGGGGCACGCCCCGCACCTCGTCTTTGGGCGGGTCGGCCGGGTGGAGAGCGAGCCGAACGTCCGCTTCCTCCGCGACCGGGCCGACTTCGGTCAGGAAGTACTCGATGGCCTCCCAGAGCTGGTCGCGGGTCACGTCGGTGTAGTCAGTCTCGGGCCCGCCGCGCATCTTCGCGTCGTCGTAGCCCGTGGTGAGCGATCCGCCGCGGGACTCGACGTGGGCCTCGGTCCGGGCCCACCGGATGCCGGCCATCCAGTCGTAACAGACCACGGGGATCCCCGCCGCGCCGCAGTCGCGGAGGAACTGCTTGAACTGTGCGATGTCCTCGTCGCGGCCCTCCTTGCCCAGTCGGATGCGGTCCGTCAGCGGGACCGACCCTTCCATGACGTCCAGGTCGATGCCCGCGTCGTCGAACCAGTTGACCATTCCCTTCAGTTCGTCGTAGTTCCACTCGGTCTGGTCGTCGCCGATCTCCAGCGGGTGCACGACGGCGCTGGTGACGCCCATCTGCTTTGCGAGTTGCCACCGGAAGTCCGGTTCCGGCGGTAGGATCAGGGAAAGCTCTACCATACCCAACGTCCCGGCGTGCTGGTTCATAACGCTTGTGCTCGGCTCGGACGCACCTGCCTGATCGACTCAGAGCGTGACGGTCGTTCCCTCGTCGGCGGCCTGCCGGGCTTTCAGGCTGACCTCCGTCGCCTTGAAGGACTCCTCGGCGGAGACCATGCACGGCCCGTCGCCTTCGAGCGACGAGAGGAAGTCGGCGAAGATGCCGCCCGGGTCCTCCTGGGGGAGGCGGCGCTCCCCCTCTGCCCCGTCGTCGATCAGCAGCACCTCGCCGTTACGGACCTCGACGACCCCTTCCGTGCCGACGACCCGGAGCCTGTCGTCGCCGTGGGTCGGCGCCGTCTCGGGCCGGTAGTAGTCAGCGGTTACCGTTGCGAGCGTCTCCCCGTCGAGTTCGAACGTCGCGACCGCGCTGGTTTCGAGGTCGCCGTGCCCCCGGTTTTGCCGGGCCGAGTGTCTGGCGAAGACGGACTCGAACGCCGAGTCGGTGACCCAGTTGACCCAGTCGACCGCGTGGATCCCGACCCAGGGGATCGTCCCGCCGTAGGTTTCCCGCGACCGGTAGAACTCGGCGCGGGACCCAAGCCTGTAGGACTTCCGCGCGTCGACCAGGCGGACCTCCCCGACCGCGCCGCTCTCGACTCGCTCGTACGCCGTGTAGAACCACGGGTCGTAACGGATGCCGAACATGCCGGCGAGTTCCGCGTCGGCGTCCGCGTACGCCGTTCGCAGTCGGTCGAGGTCGTCGAGCGTGGTGGCGGGGGGTTTCTCCGTGAAGACGTGGACGTCCCGTTCGAGAGCCGCCCGCGAGACCGACGCTAGGTCCCCGAACTGGCAGGACACCGCGACGAGGTCCGGCTCCGCTCCGTCCAGCAGTTCCCCCGCCGAGTCGTAGCGGGTGGCCGACGGGCACTGTTCTCCGACGCTCTCGTAGAGGTCGGATACGTCTTCGCCGGACGACCCCGGTGCGACGCCCACGACCGTGACGTCGGACCGGTCGATCTCGTCCGTGACGTAGCCGGTGTGACCGCTCGAACCGATCAGAGCAATCTCCATAGATACGGATCCTGGAGTCGGGTGAATAAAAATACCGACGGGCGACAGTCGCAGGCGAACCGGGTGCGAGATGGACCGCCGAGCGCGTCACCGGTTCACATAAAATTCTGGTCTGGTGAATTCGATTCACAATTCCCGGGAGACCTGTGAGAAAAATCCCCGGCCGGGGTCTCGACGGCGACGGAGCGGTCGTTCCGGAACTGCGGGTACCCGAGGCCGGGCGTCCCGAAGTGAGACGCCGGGTGAGAACCCTTGGCCCGGAGCGAGACGGAGAGCCCGCCCGAAACTACGAGAGGGAGAGGTCCAGTTCGTACTCGTTTGAGACGCTCAACAGGACGTCGGGGAGTTCGTTCTGGAACCGCTCCTCGTGGATGCCCTCGGCGGCGCCAGAGACGCTGAACGCGCCGACGACGTTTCCGACGGAGTCCTTCACGGCGGTCGCGACGGCCAGGAGCCCCTCGATGTTCTCCTGTCTGTTGAACGCGTACCCCCGCTCCTTGACGGTTTCGAGTTCGTCGAACAGCGCCTCGCGGTCGCCGATCGTCTGGTCGGTCATCTCGGGCATGTCCCACCGGTCGAGACACTCCTCGACCCGGTCGCGGTCGAACTCCGCGAGGATCGCCTTCCCGACGGCGGTGTTGTGGAGGTAGAGGCGGTTCCCGCGCTCCTCGTGTTTCCAGGAGGCGTGGTCACCGCTCCTCGTGTGCATGATGACGACCCGGCCGTGCTCCTCGACGGCGAACAGCGACCGGAGTCCGGTCTGCTCGTTCAGCTTGTCGACGTACTGGGATGCGAGCTGATACTCCCGCTTGCGGTTCTCGACGTAGTACCCGAGTTGCAGGAAGCGGAGGCTGAGGTAGTAGAAATCGGCGTCTTTTACGACGTATCCCTCGTTGACGAGCGTGCACAGGTGGTTGTGGACCGTGCTCGCCGGTCGGTCGATCTCGTCCGCGAGTTCGGTGACGCGCGCCCCGTCTAGCTCCATCAGCGACTCGATTATCTGGAGCGACGTCTGCGTCGTCGAAAGGGACTCGTTGTCCGTTCGCTGGGCCATGCGCCGGACTTGTGTCCCAGGGCACTTAATATTCATTTCTACGAAACCAAACATGATACGCGGATGACCCGGATCGGCCGCGGTGGGCGGTTCAGCGGTGCTCGTCGACGAACGACCAGACGTGGTCCGGGTGGACTCTGTGGCCACCGGGGCCGATGGCGAGGCGACACCTGTCGGGACGACCGGCCGCTCGATAGATCCGTTCGAGTTCGGCGAACGCCCGTTCGACGCCGTCGACCGGGAACAGGTGGTCGGCCTCGCCGGCCGAGACCAGCAGGGGTCGGGGAGCCACGAGACCGGCGACGTCCCACACCTCCCCGAGCGCCAGGAGGCCGGGGACGTAGTTACACTCGCAGTGGTCGGTCGCCACGATCGAGTCCTCGAACGCACAGAAGAATCCCGAGACTGCGACCGGTGAGAGCCGGTCTTCGAGCGCCGCGGCGAACAGCGCGACGGCACCGCCCCCCGAGTGCCCGGCGATCCCGATCCGGTCGCCGTCCAGTTCGGGCCTGTCGGTCACGACGGAAAGCAGGCGCGTGACGTCCCACACTCGCTCGCCGAGGAGGGTCCGTCCCAGGAGCTGTGCGTGTTTTTGCATGGTCGTACAGCGGCGGTACCCGTCAGCGTCCGGTTCGGGCCCGGTCAGGTCGCCGAAGCCGCGGAGGTCGGGCGCGATTACGGCGTACCCCCGGCGGACGGCCTGTCGTCCGATGTCCCTGCGCTGCTCGTCGACTGGTGTCTGGTCTTCGACGGCGCCGACAGTGAGGTCTTTGCCCGCGTCGGCGTGGCCGTGGAGCGCCACGACCACCGGGTACGGGGGGTCGGCGCTCGACGGCAGGAGAACGTAGAACGGCACCGCCAGGTCGGGTTCCGTCCGTACGGTCCAGGTCTCCCGGACGTGGTCGCCCGCGTCGCGGGTCGCCAGTCGCCGTGCCCGGGGCGCGACGGCGCGTTGCCGGATCCGGGGGATCCCGAGCACGGATTCGAGGCGCTCCCGGGTATCGGACTGCCAATCACCGAACTCCTCGTCGGTCCCGTCGAAACCGTGCGACCGACCCTCTTCGCGGAGCGACCGTTCGAACCGCTCCCCGTACCCGGCAGTCCGTTCCATACTGCGACGTCGGCGGCGACCTACCAGAAGGGTTTCGAAACCGCCGAATGCCCCGCTGGACCGGCTCTAGTATAAAGTCCGGCAGAGTGGGATAACGGTTCAATTGGACCACAGTAGCCGATACTACCGGGGCACTCGTAGTGCGGTCTCCGTGATCCGGTCCACGATCTCGACTTTGTCAGTCGTGGGATTACAGTATTATAGCTGTAATTCGATCTCACTTAAGTTACGTCAGAGGTGAATACAACCGGTCACGATTTCGACCGACGGTCGATCGGTCCTCGGCGAACGGCGGAGAGGACGACAATATCCCCTCGAACGATCGAGGAGGGCGGACGCCCGGGCCGGCGGGTCACTCGACCGGGATCGGCGAAAACGTGTCGTATCCCCGGACGTCGACCGGGTCGGTCGGTTGTGCCCACGGGAGGTCGGTATCCGAGAGCGGGACGCGTCGGTCGAACGCCTCGTCCATCGCGTCGTCGAGCCCGGGGACGACCCGTCGCACGTCGCCGTCGTCAGTCTCGATCCGCTCGACGTGCTCGTCCGGGACCGGTCTGATCCGGCGCGTCGACTCGAAGGACGCGTTCACGGTGGTCACGAAGCTCCGGGTGTTCTCGGGGGTACAGTAGAGCGTAGCGAGGTCCCCGCGTTCGTAGTTTGCGGCTGTCCGGATCACTTCGATCCACGGGTCGACGCCTCCCCCGTCGAACTTCAGCCGGTCGCCGTCGGCGGTCAGGACCGTCGTCGTCTCGTCGAAGTGCCACTCGGCGCGGCCCTCCGTCCCGACGACCTCCATATAGGGCTGTTGCTTCTCCTCGGGGACGTGTGTCACGTAGAACCGGAGATCGGTTCCGCCGGTCGTGGTGGCTCTCAGGGACGCGATGTCCGCCGTCTGGATCTCGCGGTTCGCCTGGTACCGCTCGGCGCCGACGGTAGCGACCGGCGCCGACTCGTTCATTTCGTCGCCCACCAGAAACAGCATGTTCTGCAGGAAGTGCGCGAAGGCGTTGTGAACGGGCCCGTCGAGCACGATGTCTCCCTCGTGGATGAGCGTACCTGCCCACCCGTTCCGGTCGTAGTACGAGTCCGTCCGCGGCCAGTACCCCTTCGTCGCGATGGACTCGACCTCGCCGATCCGGCCGTCGAGGATCAGTTCCTTCAGTCGGCGGATCGAGCGTGAGTGCATGAACTGGAACCCGACCGAACAGAACGCGTTCGTCTCGTCGGCCGTGCGCCTGATCGCGTCTAGCTCCCCGACGGTCGGCGCCGGGGGCTTCTCGAGCAGCACGTCGTACCCGCGTTTCATCGCCTCGACGCTCATCTCGGCGTGCGACGGGATAGAGACCGGCAGCCCGACGACGTCGACGTACTCCTGTCCGTTTCCGAGCAGTTCCTCGTAGGAGTCGAACACCTCGATACCGTCGCGACGCAGCTCCCGGACCCGGCCCGCGTTCCGGACCTGGTCCTCGACCACGACGCCGGTCAGTTCGACGCCCTCGTCTCCGAGTGACCTGACGTTCTCGATATACTCGTTCGCGAAGTTCCTGACCCCGACGACCGCAAACCCGACGGTCTTCATTTTCATAGGGAGAACCGTCTGTAGCTGATTTAAAAATTGTGAAACATAGTTGGGGCTCACCTCGACGGCGCCCCCCGCTCCGCCGCCCGTTTCGGCGGCTACCGGACAGTCCCGACGTCGAGCCGTCACCCCGGGTATCAGCCCGGGCATCGGTCCGATGCGGACTGATCGGGGGCCTTTCCGGATGGACCGCAAAACTGCGTACAGTCGTACCAGTGTGGTCGTACCAGTGTGGAGTTACAGCAGTCCGTCTCACTCGAACGCGGGGATGACTTCCTCGCCGAACAGGCGGATCTGATCTTCGACGAGGTCTTTCGGCATCCCGGAGTGGTGAAACCGGAGGGCGAGCTGGTCGAGTTCGAACCGGTCGCGCATGTCCTCGACCTGTTCGATTATCTGCGCGGGCGTCCCGTAGACGAACCGGTCGTCGGCGAGTTCATCGAAGTCCTCGACGGTGTCTGCAGTCATGAGCGGGTGGGAGAACTCCCCGCCGTACTCGTCGACGTACGTCCGGTGGAGGTACTCCTTGCGCTCCATGACTTCCTCCTCCGTCTCGGCGATGACGGCCTCCCGCATGAGCGGGTGGTCCATCTCGTCCCAGTCCGCGTCGGTTTTCTCGACGTGCTCGCGCTGTTTCTCCTTGCGGACCTCGACGGCCTCCAGGTCCGCGACGACGCCGGGTACCCACGCGTCGCTGAACTTGACCGACCGGGCGATCTGGCGGTCTCCCCAGCCGCCGATCCACAGCGACGGTCGGGGCTCCTGGACTGTCTCCGGCAGGGGCTGCCAGTCTTCCACCTCGAAGAACGGGCACTCGTAGGTGATCGGCTCCGACGAGGAGAGGAACTCGTCGATGAACTGGATCCCCTCGATCATTCGCCCCGCCCGCTCGTCCATCGGGACGCCGAAGGCCTCGAACTCCTTCTCGACGTAGCCCAGCCCGACCCCGAGCGTCAGTCGGCCGTCGGAAATGTTGTCGAGCATCGCCGCGCGCTGTGCGACGTGCAGCGGGTGGTACAGCGGGAGGATGAGCACAGACGTGACGAGTTCCAGCCGTTCGGTCCCTGTCGCGATGCTCGTCAGCCGGGTCAGCGGCGAGGGCCAGTAGTTGTCGCCCTCCGTCGCCTGGTGGTCGTTGACCCAGCACGACCTGAACCCGACCTCTTCAGCGACCTGGCACTGCTCGACGACGCCCGACCAGGAGTCTCCGCCCTCGACGGGAAAGATGCCGAACTTCATGAACAGTAACGTATGCGGCGACGATCTATTTAAGCGTTGAGGCGCCGACCCGCCCGACCTTCCGGTCGTACCTGCCCCCCAGACGACTGTGACTGCGTCCCCGGCGCAGCCGTCCGGGCGACCCTCACACGGGGAACTCGCCGAGCGGACCGGGCGCGTCGCCGTCACACCGGAGGATGGGGGGTCCGCTGTCGGCACGTACCACGGTCGCGCCGCCGCCCGCGTCGAGTGACGGAGACCGCCCCCACCTGTCGTCACCGTCCGCTCGCGCGGCCGTGACCGCCGAGACGAGCCAGTGGGTACCCGGCCCGTGCGTAGCGGTCAGCGTCGGCACCGTCGACCGCGGGAAACAGAGGTTCGTGTTGGGGTCCTGGTCGACGACGCGCCCCGTCCGGGACCCGTCCAGGTCCAAGATTCCGCCGCTCCCGTTCGGATAGCTGGCGTACGCGCTCCCGTCGTCGGTCCGGCGGTCGAACCCGTCGGGGTCGTCGCCGCTCCGGTCGAGCGGGAACCCGCCCTCGGCGCTGTCGAGCGAGCGGCCCGTCTCGACCCGGTGGACGCGGGCGTGCCAGGGGGCCGCCGGCGCGAGCCACGTGTCGACGGTCACGTCCGGCCAGGGCTCCCACCGGGAGTACAGCGTGGTCCCGTCGACCGTCGAGTCGGCGACCGACAGCCGGATACGGTACCTGCCGCCCGCCTCGCGGAGCGCGAGCGCGCTGTCGTGGCCCGCGCCGGCGAGCCCGGACGCCCGGCTCCGGACGCCGAACCCGAAGTCCGTCGAGTAGGCGAACTTGGCGTACTTCTCCAGGTACTGGCTGTTCTGTCCGGTCGTCAGCGCGAAGTGGTGGTCGGCCCGTTCGTCCCGGCAGACGACCAGCTTCGGGCGCTCCTGGACGACCGGCCCGGACGCGTGGGCGGGGGCTCGCTCCTCGGCCCGCCAGAACGGGTGGCTCTCCGGGAGTGCCAGCGGGAGGAACGCCTTCATCGCCCAGTACGGGGAGCTCGGCGAGTTGTAGGGCTCGCTCGTCTTCGGGGCGGGGTAGCGGTAGCCGACGGTGAGCGTGCCGTCGGCGGCGAATATCGCCTGTTCTGCCCACCAGCGGACGTTCCGGCCCCAGAGCCCCCGGATCTCTCCCCACGGGAGCGCCTCGACGTCGGCGAACGCGAGCGCGCCCCAGAAGGCCGACTGCGCGAACCGGTACGTGAGGCTCCGGCCGTACGGGAGGCCGGGGCCGTCGGCGCGGAACCACTCGCGGTAGTCGCCCGCGAACTCGCGGGCGCGTTCGCGAAACCGGTCGGCACGCTCGGGGTCCTCGTCGCCCGCCAGCGCGGCGTACGCCAGCCCGAAAGTGTGCATCGCCCAGGGGACGTAGTAGTCACACGGCCGCTCGCCCTCGGGGCCGTCGGCGTACCACCCGTCCCCCAGGTAGAACGACTCCAGGCGGTCGAGCGTCTCCCGCGTGAGGTCCCGGTCGTAGCGCGCGCCGACGCTCCGGAGGCCGAGGTTGACCATCACCCGGAAGAACAGCCAGTTGCAGTCGTGGAGGTCGGCGTCGTTGACCTGCCGGAGATACTCGACCAGGCGCTCCTGTGCGTCCGCGTCGAGAGGGTCCCAGAGTTCGTCGGGAGCGAGCGCCAGTCCGAACCCGATCGCCGCCGTCTCGACGTGTTTCTGTGAGTAGTCGCCGGCTCTGCCCCAGTACTCCGGGTGGTCGGGATCGGTCCCCGCGGCCATCCCCGTCCGGAAGTGGTCCCAGTCGTCGAACGCGCCGCCACCGGCGGCGAGCGGGGCGAGCCCCCACAGGGGCCGGGCGAACCCTTCGAGGCCGGCCGCGACGTCGGAGAAGTGTGCGCCGGCCGCTCCGGGTTTCACGCGGGCGCGACAGTCGCTGGCGTGACTTCGCAGCGGTTCGAACAGCCGGACGGCCGCGCGCTGGAAGTCCGCCCGGGTTTCGAGGGGGTTGTCGGCGAGGGGATTCACGTTTGCTCCCTCCCGGCGGACGCGATTAAACGTTGCCAAGTGGTGGGCGGCTTCCCCGTCGGGCCGGGGAACCGAGTCCGATCGGCCGCCCCGGTTCGGCCGTCCGGAGCGACCCGGTCACTCGACGGAGCGAAACCAGTCGACGAACGCCGGGAACGCCTCGGCCGGGTCGGCGAGAGACGGGTGCCAGCGCTTCTCGTGTTCGAAGACGGCCCAGCCGTCGTAGCCGCGGGCGTCGAGTTCGCGGACCGCGTCGGCGACGGGGATCTCCCCCACCCCCGGCAGGACGTAGACGTACCCGTCCGCGGTCGCGTCGGGGTGGTCCGGCGCGGGTGCGGCGTCCTTGAGGTGGACGTGCTCGATCCTGTCGCCGAGCGCGTCTAGCGTCGCTACGGGGGACTCGTCGGCCAGCCTGACAGTGTGGGCGACGTCCCAGACGAGGCCGGTGTTCGCCGCGGGGAGTTCGTCGAGCAGCGTCAGGCAGTCCCTCGACCCCGTCCAGACGTCGTGGGTCTCCACGAGCCACTGCAGGCCCTCGGCGCCGTCGACCGCGAGGACGTCACGGACCGTCTCGCCCGCGGCTCGAGCGAGCGCGGCAGTCGAGGCGTCCGAATCCGCGCCGCCGCCGAACACGCGGACCCGGTCGACGCCGAAGTCCTCTGCGACGGAGACGAGCCGCCGCGCCTCGCTGAGGGTCTCCTCCCGGTGGTCGGCGTCGGCCAGCGCGATGCTCGAACTCAGACAGCAGACCGTCAGCCCGGTGTCGGCGAGTCGGTCGCGCGTCGCGTCGGCCCGCTCGGTGAACAGCGGGTGACGCGTCACGTCGAGTTCGTCGCGGTAGCCCCTGAAGTCGACGCCCTCGAAGCCGGCGTCGCTCCCCCCGGCGCAGATCCGTTCCAGGTCCCACCCGGGACAGCCCAGCGTCGACAGTGCGGGTCGCATGCCCGCGACAACGGAGAGCGGTCACAAGAATCACCCGCTCCGGTCTGCTCTCGCGGCGCGAGAACGCAGCCGATTTATACCGACGCTCGTACCACCGCGTATGAGGGACCGACGCCCGACCGAACGGAGCGGAATCGTCACCGCAATCCGCCGATGAGCACCGATTCGAGCGGCGACGGGCGGTTCGACCGGAGGCTCGGGCTGGCCGACTGCGTGCTGTTGAGCGTCGGCGGCATGGTCGGCTCGGCCATTTTCGTCTTCCCCGGGTCGACGGGACGACTGACCGGGCCGTCGGCGGTGCTCGCCTGGGTCTGTGCGGGCGTGCTGATGAGCGCCATCGCGCTGTGCTACACGGAACTGACGCTCGCGTTCCCGAAGGCGGGCGCCCCGGCCGTGTTCCCATACGAGGCGTTCGGAACCGATCCCCGCCTCCAGTCGTTCGCGAGCTACCTGGAGGGCGTCGGGTACTCGTTCGGGTGGGTGTTCGGGATCACCGTCTCGGCGCTCGCGGTCGGCGACTACCTCGGCGTGCTCTTTCCGGGAGCGGGCGGGTACACGGTCCCGCTCGCGCTCCTGGCGGTGGCGCTCGCGGGGACGGTGAACCTCCTCGGCGTCCGGATAACGACGCGGACGAACCTCGTCCTCTCCGCGGTCCTGCTGGCGTCGCTCGCCTCGTTCGTCGCCGCCGGCCTCGGCCAGGTCCGCCCGACCGCCTACCGCCCCTTCTTCACCGGGGGCGCGCCGTCCTTCCTCGCGGCGGTCCAGATCGCGACCACTGCCTACGGCGCGTGGACGGTCGTCCCGGCCGCCATCGAGGAGGTGAGAGACCCCGCTCGGACGGCGCCCAGGGCGATCCTCCTGTCGCTGACCGTCGTCGTCACCGTCTACGCGGCGGTCGTCGCCACGCTACACGGCATCGTACCCACGGCGGAATTCACCACCGGGAGCCAGGTGATGACGACACCACTCGGTGTCGCGGTCATGCGACTCGGCCTCCCCTGGCTCCGGTACGTGCTCGCCGCCGGCGCGGTCGTGGCCATCTTCACGACGATGCTCGTCGGCGTGCTCAGCGCCGGGCGCGTCCTGTTCGCGCTGGGCGACAACGGGACGCTCCCCCGCGCCTTCGCAGCCAGGCACGAGGGAACCGACGTCCCCTGGGTCGGCGTCGCCACGGTCACCGGGGCGGCCGGGGCGCTCGCGCTCTTCCCCGGTTACTTCTACCAGCTGCTGGTCGTCTCGTCGGTCCTCGGAACTGGTCTCCCGTACGCCATCAACCTCCTCTCGTTCCTGGGCTACCGGCGGTACCGCGACGACGTCTCCTCGGCGTTCCGGGTCCCGGGAGGGTACGGGGTGCCAGTGCTCGCGTTCCTGGCGCTCGGCGTCGCCATGATCGGCCTCGGCGCGACCGAGGTCCTCTGGTCGACGACCGCGCTCCTCCTGCTGACGGGCTACTACGCCGTCCAGTCGGTCGCGACGTCCCGGCTGTCGCTCTCGCCCCGGTGACCGGGACCCGAGACTGCCGGTCTCGGTATGGATCAGCGGCTGTTGCCGTCGTCGGACGGAGACACCACTTCGCCCGTTCCCCCGGGCAGGGGGTCCCGTTCGCCCGTTCCCCCGGGCAGGGGGTCCCGTTCGCCCGTTCCCCGGGCAGGGGATCCTGCTCTTTCGCTCGTCGAGTGGAGGGTGCTACTCCGGCGAGAGCGCCGGACCGGGCTGCCACGTGTTCCCGTCCAGGCGGACCAGCTCGTACAGTTCCAGCACCCGCAACACGTGGATGACGTTGTCGCCGTCCAGGTCCGCGGTCACACCCGAGGGCAGTTCGTCCGCGATCCGGCTCTTGGTCGCGCCGCCGGTCCGCGCGACGATCTCGAGCACCGCGCCCATGTCGTCGCCGACTGCCGACAGTTCGGGGTAGTCTGACTGCTCGATGGCGAGAATATTCGCTATCTCTTCGTATTCGCCACTCAATTCGACGGTTGCCGTGACCGAATCGACCTCGTTGTCTTCTTCCTCCATGCTTTCGTAATACATCGCCTGATATTTGATTCTTTCTACTCCATTCGAGGGGGTTTTGGGACTCATACTGCAGCAGTGTCTGTCGAAACACCGGATCATTTTCGACTCGTCCGGTGAACTCTGACGACGGCCGATCGAGACTCTTCGGTACCCGGTCAAGCGAGAACAGAACGGTCACCGGGAGACAACGGCACCGTAGGACTGCGATGCGCCCGTCGGTTCTCCGGCGATCTCCAGCGGCGTCGCGACTGCCCCGGGAGCGTCAGAGAAACGGAGACACACCGTGGCGGCCGACGTCGCCGGACGTCAGGCGAAGGTTCGCGAGACCTCTTCGTCCTCGTCCTCGGCCTGGATCTTCTCCCAGGCGTCGAGGAAGTCACCCATCCGGATCTCCGTGCGGTCGTCGCGGATGGCGAACATGCCGGCCTCGGTGCAGACGGCCTTGATGTCGGCCCCGGAGGCCTCGCCGGTGTCCCGCGCAAGCCGCTCGAAGTCGAGGTCGTCCGCGAGGTTCATCTCGCGCGTGTGGATGCGGAAGATCTGTTCGCGCCCCGTCTCGTCGGGCTTGGGGACTTCGATGAGGCGGTCGAAGCGGCCGGGCCGGAGGATGGCGCGGTCGAGCATGTCGAAGCGGTTGGTGGCGGCGATGATCCGGACCTCGCCGCGGTCCTCGAACCCGTCCATCTCCGAGAGGAGTTGCATCATCGTCCGCTGGACCTCCGCGTCGCCCGAGGTCTTCGACTCGGTCCGCTTGGCCGCGATGGCGTCTATCTCGTCGATGAACAGGACGGACGGCTCGTGCTGGCGGGCGAGTTCGAACAGGTCGCGGACGAGCTTCGCGCCCTCCCCGATGAACTTGTGGACGAGTTCCGAGCCGGCCATCTTGATGAACGTCGCGTCGGTCTGGTTCGCGACCGCCTTGGCCAGCATCGTCTTGCCCGTCCCCGGCGGGCCGTGCAACAGCACCCCCGACGGCGGGTCGATCCCCACCTCCTCGAACATTCCGGGGTTCTCCAGGGGCATCTCGACGGTCTCGCGGACCTCCTCGAGCTGCTCCTCGATGCCGCCGATGTCCTGGTAGGTGACTTCGGGCGACTCCTCTACCTCCATGACCCGGGCGCGAACGTCGGTCTCGTCGTCGAGGCTCTTGACGATAGACAGCGAGTTGTTCACGGCGACCCGGGAGTCCGGTTCGAGGTCCTCGCGCATCTCGTCGGTGACCTCGGTGATGGCTTCCTGGTTGTTGCCGTGCTGTTTGATGATGATCCCCTCGTCGGTGATCTCCTGGACCGTGGCGACGAACAGCGGGGACTGCTTGAGCTTCTTGTTCTCGTGGGTCAGTCGCTC
>JBDGST010000053.1:0-21696 GCA_042217365.1 Haloarculaceae archaeon
CAATTCAGACTAGTTGGGGGAATACCTCGACACGGGATCCAGTGACTGACTCCACCATCCACAAACCCATTTAAAATGGATTTATTCGGAGCGCCGCGGCTATAGCGGCCTGACCAGTCCCACTGCGGGGAGGCCGTGCCACTCGGCGTCGCCGCCTCCGTCGGCCTCGAAGTCCCGCTTCTCGAAGAATCCGGCACTGACCGTCGGGACGACCGCCCGTACTGCGTCGCACCCGCCGGCGCGGGCCGTCGCGACGAGTTGGTTCAGGAGGGCCGTCGCGTATCCCTCGCCCTCGTGGTCCGGGCTCGTGTAGAGGGCGACGAGGCGCGCCGTCGACCCGCTCCCGGCCGGGGCGCTGTCCCCGGGCGCGTCGGTCCCCGCGTCGGTGGCGTTCCCTGGAGCGTCGGACCCCACGTCGGTGGCGTTCCGCGGAAATCCGGTCCCGCATCGTTCGAGCGCGCCGTACCCGACGGGCGTGACGTCCGTCTCGACGACGAGCACTTCGTAGCGGTCGTCGCCCGTCCACGTTTCGAGGTCAGTACTGGCGCTCGCGACGACGTCTGCGACCGCGCCGCGGTCGTACGCGTCGCCGAACGCCGCTTCGACGGCCTGGCGTCTGAGAACGTCGAGCGTCGGGGCGTCGTCCCGGCGGGCTTGCCTGATCTCGGGGCGAAGTACCATTTGGGGACACTGGTCGCTCCGCCCCCTTAGCGACCGCGGTCCGGACGTCCGTGAACGCCGAGGGCCGGGACCCGTCGGAAGAGACCCCGGGATGCGGGGACCGGGTGGGGCAGGCCCCCTGGGATGCGGGGACCGGGTGGGGCAGGCCCCCTGGGATGCGGGGACCGGGCGGGAGAGACCCCGGGGTCCGGAGACCGGGCGGGGCTGGGCCCTGCGGATCTCCCGAGCAGGGGCCGTCCAACTTCCGACGCCGGGCCGCCACAAATCGCCGGTGGACGGCCGCCGCGTTCCCCCTCTCGTCCGGCGATCCCGGCGGTGTCTGCCGGTCGTCTGCCCGGAGTCTGACGGCCTTTTATCACCCGTCGTCCGCCAGAGTCCAACGCCGGGGGCGCGGCACGGTCACACGCTCCCGTTCCCCGCCTCGCGGCGGACCCATCCTATCCCATCCGACCTTTCCGCGACCCGGCGAACCCGTCCTATCCTATAGACGAAACGCCGGGACGTGACCGATTCGAGAAGCGAAAGCGCCCCCGGAGAGCTTTCCAACGGGGGCCGCGTATCGGCCCGTATGAACGAATCTTCGTCCGAGGTTCGGCTGAAGGACATCGCAGTCCAGGACGCCGCGGTGTCGACCGCCGTCGACGAACCGGCGCGAGCGATGATCCTCGACATGCTCTCCGAGGAGCCGATGACGGCCGGGGACGTCCACGAGGAACTCGGGGACCGGGGGTTCGAGCGGACGGAGAACACGATCCGCCACCACATCAACACGCTCAGGGACGCCGGACTGGTCGAGGTCGTCCGCTACGAGGAGGGCCGCGGCGGGACGACCAAGTACTACGCCGCGACCACGATGGTCCTCTCGTACGCCCTTCCCGACGACGCCGACGAGGAGATAGAAACGCTCGTCGAGGCGGCGCGACCGGGCGTCGAGGGGGCCGTCGAGACGGTCACCGACGAGTACGCCGACGTGCTCGACGACCTCGTCGCCGACATGGAACCGTGTGCTCACTGCCGGACCCAGAAGTACGAGACGTACGTGCTGTTGATGGTTCTCAGACGGGCGTTCGCCCGGACGCGGTAGCCGACCGTCCGCGAAGCCGCGGCCGGTACGGGGTCGGGGCCCGGTCGGGCGTCGAGTGGTGTCAGCTCGCGGCGTCGACCCGGTCTCCGTGCGTTCGCCCGCCGGACTGGAGCCGCCGATACCCCGCGACCAGGCCGGAGAGCCCGGCAGTCGCGTAGCTGTCGAGCCACGCGGGAAGCCGCCGGTTCTCGCTCGACCCGTCCGGCTCGAAGCCCGGGCCCCCGGCGGACGACGAGCCGTTCGAGCGGTCGTCGGTGTCTCCGCCCTCCAGTCGGTCGTCAGCGGATCCACCTGCCAGTCGGTCGTCGGTGCTTTCCGGCGCGTCGGTTGGAACGTCTGACATCGTGGGAAGTTCCTGTCGCGTCTGTCGTCAGGGATCGCGTTCGAGCTTCGCCCGGCGGGTCTCGTACTCCTCGTCGCTCAGGTCGCCGCGGGCGTACGCCCGGCGGAGTTCGGCCATCGCGTCGTCGGTCCCCTCGCCGGCGTCTGTCAGCGCCCGGTAGCCCAAGTACCCCAGGACGACCAGCCCCGCCGCGAACATTAACCGGAGCGCGACGCCCAGGAGGACGACCCACCAGGGGACCGAGCCGCTCCACGTTCCTGGACCGTGCATGCCGCCGCCCCACGCGCCGTGCATGCCGCCGCCCGGCCCCCCGAGCATCGGTGTGACGCCCCACGTGCCGAACCCGCGGACGAGCGCGGGAACGACGAAGAGGGCGCCGATCAGGACGAGCACGGCCACGACGAGTCGACGGTCGGTCGCGTCTGCTGGCATGGGTATCACTCCGCGAAGCGGATACCCGTTCCTACGACCCCCGAGGTCAATGCAGTTACCCTTCTGAAACGGCGGCGAAGACCGGTCGTCGATTTTCGGATCGAAAGCTCGTCCGGAGGGAGAGGTGCGGATCGAGGAGAGGTACGGATCGGGGAGAGGTGCGGATCGGGGAGAAGTGCGGATCGAGGAGAGGTACGGATCGGGGAGAGGTGCGGATCGGGGAGAGGTGCGGATCGGGGAAAGCGTCGATCGACGCCCGGCCGAATCCCGACCGCGATCTACGCGCCCTCTTCGAGGCGCTCGTACTGCTCCTCGAAGCGCGCCTTGCACGACGGGCAGCAAAACTGCTTGAGGTCGCCGCCGATCCTGGCGGTGACCCCCTCGCTCGTGACCGTGTTGCCACACTCCACGCAGTCGAGCGCGAAGTCCGCGCCGCCGAGGGTGGGCGTCCACTCGGCACCGGTCAGGAGCGTCACCTCGTAGTCCTCGACCGCCGACTCGTCTACCGTCTCCGCGATCCACGCCGGCACGTCGCCGCCCGGCACGCGGACGTTACAGACCAGGTCGCGCTCGGCGGTCGCGAAGACGTGTTCGACGGCCTCGGACGACCTGACCGTCTCGCGGACGGACTCGAAGGCCTCCGGTTGGACCGACAGTTCGAGGAGGACTGGCACGCCCTCCCGGAGTTTCGACCGGTCGACGTCGAGCGTGAATCGCCGGACTACGCCCGCCTCCTCCAGGCGATCGACCCGGTCGGACACCGCCGGCGGGGACAGGTCGACGGCCTCCGCGATCTCCGCCCACGGCCGCCGGGCGTCGCTCATCAGCAGTTGCAGGATCTCCAAGTCCGTCTCGTCGAGGTCGCGCATACCTCTGACGACGCGGCCCGGCCAAATGAGTTGCCCGGTTCGCCCTTCGATCCCGAACGAGAAGGTGGATTCGACGACAGTATCCGAAGCGGAGCACCCGTCGGCTGGGGCCATCCTTGGAGACGACCGATGTGGTCAAACAACCACTAATATCGCGTTGTCCCAAAAATTTTTGCTCGGTTACCCGATCTGTATTCCCTAACAGAACAGAAATGGCTAAAAAAGTGAACGAACGGGATCCAGACGAAACCGAAGTCGCCGAGGAACCGGGAGACGACGCGGACGCGGCGGGCGTGACGATGGAGTTGTGGACGCGCCGGCCGGTCTGTGGCCCGCGCACGGAGGTCGTCCACCGCCTCGGCGAATTCAGGGCGGCCGGGACGATAGCGGAGTTCACCGTCCGGACGTGGCCCGACGAGGTCGTGCTCACGGGTCACACGGAAGACGACCGCGTCGTCGAGGCGTTCGAGGCGTTCCGTGCGTGGGCCGACGACCACGGCGTCAGCGTCACGCCGCCCTTCGAGCGCCGGACGGTCACGTCCCTGGTCGGTCGGAGCGAGGAGGTTCTGACGGTCCCCGTGCTCTGTCTCGCCGTCTACGACGACGGCCTCGCCGGTGTCTACCCCTGCCAGGACGGCGACCGGACCGTCGGCGTGACCGACTTCCTCGACGCGTTCGCCGAGGAGGGAGGAGTCGTCGAACCGGGAGCGGTCGACGGTGTGGGGTAGCGCGGCGCCCTGCGATAGTCGACGCCGGAGGGGAGCGCGTCACCCGAAACTGTCGAATTCGGGGAGCCACGCGTCACCCGGCGCCAGTCGCTTTCGAAGCCGAACCCGGAAGTAACTCCGAGTTCGGATGCGAAGCAGAAAACCGCATAAGCGAGGGGGTCCTACGTCCCGATGCCATGACGACGACACTCACGGTCGAAGGGATGTCCTGTGACCACTGCGAACAGACGGTCGAAGAAGCGCTGGAGGGCGTCGACGGCGTGACGGCCGCGACGGCCGACCACGAGGCCGGGCACGCGACGATCGAGGGCGACGCCGACGCGACGGCGCTGGTCGACGCCGTCGAGGACGCCGGGTACACCGCCTCCGCGTGATAGGGTCGGCCTCCCGTCTGTCGGTATCGGCCGCGCGGCAGCGTCGGTCGTGTCCGTGAATCGGTACGGCTGACCCCGCAAGGACCCGTCGAAGGTCGGTCTCGACGCCGGGCTGTGCGCCATTCCTGTCACTGTGTTGCGCCACGCTCCTGGCGCCGTGCCGGACCGCGTTCCCGGCAGGCGTCCGCCGTCAGGCCCGCGCGTCCGGCGGGGGACCGTCCTCGGCGTCCGGCGCGAACCGGTGCCGGACCAGGTCGAGGGTCCCCGACGGGTACGAGACGCGCAGCAACGCGGCGTGGACGGCCGCCAGCGCGACGTTGCTGGGCCACCAGAACCCCAGCGGCGCCACCGCGAGATTGAACCCGGCGCCGGCCGCGAGACCGAGGCGGACCGCCCGTCCCTTCGAGAGGACGGCGACGGCCACGAGCACCTCGAAGGCCGCCAGGAGCGGCAGGAGGACCGCTAGGTTCGGGAGGACCAGTTCCGTCCACAGGTCGCGGTACCACCCGGAGAGGACGTACTCGGTCAGTTCGTCGTACACCCCGCGGTTCGTCGCCCACAAGAGGAGATGGACCGCGGCGCCGCCGAGGTAGACCAGCCCCACCAACGCTCTGGTACTCTCTGCGACGCCGATGACGTATCTCCGGTCCATACCGACTGTTCCACGTGATCCGATATATACGAGTGCGGCGTCTCTCACCCGGCGAGAACCGCTCTCGGGGTCGGTCGGAGCCGGCCGCGGGGTCCCGGGATCGGTCGGTCCCGATCGTGAGCGAGACGGAGTCGACGACGTCGGCTGCCGGCAGAACGGGTGGGATCAGGTCGCCCCGGGTCGGGGCGGACTACCCGGCGCACAGGCGGCGGGCTGGCCCCCGTCGGACGCAGTCGCGTCTACGCGATCAGTTGCTCTTCGCCCCGCTCGACCTTGATGCGGCAGGGCGGGGTGATCTTGTTGTAAGCGCGGCGGAACGCCTCCTTGACGGCGTCGGCGTCCTCGACCTCGCAGTAGGCAGTGAACAGACGCTCGCCGCTCTGGATGCGGGCGGCGGTACCGACGATCTTCCCGAACGCCTGGCGCATACCGTCGGAGACCCGGTCGGCCCCGGCGCCGGTCGCCTGCTTGTTCTCGCGGATGACCTGGTGGGGGAACTTCCGGAGGACCATGCGGTAGTTGCCCTCGCCGAGTTCCTTGATCAGGTGGCGGTTCGCCGAGAGGCGCGACGCCTCCAGCGAGCCGTGGCGGATCTGGACGGACTCCTCGACGACGAGGCTGATCTGCACCGGGTAGTCGTCGGGGTCGCGGTCGGTGTTGCCCATCTGGTGCTGTGCGATCTTCGAACCGGGGATGCCCGTGATGTACTCGCGGCGGGTGTACGCGGGCTTGTCGATGTCCCGGTACATCGAGGCTGGTTTCTCCGCCATGGTCTTGCTGTAGCAAAACCCCAGCGCGTGAATAAAGGCTTCGAACCCGCCCGGCCGCCGGGAGCGGGAGCGCCCGCGGAGGCGGACCCGTAGTGAGACGCGCACGCCGCCGCGGAGGCGGACCCGTAGCGTGGCGCGAACGCTGCCGGGTCACAGTCCGTCGGGCCACAGTCCGCCGGGTCACAGTCCGCCGGGTCACAGGTCCGCCGGCGACACGTCCAGGCGGTCGAGTTCCGTCGCGAGCGCGTCGGGTCCGAGGAGTTCGACGCCCCGCTCGGTCGCCCGGTCTCGCGCCGCCGGGGACACCGGGGCCGCGGTGACCAGTGCCGCCGCGTCGCCTTCCTCGATACGATCCAGCGTCTCCGCGTAACGCTCGACCGTCGTCGCGTCGACCGTCTCGACTGCGTCGGGGTGGACCGTTCGGACGCACAGCGAGAGGCCGACCGGACCCTGGGCCTCCGCGACCAGGTCGTACCCCCGGGTCGTCCCCGACGCGAAGACCGTCGTCGACCACCCCGCCGACCGGAACAGTTCCGCGACCAGCGACCGGAACGTCTCCGGCCCCACCGCACGCGGGTCCGGGTGCCCGTCTCCCTCCGACCCCACTGTCCGCGAGTCCGGGTGCCCGTCTCCCTCCGGCCCGTCTGCGTCCGCGTCCGCGTCCGCTTCCGGTCCCGTCCCGTCTCCCCCGCTGTCAGCCGGTCCCGCCCTGTCACGCTCGACCGGCGGGGGAGTTGCGCTGTCGTCGCTCGGCGGAGCAGCCACCGCGGGCGAGCGGTCGTCGGACGCCGTCGCCCGTCCGCCGTCGAGCTCCGGGTCGGGGGCGTCGCCCGCGTCCGGGAGGGCCGCACGGCGGTCCGCGAGCGCGGCCGCGACGGCGTCCACCTCGTCGGTCGCGTCGGGCACGCGCTCGCGGGCCACCGAGCGGGCGTCCGCGATGGCGTCGGCCGCCAGGTCGTAGGCCGTCGCGGCCGCCCGCGGGTTCGACGACCTGTCGTCGTCGCCGTCGGCGAGGTGCTCGCGCGCGCGGTCGCAGTGAGCCTCGACGAGTCGGCGGGCGGCCGCCGCGAGGTCGGCCCGGAGGGATTCGGGGTCCCCTTCGAACCGGCGCTCGTCCTCGCCCCAGTCCAGCGAGAGCGCCGTCTCGTAGCGCTCGACGGCCGTCTCCCACCAGTCCGCGGCCGACCCGGGGTCGTCGGCCGCCGCCGCGACATCGGCCGCGTGGTCGGCGGCCTCGACAGGCGCCCGGGCGAGACGCTCGCGGTCGTCGGCCAGCGCCGCCCGCCGCTCTTCCAGCCAGTCGTCGGACGGCTCCCCGGCGCCGGTCGCGAGCGCGGCCGCGTACGCCTCGTCGGCGTCCTCCAGGCGGTCGAACGCCGCCTCGTACTCGCCCTCGTCCCACAGGTCGCTGGCCCGCGCGTGGAGCCGCTGCCCGCGCTCGGCGCGGACCTGCCGCGCCAGCCCCTCGCGGTCACGGCGGAGGTCGTCGGCCCGCGCCCCGACGCGCTCGGCCGCGCCCGCGAGGGGTTCCGCCGCTTCGCGAGCAGCGTCGATCGCCTCGTCAGCGGCCGCGAGCGCTTCCATCGCGGCTTCGGCGTCTTCCTCCGGGAGGTCGGATTCGCTGTCCTCGCCTGTGAGCGCGTGTTCGCCGTCCCCGGCGCCGAATGAGCCACTGCCCACCTCCCCGAGGACTGCCCGGACGCGGTCGAGCGCGTCCGACGCGCGGTCGAGTTGGCGCTCGGCGCGGGTCCAGACGCCGACCGCGTGGTCGACGTCCTCGCGGACGGGCGCGAGTTCCCCCCGGCACGGGAAGCGATAGCGGTCGTCCGCGACGGTGTCGAGGACGAACGCACCGCCGAGGAAGCCGTCCTCGACGCGGACGTCGACCACGTCGGCCAGCGGGACCGCGAGCGTCAGGTCGCCGTCGCTCCGCCCGACCGCGAACAGCACCCGGACGTCGGTGACCAGCGCCAGTCCGGCGTACCCTCTGCCGGGCGCGTACTCCTCGGTCCCGTCGGGCCGCTCGACGGTCACGCCCGCCCTGCGGTTCCGGAGACAGTACAGCGGCCGCTCGTCGTCTTCGAGGTACGCCGCGAGCGGCTGGTCGTGGAGGAGTGACCGGCCGAGCAGGCCGCCACCCCCGGTGTCTGTGATCACCGCTGCGTCGGCCCCAGCCTGGCCGACGTCGATGACGTGGTCCACTGAAACACCCTGCGGTGCCTATGAACTGATCGAATCGATTACACAAAAGTATTCGGTCGGCGGCGAAACCCTCCGTCCGGCGGAGCGGGATCCCGACGATCCGGTGACACCGGAGTAACTGGGTCCCTTTTGGGCGTCCCGCTCCTACGGGAGAACACGATGAACAGGCTCGTCGACGGCGAGTGGCGGACGGACGAATACGAATCGACCGACGGGGACGGCGAGTTCCGGCGCCAGACGACGACGTTCCGCGACTGGGTCAGCGACGACCCCGACGCGCGGTTCCAGCCGGAGGCCGGGCGGTATCACCTGTACGTCTCCTACGCGTGCCCGTGGGCCCACCGGACGCTGCTGGCGCGCTCGCTGAAGGGGCTCGAGGACGCGATTTCGGTCGACGTGGTCGACCCCTTCCGCGCGGAGGACGGCTGGCAGTTCACGCCCGAAAAGGAGGGCTGTACCCCCGACACGGTCAACGGGAGCGACTACCTCCGGGAGGTGTACGTCGCGGCCGACCCGGACATGACCGGTCGCGTGACCGTCCCCGTCCTCTGGGACAGGGAGGAGGAAACCATCGTCAACAACGAGTCCGCGGAGATCCTGCGGATGCTCGACACCGAGTTCGACGAGTTCGCCGATCGCGACGTGGATCTGTACCCCGAAGGGTACCGCGACGAGGTCGACCGGATCATCGAGGACATCTACGATCCGATCAACAACGGCGTCTACCGCGCGGGCTTCGCCGACTCGCAGGAAGCGTACGACCGCGCCATCGACGACCTGTTCGGTGCGCTGGACCACTGGGACGAGGTGCTCGAAGACCAGCGCTACCTCGCGGGCGACCGCCCGACCGAGGCGGACGTCTGCATGTTCACGACGCTGGTCCGGTTCGACCAGGTCTACCACACGCACTTCATGTGTAACGTCAGTCCGATCCGCGAGTACGACAACCTCTGGCCGTACCTGCGGGACCTCTACGGGACGCCCGGGGTCGCCGAGACGGTGAACATGGACCACATCAAGGAACACTACTACACGACCCACCCCGATGTCAACCCCAAGCGCATCGTCGCGCGCGGCCCCGACCTCGACTTCGAGGCGCCCCACGACCGGGACGAACTCCCCGGCGGCCCGCCGAGCGACCTGCTACCGCTGGCGTGAGAGTTCCCCCGGCGCGAGGGCCGAGAGAGCCGCCGACCACAGGGGATGCATCGACCGCCGACTGATGGTCCCCGGCCGCGACCGGATTGACATCATTTTACACTAACGTTCACAGTTATTTACGAAAGTGCACTATTTCCGCCAGTGAGTAAACGTTTGACCACTACTTGAAGGAATTTCAGCCGAACATATTCGAATACGTTCCCGGGAGTCGGGGAGCGTGGGGCCGTTGTATATGGCCGGAGGGCAGAGGGAACAGTGTATGATGAACTGCATGCAGTGCGAGCAGACGCTCGACGACGGGTGTGCGCCCGCCGGCGTCTGCGGGAAGGACCCCAACCTGGACAGCTTACAGGAGACGATGATCCTCGGTGCGAAGGGCGTCTCGGCGTACGCCACGCACGCCCGGGAGATGGGCTACGTCGACGAGGGCGTGGACGGGGCGGTCCACGAGACGCTGTACACGACCCTGACGAACGTCAACTTCGACCTGGAGGAGACGCTCGACCAGGCGCTGGACCTGGGCGCGGCGGCCATCGACGCGATGGAACTGCTCGACGAGGCCCACACCGAGACGCTCGGCCGGCCCGAACCGACCGAGGTCCCCGAGAACGACGTCGAGGGCAAGTCGATCGTCGTCACCGGTCACGACCTCTACGCGCTGAAGGAGCTGCTCGAACAGAGCGAGGGCGAGGGCGTCAACGTCTACACCCACTCCGAGATGCTGCCGGCCCACGGCTACCCGGAACTCGCGAAGTACGACCACCTCAAGGGGAACGTCGGCGGCGCCTGGTTCGACCAGCAGCAGCTGTTCCGGGAGTTCCCCGGCGCCATCGTCGGGACGTCGAACTGCCTGATGCCCCCCTCGACAACCTACGAGGACCGCTTCTACACGACGACGGTCGCCGGCCTCGACGGCGCGACCCACCTCGACGACGGCGACTTCGCGCCGGTCGTCGAGCGCGCCAAGGAGCTGCCGGCGTCCGACGACGGCGAGTGGAACGGCGACGGGACGCTCTCGACGGGCTTCTACCACGAGACGGTGCTCGACATGGCCCCCCAGATAGTCGAGGCCGTCGAGGAGGGGAAGCTCCGGCACTTCTTCGTCATCGCGGGCTGTGACGCGCCGACCGACGGCCGCGAGTACTACCGGGAACTCGCCAAGCAGGTCCCCGAGGACTGCGTCGTCCTGACGACCGGCTGCGGGAAGTTCCGGTTCAACGACCTGGAGTACGGGACCGTCCCGGGGACGGAGATCCCGCGGTTCATCGACCTCGGGCAGTGCAACGACTCCATCTCGACGGTCAAGATCGCCACGGCGCTGGCCGACGCGTTCGACTGCGGCGTCAACGACCTGCCCGTGAGCATCGTCCTCTCGTGGTTCGAGCAGAAGGCCGTCGCGGTCCTGCTCGGCCTGTTCCACCTCGGCATCGAGGACGTCCGCATCGGCCCGTCGCTGCCCGAGTGGCTCACCCCCGACCTGGTCGAGGTGCTCAACGAGGAGTGGGGCCTCCAGCCCATCGGGGACCCCCGGCAGGACCTGGCCGACATGCTCGGCGAACCGCCCGAACCGGCCGCCGCGGACTGACGACGAACCGGTCGGCGCGGCCCACCCCCTCTCCCCGATCGACGGCCACCAGTGTCTCCGGCGGCGTTACCACGGTCCCCCTCGGACGACGACCTGGCTACCGCTACGGGCCGGGGCCGCCGTCTCAGAACTTCGCGTCGTCGAGCATCCCGTCGACGAGCACGGCGACGGCGAGCACCGCGACGACGCCGAGGCTCGCCACCGGTCCGTACGGGACCCAGGCGACGAGCGCACCGACTATCGCGACGCACCCCGCGAACGCGAGTCCGGCGACGAGCAGCCGCTGCGACGTCCAGTCCATACTGTCCGTTCCGAGCGGACGAAAAGCAGGGACATATGTTTTTCCGTTGACCGCTCCGCGAGGGCGTGTGGCTGACCGGCAAACCCGGCCAGGGCCGAAAGGCCGTTGACGGGGGAAGTCGTCGTCCCGGACATGACCCGCGTCTCGGTCGGCGGCCGGCTCCACTTCGGGTTCCAGAACCTCTCGCTGGCGCACCGACGCCTCTACGGCGGGGTCGGCGTCGCCCTCGCGGAACCGCGACTCGAACTCGCGGCCGAGCGCGGCGACGGCGTCGACTGCGACGACGAGGCGGCGACGCCCTACGTCGAGCGCGTCGTCGACCACCTCGGCGTTCCGGGCGCGACCGTCCGGGTCGAGGAGCGGATGCCGCGCCACGCCGGCCTCGGCAGCGGGACCCGCCTCGCGCTGGCGGCGCTCGTCGCCGTCGCGGGCGCCTACGACCGGGACGCGGCCGTCCGGGAGCGCGCCCCGGCGCTGGGGCGAGGGGGGCGCAGCGGCGTCGGCGTCGCCACGTTCGAACGCGGAGGGTTCGTGGTCGACGGCGGTCACCCGACGGAACTGTTCACGACGGCGCCGCCCGCCGACGGCGACTGGACGGTCCCGCCGGTCGTCGCCCGCCACGGCCTCCCGGAGGAGTGGCGGTTCGTGCTCGCGGTCCCCGAGGCGACGGTGGGGTTGAGCGGCGAGGAGGAAGACCGGAGCATGCGCTCCGTCGTCGAACGCGCCGACCCGGGGATCGCCGAGGACGTCGCACAGCTCGTCACCCAGCATCTCCTTCCCGCGGCCGCGACCGGCGACCACGCCCCCTTCGGGGAGGCCGTCGCCCGCCTCGGCCGCCTCAACGGCGCGTGGTACGCGGACGAACAGGGCGGCGTCTACCGCCCGCCCGCCGGGAGGATAATCGAGCGCCTCTCGGCCGAACCGGCGGTCGCCGGCGCCGGCCAGTCCTCGTGGGGCCCGACCGTCTACGCCCTGACGACGACCGAGTACGCTGATACCGTCGCCGACGCGGCCCGCGACGCGCTCGACGCGGCCGACTCCGAAGGCCGCGTTCTGGTGACGTCACCCCGCAACGACGGCGCGACCATCTCCGGCGAGTGACGGGACCGAAACCGAGGAATGCGAGCGACCCCGCGTCCGCTACTCCTCGACGGCGGCGTAGTGGCGGATCAGCCCGCACTCCGGGCACATGACGGTCGTGACCTCGCGGCGTTCGTCCACGCCGAGCGTGCCGAGCAGACCGTCGCGCTTCTCCCCGGTCGCGACGCGCGGAGTCCCGCCCCTGGTCGTGTCGAACTCGACGTCCGCCAGCGTGACCCCGCAATCGGGACAGCGGTGCTGTCGCATGTGGAGCCGTTCGACCGACGGGCACGAAAACGCCGGGGGTCCGCGCCGGCGGTCGACTGGCCCGGAGGCGGTCGAACAAACCGACCGCCCGTCGTGGCCTCACACTGGCGGCTGTAACTTCGTCAAGATATCCGCCACCCCGGGGTGGCGGAACTCTTGAAAGACTTACAGCCGGCAGTATCACTTCAGCGTCGCCTCGGTGTCGATCCCGTAGACGCTGGCGGGCGTCTCGACGTGGGCGGTCCGGACGGCCTCGTCGTGTCCCTCCTCCCGGAGCCAGCGGACCCGCCGGGGGACCGTCTTCGGCCCGAGCACCGCCCCCGGGCGGTCGGGGTCGTCGATGAAGTCGGTCTCCATCATGAACGGCTCGTCCTCGGCGACGGCGGTTTCGAGGTCCTCCTTGTTCGCGATCACGCTCTTGGTCGGGCCCGCCAGGCGCCCGCCGGAGAAGTGCTTGACGACGCGGTCGGCGGGGAGCCCGCGCTCCTCGGCCCACTCGGCGACCTCGGTGAGGTCCTCGCCGCCCTCGGTGTGGAGCTGAATGGCCGCCCCCGTCTCGGCCGCGAGTTCGAACCCGTGTCTCATCACCTCGTTCGATGCCGTCCAGACGGCGTCGTCGACGTCGTAGTGGGGCCGACCGGACTTCAGCGCGAGCGCCGGCCCGTCGGCGACGAACTCCGCGGCGACGTCGAGCCCCGCCCGCATGAGGTCGCGAGCCCCCTCGGGGTCGTACCCCTCGTCGACGAGCTGTGAGACCAGCGCCGGGTGGACGCCGAGCACCGGCCAGGCGCGACCGGGGAGAACCTCCGAGGCCTCGCGCACGACGCCGACCGTCAGGTCGAACACCTCGCGGAAGTCGGACTCCTCGCCCGGGAGCCCGTCGAGGAGGTGCCAGGAGGGCTTGTTGACGACGAGGAGGTGGGTCCCGCCGCTGTCGGCGAACTCGGCGGCGGCCTCGACGCCGCGGCCGTTCACCGGATCGAGGTGCATGTGGTCGTCGAGGATCGGGGTGTCGCGGTCCGCGTCCATGCCTCCGGATCGGGAAGCCCCGCGCAAAAACGGTTCGCTCCCCGTTCCCGGGCGGCGGATACCGGTACCCCACAGGCGCCGCGGAAACCAGCGTCCGGGAGGATCGGCGGAGTCAGCGGTTCGGGGCGGGGTCAGCCGTTCGGGGCGGGGTCCGGGCTGGCTCCGCAGACGGCGCCGGTGACGTACACCTCGTTGTTCCGGGTGAGTTCGATCCCGATACCGATCCGGGTCGCGTTGACGTACGCGAGGCGCTGCCGGAAGGGCTCCGGGCGCGTCCAGTCCTCGAAGATGGCGCGCGCGACCGCCGTCTCGTTGGCGTTGTACCGGGTCCCGTTTTTCGTCTCGACGGCCCGACCGGCGTAGGTCCGCGCGACCAGTTCCAGCCGGTTGTGTTCGGCGGTGACGAGATACGAGGCGTTCGCCTTTCTGAACATGCACCGCCGGTAGAGGTCGTACTCGCGGAACCGCTCGGCGCTGGTCTGGTTGTCGATGGTGTGGACCGTCTCCCCGAGGTCGGCCATCGCGACGCTGTGGTCGTACGCCATCTCTTCGAGCTGGTCGACGATCCGGCCGTCGGGACCCTCGAACCGGTCGAGCCCGCGCTCGCTCCGCCACTCGTTGATGAGCCGGCGAAGCTCGCGCTCTATCTTCGCCACGTCGAACCGGCGGATCAGCATCGGCGTCCGCGTCGGGACCGGCGTGGCGGTCGCAGTGGCGGTCGCCGTCGGCGTCGGCGTGAGCGTCGGGGTCGGCGTCGGAGCGACGGTCGGCGCGGCCGTCGACGTCGCGGCGACGGTCGGCGTGGCCGTCGGGGTTGCGGTCGCCGTCCCGAGTGCCGTCGCCGGAGTCGTCCGCGTCGCGGTCGGCGGGGGAGTCTCGTTCGGGGTCGGGACGGGCGTCGGCGCGGCCGGCGCCGGGGTCGGCTCTGCGGGCCCGGTCGACGTGGCCCCCGACCCGCCGATCCCCGGGAGCGCGCCGCTCCCGGCGGCCAGCCCCAGGAGCGCTCCCACCAGAAAGACGCCGGCCACGGACCCGACGAGCACGCGGCCGTCGATTCTGAGCATAGCGGGCGGTTCCACGTCTCAGTAGTAAAAGACTCGCCCCCAGTTATCAGACGTTGAACGGCCGGAACGACGGGACGGTGACGGCGCCGCCGCGGGCCCGGACAGCCCTCCCGGCCGAACGCGGTCATACGGACCGTTGTAATTCGTTACCGCGATGCCGGAGGAGATCGGCCCGTGCGGGTCGCGAACCCACCAGTGTTCGATAGCCCTGTCGAAAATGGTTACAACGGTCCGTATCAGACGACCCCGGCGAGGACGTAGCCGGCGACGAACCCGAGAACCAGCGCGACGACGAGCGCCCCCGCGAGGACGCGGGCGTCGATGCGAAGCATGTCCGGAGGAACGACACAGGGCGTGTTAAAGACTCGGCCGGTCCGGCGACGGGCCTCGCTACGGGCGGGCGATCACCCGTCCTCGTCGAGGACGACCGAGTCCTGGGCGGCGTTGGGGAGCGCGTCGGAGCGGCCGTGGTCGCCGGGGACCAGGGCGACCGTCCGGAGCCCGCGCTCGGCCGCGGCCTCCAGCACGGGCTTGAAGTCGGTGTCCCGCGAGGCGACCGCCAGCACGTCGAGGTCGCCCTCGGCGGCCGCGGCGGTCGCGTCGACCCCGAGTTTCACGTCCACGTCGCCGCTGGTCGTGACGACGGCGAACCCCCGGGCCTCGGCCGCCTGGATCAGCCCCGGCGTCGCGTGTTCGTCGAGGTAGAGGCGCGCGAAGGCCAGCCGGCCGTGCTCGCCGGCCGCCGCGCGCAGGTCGTCCAGGTCGACGTCGAACTCGTCGCGGAGGACGTTCGGGCCGTCGACGAACAGGCCGACCCGGGATCCCCCGAGGCCCCCGCCGAGCACCCTGTCGAGCAGCGACATGCCCGCGACTATCCCGGGGGCGAGCATAGGCGTGGCGCTTCGCGGGTCGGAGCTTTCGTGGACGAACGCGTGGCGACTCTATCGACCGGCCGCCGGGGTTCGATCGCTCGACACCGCTCACGGGGGGCGATCGCCGGTGGAGGGCCTGCGTCGGCGGAGGGCGCGTACCGCCCGAGCGTCGGCGGGTGCGATAGAGGGGCTGCGTCAGCGGGTGGCGTCAGGGAGACCGGTTCAGTCCGGCGAGGCGGGCGCGCCGAGGGGAGACCGGTTCAGTCCTGCGAGACCGGCGTCCCGCCGGGCGAGCCGGCGTCAGCGGGCGCGTCGTGGAGGTACCGGGCCCAGACCGTGATCAGGCTCGGGAGGACGAACACGCTCACGACGAACGACAGCGTCAGCGCGAGGACGACCAGCGTGCCGAAGCTCTGGATCTGGGGATGGGGGTGGAGCAGGAGCGCGCTGAACGCGCCGGCGGAGGTGAGCGTGCTGCCCAGCAGTGCGCCGCCGGTGCCGGTGAGCGCCTCGGTCAGGGCGGCACCCACCGACCGGCCGCGTTCGAGTTCCTGGGCAAAGCGGTCGCTGATGTGGATGTTGTAGTCGATGCCGAGCCCGATGATCAGACTCAACAGGAGGGCCGTCAGCAGCGTCAGGGGCACCTCGAGCAGCCACATGCCGCCGATGACTAGGGCCGTCACCAGCGAGATGGGGAGGAACGTGACCAGCCCCAGCGTCGCGCTTCCGGCGACGTACCGGTAGACCGCGGCCAGGAGGACGCCGACGGCGGCCAGCGCGACCAGCAGCGTCGTCAGGATGCTGTCGGCGGTCTGGGAGAGTTCGGCCTCGGTGAACGTCCCGCTCCCGACCGCGTAGGCGCTGACGGTCTCGCCGTCGGCCGCGGCGGCCACGTCGCGCATCGCGTCGGCCTGCGCGGAGTAGGTCGCGTCGGCGCTGATGGGGACCAGCGCGCGCACCGAGCGGTACTCGCCGCCGGTGCGCTCGACGACTCGCGAGGCTGCGTCCGGGGCCGCCGCGAACAGCGCGTCGTAAACCCGTTTGACGTTCCGGTCGGGGACGCCGTCACCGGTGGTGTCGGCGGTCCGGAACACCTCGGCGAAGCCGTCGTCGCGAGCGGCGACCCGCTCCATCACCGACAGCGGGGAGACGACCGGGGCGCTCCCGCCCTGCTGGTAGACGGGCGCGGCCCCGTCGGCGCGGTCGTGGACGCGGTCGACGGCCGCGAGCGCCGCCGGGTCGGTCACGTCGCCCTGCAGGAGGACCTGCGACCGACGGCGACTGTCCTCGCTGGCCGCGCGGTAGTGCGCGTCGACGAAGTCGTTCTGCCGGGAGACCTCGTGGACGTCCCAGGCGAGCGGGCCGGGGAGATCCTGCTTCCACTCGGCGATCCCGTCGGTGTCCTGCTGGAACGCCTGGCGGTCGAGGTCGGTCCAGGCGACGGCGCCGGCGGACCCGGCGACCAGCGCCAGGACGATCACTACCGGGGCGGCCCGGCGGGCGAGCGTCGCGCCGCTGGCCAGGACCGGCCGGAGGAGGCCGGTCTTCCCGAGGGGCGCTTTCCGCCGGCTGAGGCCGAGGCGGGTCAGGAGGCTGTCGATCGTCACCTTCAGCGCGGGGACGACCGTCACGGAGATGACGAACGCCGACGCGACGCCCAGCGTGATCCCGAACGCGAGCTGGCGGATCGTCGTCAGCTCGTTGAAGGCGTTGGACATGAAACCGACGGCGGTCGTCAGCGTCGCGAGGGCGAGCGCGACGGCGACCGAGCGCAGGCCGCGGGCCATGGGGGCGCGGATCCCCTCGTCGGGGCCGCGCTCCTCGCGGTAGCGAGTGAACACGTGTAACCCGTAGTCGACGCTCAGACCCACAACGAGGACGGGGCCGACGATCATGGTCATCCCCGCGGGGATCCCGGCCCAGCCGAGGATGCCGAACATCCACAGCACCGAGAGGACGACACCGGTGAAGCCGACGAGCACGTCGACCAGGTCCCGGTAGGAAAAGGCCAGCACCGCGAGGATGAGCGCGAGCGCGACCGGCAGGATCAGCTCCATGGTGTTCTGCTGGTAGGCCCGGTTGGCGTCGGCCCGGGCGTGCTCCCCGAGCGTGAAGTACTCGGCGTCCTCGCGGGCGCTCGCCTCGTCGTACAGCGCCTTCGTCGCCCCCGACAGGGCCGACCCGCTCCCGGACCCGTCGTCCCCGTCGGCCGGGAACTGGAAGACCATCCGGCGGCTGGTGGCGGTCGCGGTCCCGGGCTCGTAGTCGCTCGGCACGAGTTCGAGCGCCGGCGAGCCGGCCGAGAGCGTCGCGGTGACCGCCTGCCTGACCTCGGTCTCGCTCGCGGCTTCGAGCGCCGCGATCTGTTCGTCGAGCGTCGCGTCGGACCCCGCGAGCCGGCCGGCGACGAGGTTCGCGACGCCCGTCACGCCGCCCCCGTCGGCCAGCGCGGCGGCGACCGTGTCGTTCTCGCGGACCGCACGCTGGTAGCGTAGCGAGCCGAGCAGCGAGTCTTTCGAGAGCACGTTCCCGTCGGGGTCGCGGACGTACACCGCGGCTGGGACGGTGCCGGTGGCGTTCCCTCCGCTGTCGTTCCCGTAGTGGGCGTCGATGTAGTCGGCCTTCTGGGCGACGGTCGTGTCGCCGATCGCTCCGCTGGAGTTGGCCTGACTCTCCATCTGGAGTTGCGGGATGCCGGCGACGACGCCCGCAGACAGCAGGAGCATCAGCAGGATCACCAGCAGGTTGTGGTCGGTGACCACCCGCAGGACCCTGGAGAGGGCGTCTCTCACGGCGATACCTCCCGAGCGTTCGTCACCGGCGGTTCCGCCGCCGGGTTCGATTCGCCGCCCGGCGACCGCGAGGCCGAAGCGGGCGGGGGACCGTTCGTGAACGGACGAGTGTGCGTCGCGGACATCGCAGTCGAACCGTCGAGCGGCAACCCCGTATAAAAAGACCCAGAGTTTCAGGGTCAGAAACTGTGCGAAACCGCCCGGTCGACCGGAGCCAAGAGTGCGAGGCCGACGCCGAGCAAAACGGCCGGACGCCAACAGTTACGTCGGTGGCGCGCGCGGTGGCAGGTATGGGACTCAGAGAACCGCCGCTGGCCGCGGACCACGCTGATCGCGGCGCGAAGCGGACCGACTTCGGGGGGTGGGAGATGCCCCTCGAGTTCGACTCCATCCGGGCCGAACACGAGGCGGTCCGGGAGTCGGCCGGCCGCTTCGACGTCTCGCACATGGGGCAACTGGCCGTGAGCGGGCCCGACGCCGGCCGGCTGACCGACCGGATCGTCACCAACGACGCGCTCGAACTCGCCCCCGGCGAGGCCTGTTACGCCGCGGTCACGGACGAGGACGGCGTGATGCTCGACGACGTCGTGGTCTATCGTCTCCCCGACGGCTGGTCCGGCGACGCGACGTACCTCGTCGTCCCGAACGCCGGCCACGACGCCGACATGTACGACCGGTGGGCGAGCCACCGCGACGCGTGGTCCCTCGACGCGACGGTCGAGAACCGCACCGACGACCTGGCGATGGTGGCCGTCCAGGGCCCGGACGCGCCCGACCTGCTCGCGCCGGAGACCGACGCCGACCTCGGGGACCTCGACCGGTTCGAGGCGACCGTCGCCGACGTCGCGGGCGTCGAGACGCTGGTCTCGCGGACCGGCTACACCGGCGAGCCCGGGTTCGAACTGGTCTGCCCGGCCGCGGACGCGCGGACCGTCTGGGCGGCGCTGGACTGCCAGCCCTGCGGCCTGGGCGCGCGGGACACGCTCCGCCTGGAGATGGGATTCCTGCTCTCGGGGCAGGACTTCCACCCCGACGAGAACCCCCGGACCCCCTACGAGGCGGGGATCGGCTTCGCGGTGGCGCTGGACACCGAATTCGTCGGGCGGGACGCGCTCGAAGGCGTCGACGTGGAAGGGCCCGACGAGAAACTCCGCGGGGTCGAACTGGTCGAGCGGGCGGTCCCGCGCGAGGGGTACCCGGTCACGGCGCCCGGCGGCGACCCGCTGGGGACCGTCACCAGCGGCACGATGAGTCCGACGCTCGGCTACGGCGTCGCGCTCGCGTACCTCCCCGCGGGGACCGAGGACGGCGCCCCGGTCAGGGTCGAGGTCCGCGACGAACCGAAGAAGGCACGTATCACCACCACGCCGTTCCTGGACAGATGAGCTTCGACGTTCCCGACGACCTGCGCTACCTCGACTCCCACGAGTGGGCGCGGGTCACCGACGGCACGGCGCGCATCGGCCTCGCGGACTTCGCGCAGGACGAACTCGGCGACATCGTCTTCGTCGACCTGCCCGCCGAGGGCGAGGCGGTCACCGCCGGCGAGGACTTCGCCGTCGTCGAGTCGATCAAGGCGGTCTCGGACGTGTACTCGCCCGTCTCCGGCACCGTCACGGCCGTCAACGACGACCTCGCCGACGCCCCGGAACTGATCAACGAGGACCCCTACGGCGAGGGGTGGCTGGTCGAGGTCGACCTCGCCGACGAGTCCGGCGTCGACGACCTGCTCGACCCCGACGAGTACGAAGACCAGATCGCCTGAGTGCGTGCCGACGTCCCCGGAGATCCCCCCACTGCGCGCCGACATCCACGGAGACCGCCTGAGGCGCGCCGACGTCCCCGGAACCCGACCGCGCGACGCACCCGCTCCGCGACGACGGCGACGTCCCAGTCGCTCGTGACGCCGACGACGTCCCAGTCGCTCGTGACGCCGACGACGTCCCAGTCGCTCTCGACACCGGTCTCGACGCCGGTGATCTCGAAGCGCGCGCCCCCCTCCTCGCTTTCGGTAAGGTCGACCGCCCACCCGTGGGCGTCGGCGACCCGCTCGACGATGCTCAGGCCCAGCCCCGTCCCGTTCTCGGCGGTCGAGTATCCGGTCTCGAACACGGATTCGCGGGCGGTTTCGGGGATCCCGGTGCCGTCGTCCGCCACGTAGAATCCGTCGGCCAGGTCCCCGACGGTCACTGTCACGGCCTCCCCGCCGTGCTCGACGGCATTTCCGACGAGGTTCTCCAGGAGCTGTTGTAGTTGGCTCCGGTCCGCCCGGACCGTCCGGTCGGCGGGCGTGACGAGCGTCGCGTCGGCGGTGTCGACGTTCTGCCAGCAGGACCGTGCGAGGGCCGCGAGGTCGACCGGCTCCGGGTCGCTCGCCCGCCAGCCCTGCCGCGCCAGCGTGAGGAGACTCTCTATCAGCGCCTCCATTCGCCGATGCGCCCGCTGGACGGCCTCGACCTGATCGCTGTCACACTCCTCGGCGACGAGTTCCATCCGGCCGCTGGCGACGTTCAGCGGGTTGCGGAGGTCGTGGCTGACGATGCTCGCGAACTCCCGGAGGGACTCGTTTCGCCGCTCCAGCGTCCGCTTGTAGTCGCGCTTGTCCGTGACGTCGGAGATCACGGCGACGACCTGGTCGACGTCGTCGCCGTCGAAGCGAAGCGGGGCGGCGTCGATCGAGAGCCACCGTTCGGACCCGTCGGGCCACACGATCCCGTGGTTGTACCCGAAGACGGGTTCGCCGGTCGCCATCACCCGCGAGAACGGGAGGTCCTCGTCGGGGACCGGGTCCCCGTCGGCGTCGACGATCTCCCACTCCGGGTCGTTGTACGTCCGGTCGGTGATCTCGGACTCAGTGAGGCCGAGTACCTCCTCGGCGCGTCGGTTCGCGCGGACGAACTCGCCGCCGGCGTCGAGGATCGTCACCCCGACCGGGAGCGTCTCGTACAGCGTCGAGAGCAGCGTGTCCGTCTCCTCCAGTTCCCGCTCCCGTTCTTTGCGCTCGGTGACGTCCCGGCTGTTCGCGACGATGCCCTCGATAGTGGGGCCGTCGAGGCGGTTCCGGCCGCGGATCTCGAGCCAGCGCCAGTCGCCGTCCGCCGTCCGGAACCGGCACTCGGCCGTGCCGATCCCGTCCGGGTCGGTCACGAGGTCCGCGAACGTCTCCGAGACCCCGTCCACGTCGTCCGGGTGAACGAAGTCGAACCCGTTCTCCCCGACGAGCGCGCCCGGGTCGTACCCCAGGATCCGCGTCACCGACGGGCTCTGGTACTTGATCGTCCCCGTCTCGTCCAGGACGGTGATGATGTCGGTCGACCCTTCCAGGTACGCCTCGTACTGCTTCAGTTCCCGCTCGTATACTCACCGACAGAGAGACTAATAGTTCTGAGTACGAACGCTGTGTATGACCA
>JBDGST010000111.1:0-8987 GCA_042217365.1 Haloarculaceae archaeon
ATCCTCTTGGCTTGCGGAGCCAGGGACCGGAGTTCAAATCTCCGTCCGGACGTTCTCTCAGCAGCAAACGACGCCGAGCGATAGCGAGGCGTCCGTGCTGCTGGAGAGCGACCACGGAGATTTGAGCAGGGAAGTCGCAGGCCCGGGAAGCGACCGAAGGGAGCGACCCGGAACGTCTTCGCGAGTTCAAATCGCCGTCCGGACGTCATTCTCTCGGAGCAAGCCGGCGAGCACCGCGTCGCGCGTTCCCGAAATCCCATGGTCCCCTCCCGCCAACGTCCGGTATGGACGTTCGGGAGGCGACCGTCGCCGACGTCCCGGCGGTGCAGCAGGTGGCGACCGTCGCGTGGCACGCGGCTCACGACCCCATCGTCGGGCCGGCGGCCGTCGACGAGTTCCTCGACGAGTACTACTCGGCCGAGCGGCTCCGCGGTCACCTCGCCGACGAGTCGCAGACCCTCCTGGTGGCCGAGGACCACGGGGACGACGTGACCAGCGCTGGCGAGGGGGGGATCGCCGGCTTCGCGCTGGTCACCTCGATCGACGACGAGCCGGGCGTGTTCGGGCTCGGGAGCCTGTACGTCCTGCCCGGGCGGTGGGGGGAGAGGATCGGGACCCGGCTGCTCGACCGCGCGGAGGCCGTCGTCCGGCGGCGCGGCGGGTCGCGCCTGCGGCTGGGGGTCATGGCCGGGAACGACCGCGCGATCGCGTTCTACGAGTCCCGCGGGTTCGAGCGCGTCGGCACCGACCGCGACGAGCGGCTCGACGTCGAGCGCCACACCTACGCGAAGGACGTCTGACGGGCGCGGCGCGGTCCGCGGGCGTCACCCTGTCGGCCGCCAGCGACTTGTGGCCGGTGGGCCTACCCGCCGGCATGGAGCGAGTCAGCTTCGACGACGCCGAGACGTACGAACCGGACGCGGGCTGGCGCCGGGTCGCCCTCGCCGGGAGCGACGACGTCTCGCTGGAGTGGTTCGAGAAGCCGCCGGGCCACGCCTCGCCGATGCACGACCACGAGAACGGCCAGGTCTGTCTCGTCCTCGACGGCGAGCTCACCGTCCACACCGAGGGCGACGCCGCGCGCCTGGAGCGGTACGACTCTGTGTGGCTCGGCCCCTGGGAGTCCCACCGCGTCGAGAACACCGGCGACGGGACCGCCGTCGGCCTCGATATCTTCGTCCCCGGGCGGTCGTTCGACTTCTGGACCGACCGGGAGTGACCGTTCCGGTCGGCCCCCGTGGGGAACGGTTCGGTGACCGGACGCCTCCCGCTCAGTTGCTATCGGAGCCGGGTCGGTGACGGGGCACTTCCCGCTCGGTTTTCGACGCTCGCGGCCGGCGGACACCGCAACCCTTCAGACGCCCGCGGGCCTATCCCCGGGTATGTCGACCGATCCGGTCCCCGTCACGGTGTACTCGCGCGAGAACTGCCACCTCTGTGCGGCCGCCGTCGAGACGATGGAGGACGCCGCCGCCGACGTGTCGGCCCCTGTCGAACTCGCGGAGGTCGACGTCGACGACGACCCGGACCTGCGCGCGGCGTACGGCGACCGCGTGCCTGTCGTCGAGATCGCCGGCGAGGAGGCCTTCGAGTACCGCGTCGACCCTGGCGAGGCGCGCCGGCTGCTCCGCGCGGCAGCGGACTGACCCGGGCGGTCGTGGGCCGGCGCGACAGGGGATCGGCGGACAGACGGACGGGACCCGGTGGGGGAGGCGAACCACGGGCAGTTCGGGCGCCTCCGTCGGCGGCAGGGTAACGCGGTGGGTCGTTCGTCAGCTACTTGCCGGACTGTTCCTAAGCGACGGTGAATGGAGTATCTGGAGCGTCGTCGCGACCGGGTCGAGGAGCGCATCGAGGCGGTCCTCGGCGCGGTCGAGCCGGACGAACTCGCCGACGAGGTCGAGCACGTCGTCCTCTCGGGGGGCAAGCGCGTGCGGCCGACGGTCACGGTGCTCGTCTGCGAGGCGCTGGGCGGCGACGTCGAGACGGCGGTCGACTACGCCGCCGGGATCGAACTCGTCCACAGCGCGTCGCTGGTCGTCGACGACATCATCGACCGCTCGGACCTGCGCCGGGGGACGCCCGCCGCGTGGGCGGCCTTCGGCCACGGCCCGGCGGTGATCGCCAGCGACGGCCTCATCGGGGAGGCGTTCGCGCTGTTCTCGGGCGACGAGCGCGCGATGCAGGCGGTCGCCGAGTCGATGGTCGAACTCGGGGAGGGCGAGGCGAGCGAACTCGTCGCACGACCGACCACCGGGCCGGAGTACATGGACCTCGCGCGGCGCAAGACCGGCGCCCTCTTTCGGGCGGCGGCCGAGCTCGGCGCCATCGCGGCCGACGCCGACCCCTACACGGTCGAGCGCTTCGGCGAGTACGCCGAGCGCGTGGGCGTCGCGTTCCAGATGCGCGACGACGTGCTCGACGCGACCGCCGACGCCGAGGACCTGGGCAAGCCCGCCGGCCGCGACGCCGCGATGGAGCGCCCGTCGCTGGTCGAAGTCGCCGACCTCACGCCGGAGGCGGCCAACGAGCGCGCCCGCGAGGAGTCCGAGGCCGCCCTGGAGTCGCTCTCCCGGGTCGACGCCGCCGATTCACAGGCCATGGAGTACCTGCGCGACCTCGCGGAGTTCGTCGTCGTCCGGGAGCGATAGGCGGGCGCCGCGGGACGTTCGTGCGTGGCTGGCGACCGAGTTCTCCGGGAGATACCCACCGAGCGTTCCCCGTCACCAGGTTTCGACGTCGCCGTTCTCGATGTCCTCGACGCAGCCCCGGCAGTCGACGGACTGCGGGTCGAAACACGCCGGTTTCGACTCGGCGTCGAGTTCGACCGCGCGGCGCTCGGCGTACCGCCGGCAGACGATCCGGGCCTCGCCCGACTCGTCGAACGGCAGGTCGGCCGCCGCGGCCCGCCTGGCGTGCCGGTAGGCCCGCTTTGCCTCGCCGACCTGCCGGCCCGCCGACCGGAGCTTCTGCCTGAGTATCCGCTCGATGCGGTCCTCGTCCATTACACCCCGTTCGGCGTCGCCGACCTTAGCACCGTCGGCCGCTCCGGCGGACCGCAGACCGGCGGCAGTCGGTCGGCGAACCGCCCGGGGTCCGTCCGCCGCCGGAACCCCTCGTCCTCCGCTCGCTCGTCAGCGGTCCGTCGAAACCGTCACGGCCGTCCCGTCGTAGGTGACGGACGTGCCCCCGGACTCGTCGACTCGCGGTTTCCCCGTGGCGCGACCCTCGCCGGCGAGGACGGCCTGGATCTCGCGCTCCTCGACGAGTTCGGGGAACGAGCCCTCTCGCGCGCCGATCCGGAGTTCGCCCGCGGCGTCGTCCCATTCGAGGGGCGTCCAGGCGAACTGGCCGTCCTCGTAGTCGTAGCCGTCGCCGGCGTCCTCGTAGAGGTCGAATTTGCCGTCCCCGCCGGGATAGACGCGCACCTGCCAGGGGGCGTCGGGCTTCTCGCCGGTGTGTTGCTGGACCGGCCCCATCGGGAGGATGCTGCCCGCCGGGACGAACAGCGGGACTTTCTCCAGGGGGGCGTCCGCCAGGACGCTCTGTCCGCCGTCGTAACTCTCGCCCGTCCAGAAGTCGAACCAGTCGGTGCCCGCGGGGAGGTACACTTCGCGGGCTTTGGCACGGCCTTCGATGAGGTCGGAGCCCGGCCCGTAGTACATCGGCTCGGTGACCGGGCAGACCATGAGCGCGGGCCCGAACATGAACTGGTCGGCGACGTCGTGCACGGCGTCGTCCGCGCGGAAGTCGAACGCGAGGTGGCGGAACATCGTGTACTCGCGGTGGGTCTCCCAGCCCGCCAGCGAGTAGATGTACGGGAGCAGCCGGTAGCGCAACTCGTCGAACTTGACGATGGTGTCGTAAAACCGGTCGCCGGGCTCGCCGAACCGCCACACCTCGCGGGGCGTGTCCGTCCCGTGCGAGCGCAGCATCGGCAGGAACGTCCCGAACTGGAACCACCGCGTGTACAGCTCACGGTAGCCCAGGTCGCCGATCCTGCCGTTGGACAGGTCCCGGTCGGGCCAGTCGTCCTCGCCGACGATGAACGCGCCGATGTCGAGCGTCCAGTTGGGGTTGCCGGTGGCGGTGAACTGGAGGCCGTCGGCGATCTGCTGTTCGAACCGGTCCCACGTCGCCTCGATGTCACCGGACCAGGTGATCGCGCCGTAGCGCTGCTGGCCCGGGTAGCCGCTCCGCGTGAGGTTGAGCACGCGCTTCTCGTCGGTCGTCGCCCGCTGGCCCTCGTACATCGCCCGCGCCTGCTGCAGCGAGTAGGCGTTGACGTAGCCGGGGTCGATCACCCGGTAGAACGCGTCGGCCACCGTCGAGGCGCGCCGGAACGGCTCGGTCCCGGAGCCCCCGCCGAACGTCGGGTCGTACGGCTCGGTGGAGTCACACCACCACCCGTCGATCCCGCGGTCCCAGAGCCCCTCGCGGGCCTGTTGCCAGTACAGCTCGCGGGCGTCCGCGTCGAAGACGTCGTAGTAGTCGTGCTGGAAGAACCCGCCCGCGCCCGCGTCGTCGAGGAGGTGGCCGCGCTCGGCCATCTCGTCGTGGTTCGGCCCGCGGATCATGTTCGGCCACACCGAGATCATCGCGTTGACGTCCAGATCGTGCAGGCGGTCGAAGGTCCCCTCGGGGTCGGGGAACCGGTCCGGGTCGAAGGACTTCTGGCCCCACTGGTGGGCCTCCCCCTCGGAGTGGAGCCACTCGGGCTCGCCGCTCGGGTTGCCCTCGGCCGGCTCCCGGGGCCAGTACTGCCAGTCCTGGACGAGGACGTCCAGGGGCACCCCGCGGTCGCGGTACTCCTCGGCGACCGAGACGAGCTCCTCGCCCGTCTCGTAGCGCTCCCTGGACTGGACGTAGCCGTAGGCCCACTTCGGGAACAGCGTCGACTCGCCGGTGAGCTCGCGAAAGCCCGCGACCACGTCGTCCAGGTCCGGCCCGTACACGAAGTACAGGTCCAACTGGTCGACACACTCCGTCCAGACGTAGCTGCCGTGCCGGTCGTCGTGGAACGCCGACAGCCCGGCGGCGTCCCAGAGGAGGCCGTACCCGTTCGTCGAGACGAGCGCGGGCGCCGACACCCTCCTGTTGTCCTGGTAGAGGACCTGGGACTCCCCGCGGTAGTCGGCGACGCCCTCCTCGTGCTGGCCGAGGCCGTAGAGCGCCTCGTCGCCGAACTCGACCGCGAACCGGGCCTCGTAGGCGTCGCGGTCGGTCGACTCCCGCGGGCCGGCGACGTCTCTCCCGCCCGTGAGATCGTCGATCGACACCGCGTCGAGCGTCTTGCCGCCGCCGGGCGCCTCGGAGAGCAGGCGCCGGCCGTCCGCCGTCCGCCACGCGACCGCGCCCGTCTCGGCGTCGACCTCGACGCGGAGCTCCGGGCCGCTCAGCACGTACCGGTCCGCGTGCTCGGTCACCGACGCGTCGACGCCGGTCCCGGCGCCGTCCCGCACGATCAGGCTGTCCGGATCGGGGGGTTCGCCGCGGGCGTGCGTGAGCCGGACGACTCCCTCGCTGACGAACCGTAGCCTCGTCACGTCGCCGTCGGCCGCGAACGCGAACTCGCCGTCGCCGCGGCGACGCGTTTCGATAGGCATCCGTCGGCCCCCTCACAGGACCCCGAAGTCCTCGTACACTTCGTCGATCGACTTCCCCTCGCGGATCTGCCGCCGCTCGTCGTTTTCCTGCTCGTAGATCTCCTCGACGCGCAGGAGGACCTCGTCGACCACCTCGCGGGGGATGAGCTGCGCGCCGTCGAAGTCGGCGAAGACGAAATCGCCCGGCCGGACGGTCACGTAGTGGCTGAGGTGGCCGGGCATGTGGATCGTCTGGTCGACTTCGATGATCTCCCAGCCGCCGTGCCAGTTGGGGACCGTCCCGAGGGTGTAGACGGGGAACTCGTCGAGCTGTTTGACGTAGCGCGTGTCCCGGACGTTACCGGCACAGAGCATGCCCCGGGCGCCGTGGGCCTCGGCGAGCGTACAGCTCATCTCGCCGAAGTGGGCCGGCTGCATGTCCCCGCCGGTGTCGAAACAGAGGACCGTCCCGTCCGGCTTCTCCTCGACGGTCCGCATCATCACCTTCTGGGGGTGGACGCCGTCTCGTTGCTCCTCCCACTGCTGTTCCAGATACTCCTCGACCTCGTCGGTCTTGGGGTAGGTGTGGAGCTTCACCGGCAGCGCGCGGCCGGCGAGCGTCTCGTCGGTGACGCCGAAGAAGTCCTGGGCGAAGACGAACTCCCGGACCCCGACGTCGTGCAGGGCGTCGGCGACGTTGCCGCCGTAGCCGGCCTCCTTGAACCGCTCGATGCGTTCCAGGTCTGTGATGTCGAGTTCGCGGGGCTCGTCGTCGAGGTCGAAGTCGTACTCGGGACCCATGAGCCCCGAGTGGGTGGGGGAGTCCTTGGTTCTGTGGGTGGCGGAAGTCCCGGGGACGTATCCGCGGACGCGGCGTTCGGGGACGTATCCGCGGACGCGGCGTTCGGGGATGGTCGGCGCGGATCTCCGGGGACCGGGGCGCGAACTTCCGGGACCCTCGGGTACTTACGCCAGGGCGCAAAATCGGGGTCCATGACGGTCGAGATCACCGACGTGCAGACGACACAGGTATCGGACGACTGGACGTGGACGTTCGTGCGGATCTACACCGACGCGGGGGTCGCGGGCACCGGCGAGTGCTACTGGGGCCCGGGCGTCGGCGACGTCGTCGAGCAGGCCGGCGAGGACCTCCTCGTCGGGGCGGACCCGCGGGACCTGGAGCCCCTCTCCCGGCGCCTGTTCGAGGGCACCTCCGCGTACGGGTCGCTCGCGGGCGTGGGCGTCCACGCCGTCTCCGGGCTCGATATCGCGCTGCACGACCTCGCCGGGAAGCTGATGGACCAGCCCGCCTATCGCCTGCTCGGGGGGTCGTACCGCGACGACGTGCGGATGTACGTGGACTGTCACGCCGGGACTCACCTCAAGAGCGACGAGGAACCCGAGGACTTCGACCCGTACGCGCCCGAGAGCTACGCCGACACCGCCGAGGAGGTGCTCGACGAGGGCTTTTCGGGCCTGAAGTTCGACCTCGACGCGAGCAAGCGCTACGAGCGCGACGCACACAACCGCCACCTCAACGCGGAGGCCGTCGACTACAAGCGCCGGATCGTCGAGGCGGTCACCGAGCGGGTCGGGTACGACGCCGACGTGGCCTTCGACTGCCACTGGAACTACGCCGGGGACAGCGCCCGCCGGCTGGCGTCGGCCATCGAGGAGTACGACGTCTGGTGGCTCGAGGACGTCGTCCCGCCGGAGAACCTCGACGTCCAGCGCGAGCTCACCCGCGCGACCGACACGACCATCTGCGCCGGCGAGAACGTCTACCGGACCCACGGCGTCCGGCAGCTCATCGACGAGCAGGCCGTCGACGTCCTCCAGCCGGACATGCCGAAGTTCGGCGGGATGCGCGAGACGGTCAAGACCGCCCACCGGGCCGACGACTACTACATCCCCGTCGCACTGCACAACGTCTCCTCGCCGCTGGGGACGATGGCCGGCGCCCACGTCGCGGCCGCCGTCCCCAACTTCCTCGCGATGGAGTGGCACGCCCGCGACGACCCCAACTGGGACGACTACGTCGAGGACGACCCCATCATCGAGGACGGGACCGTCGCGCTCCCCGACGACCCCGGACTGGGCGTAACGCTGGACCTGGACGCGGTCGAGGAACACATGGCCGCGGGCGAGACGCTGCTGGACCCGGCGTAGGTCGCTCGAAACGGCGGACGGCCGGAAGTCGGGCGGACCGTGGCGGATCGACGGGCTGTGACGGTCGGACGTGGGGGACAGGGTTTATCAGCCGGGTGTGTCAACCCGTCGAACCCCGTGCCCGACTACACCATCGAGATCGTCGACTACGACCCCGCCTGGCCCGGGCTGTTCGAGCGCGAGCGCGAGCGAATGGCCGAGGTGATCGGCGACCTCGTCGTCTCCATCGAGCACGTCGGGAGCACGTCGGTCCCCGGGCTCGCGGCCAAGCCGATCATCGACGTCTGCCCCGTCGTCGAGGACATGGGGACCGCGCGGGCAGTGAGCGACCGCCTCGACGCGGCCGACTGGCCCCTGGCGAGAGAACGCGGCGACGAGCCGTGGATCGAACACACGCGCACCGACGAGGACGGCCAGGAGTTCAACGTCCACGTCCGCCCGCGCGAGTCCGCCGTCGAGAACTACCTGCTCCTGCGGGAGTTCTTGCGCGACCGCCCCGGGATCCGCAAGGAGTACGCCCGGGTCAAGCGGGCGGCCGCCGCGGAGCATCCCCACGACGTGGGGGCCTACACGCGAGCGAAGAGCGACGTCATCGAACGGGCCAAAGAGCGGGCCCGCGAACAGGGGTACGAGGAGCGCATCGACCTATAGGCCGCCGGGCGCCGGGGGCGGTGTGTGGGTGTGTGGACGCCGTTCGAGCCGTCCGGCGCGCCGTCTCGCCGGGCCGAACAGTTTTGGACCGCGACGGCGTACGCCCGTCGATGTCACGACCGATCCGTCACCGCGCCCTCGCGCTCGCCTCGGGCGGGCTGGTCGCCGCGGGCGTCTGGTGGTTCGTCCGCGACCCGGCGCTGGCGGGGGCCGTCGGCGTCTCGGCCCTGGTGGGCGCCCTGCTGTGGTTCCGGGTCGAGCGCAACTACGGCGACCGCTTCGAGGACGAGACCTGGCGCGACCGGAAGTGGATCGCGCTCGGGACGCTCGTCGTCTACCTGGTCGCGTACAACGGGACGCTCCTGCTCCCCCTCCCGCTGGCCGACCGGGTCGGCCTCCAGGCGCTCGTCCTCGGGGCGGCGCTGGTCGGCTACGCCGTCGGCACGCTCACCGAGATAGAACGGGGGACCCACGACGACGGCGAAGCGAGCGACGCCGTTGCCCCCGCGGACGACTGACCGACCGGATTCGGGAACGCGACCCCGGGAGACGGCCGCCGGGGCCGGGAGCGCGACCCCGGGA
>JBDGST010000111.1:9087-21360 GCA_042217365.1 Haloarculaceae archaeon
CCGGGAGCGCGACCCCGGGAGACGGTCGGACCCGCGCGGGAACGCCATCCCGCAGACGGCGGTCTGGGGTGCCGAGTGCTCAACCTTTATTCTGGACGGGATGGAAGCCCCCTTCATGGCGACAGATCCCCGGACGTTCCGAGACGAGCGGTGGCTCCACCAGCACGCAGTCGGGCTGTTGAACTACTCCTATCCCGACTGCATCGACACCCGCTTTGGCGGGTACGTCGGTCAGCTCAGCGACGTCGACGGGCACGTCTACGACGCGAAGGCCAAACACCTCGTCGGGACCGCCCGCTTCGTGTTCAACTTCAGCGTCGGCGAACTCCTGGGCGGACCCGACTGGTGTCGCACCGCCGCCGAGCACGGCGTCAACTACCTGCTCGACACCTGGCGCCAGCCCGACGGCGGCTACCCCTGGACGTACTCCGGCCGCGAGGTCGAGGACTCCCAGCGGACCTGCTACGGCCACGCGCACGTCCTGCTGGCGTACTCGACGGCGGCGAAGGCCGGGATCCCCCGGGCCCGCGAGCACGTCGCCGAGACGGCCGACCTCATCACCGAGCACTTCTGGGAAGACGAGCACGGCCTCTGTCGCGACAAGCTGGACGCGGACTGGGTGCCCGTCGAGGAGTACCGCGGCCAGAACGCCAACATGCACACCTGCGAGGCGTTCCTCGCCGCCTACGAGGCGACCGGCGAGGAGGCGTACCTCGACCGGTCGCTGACCATCGCCGGGAACATCGCCCGCGACCTCGCCGACGAGGGGGACGGCCTCGTCTGGGAGCACTTCACGACCGACTGGGAGATCGACTGGGAGTACAACCGCGACCAGCCGGCCCACCTCTTCCGGCCGTGGGGCTACCAGCCCGGCCACCTCCTGGAGTGGGCGAAGCTGCTCGCGAACCTCAGCGAGTACAGCGACGCCGGCTGGCTCGTCGACCGCGCCGAGCGCTACTTCGAGGCCGCCGTCGAGAACGGCTGGGACGACGAGCGCGGCGGCTTCGTCTACAACTTCGACCGCGACGGCGAGGTCATCACCGCCGACAAGTACTACTGGCCGTCCTGCGAGGCGCTGGGTGCGGCGGCCCGCCTGGCGACGATCACCGGCGACGACGACTACTGGGACCGGTACGACGAGGTCTGGGCCCACGCCTGGGACAACCTGGTCAACCGCAAGTACGGCAACTGGTACTTCAAGCTCACCCCGGACAACGAGGTCCACGACGACATCGACCCCACGCCGAAGGTCACCGTCGGGTACCACCCGATCGGCGCCTGTCACGAGGTCATCGAAGTGACGGAGGATTGAGCCGGCGGATCGCGTTCGACTCACGTGGGCGGACTGTCTGATACGGATCGCTGTAAGTCATTACCGGATCGACCGCACGACTGCGTGCGGTCGTCCCGGTGAATCGTTACAGCGATCCGTATGGCTCCGAACACCGGTAGGTGACTGACCGCCACGACGGACTGGCCGCTGTGTACAGTGAACTACCGCTGTAGTTCGTCGACGAGGCCGCCGACAGCTTCGTCGACGACATCGCCGTCGAGACGTCCCTGCCAGAAGTCGATGTCCGAGCGGTCGATCGACTGCACGCCCCACGGGACGATGCGGCTTCGGTCTGGTGTACCGCCCCGGACCCAGCTCGATTCCGGGACCTCGACGAGGCCGTCCATCCACGATTTCGTCGTGAGCGTGAGTGCGATGTACTGCTCTCCGTGGAACGGGCGCCCCTCGTGGTTGGATATGACGAGCCAGGGGCGGGCTGTGCCGTCTTCCTTGAACGGGTCGGCGCCGTACACGACGTCACCGCGTTCGAAGACCGGCCGTTCCGCCTCGTCCGTCACTGCTCGTCCCCCACACTCGGATGGGGTTCGTCGGGGGCGTGGTCACGCCACTCCGACCGGTCTTCGTCACCGACCTGTTCGTTGAACAGCGCCGTCGCCCGCTCGTAGCCGCGATACCCCTCCAGTCGCTCTCTGTCGGCGGTCGCCGCCCAGTACGTCGCCTTGTGGTCGACGAGCCCCCGGTCCTTCAACCGCGAGAGGGCCGTGCTGACGGCGCCTTCGTCGAGCCCGGTCTGCGACGCGATCTCGCGTGCCTTGAACGCGCGGTCGTCGTTCGCGGCCAGGAACCCCAGCACCCGGTCCGGGACCGAGAGCTCTTCGAGTTCGCTCTCACTCGCGTTCTCGAAGGTTTCCCTGTCGATGGACATCGCCGTCCGCCAGTAGTGACTCGAATGATAAGTATGTTAGTGACGTTAGCGACGAAATTGACGGTAGTCATGAGTCATGAAAGTAACGAAAGCAGCGAAATAGCCGCCCCTTTCTCGGTGATACTTCCGCCTCCCCCCGAGCGGGAACGGCGGGTGTCGACAGCCGAGCGGGGATGGCTCTGTCACTCCCGAGCGAAGACGGCCCGTATGACGACCGCGCGGCCGACGCGTCGCGGCCCCCTACTCCTCCCGCATCGAGTGGTACTGGTCGCGCAGCCCCTTCATGTAGCCGACGGCGAACAGGCGCCCCCTGTCGTGGTAGCCGGGCGAGGAGTTGTCCTCGCCGGCCATCGTGGGCACGTGGTCCGGGCGGATCGGGCCGTCGAAGCCGATCTCCTCGTAGGCGCGGAACGCGGCGCCCATGTCGGTCGGGCCCTCGTCGTGCCACACCTCGGTGAACTCGTCGGGTTCGCCCTCGACGTCGCGGAAGTGCGCGAAGTGGATGCGGTCGTCGAACTCGCGGATCGCGGCGGGGACGTCCGCGCCCATCGCCGAGAAGTTCCCCTGGCAGAAGGTGATGCCGTTGTACTCGGAGTCGTAGAGGTCCATCGCGCGGCGGTAGTTCTCGACGCTCGTGATTATCCGGTCGACCCCCCGGACCGGGCCGTGGGGCGGGTCGTCCGGGTGGAGGGCGAGTTTGACGCCGGCCTCCTCGGCGACCGGGACGACCTCCTCTAGGAAGTACTCGAGGCTGTCCCACAGTTCTTCTTCGCTCGCGCCCGCCAGGTCGGGGCCGCGCTGCATCTCCTCGTCGCGGTAGCGGGTCACCAGCGAGTCGCCGCGCCCGCGCACCGACTGTGAGGTCCGCAGCACCTTCAGCGGCGCCATCCAGACGTAACACCAGACGTCGATGCCGACCCGGCCCATGTTCCGCAGGAGGGTCTTGACGGTCTCGATCTGCTCGTCGCGCCCCTCGCGGCCGAGGATGGCGTCGTCGAGCGGCGGGCGGTCCTCGATGACGTCGAGTTCGAACCCGGCGTCGGCGAACCGGTTTTTCAGCTCCAGCAGCGGCTCGAACGCCCAGGGCTCGCCGTCGGCGTTCCGGGGCATGCCCGTCACCGCGTGCGTGACGCCCATCTGTCGGGCCAGTTCCCAGCGCTCGTCCGGGTGTCGCGAGAGCATCAGCGCGTCGTCCATGGGTCCCCGGTTCCGCTCGCGGGACAAAAGGGTTCGCGTCACCACCCCGGGTGGCCGCTATCGGACGGTCCGCTCGCGCCGTCGGGATCCCGGCTGTCGTCCGACCCGGACCGAGAACGCGTGCGTGAAGGTTTTACCGCTGGCCGCCAACCTCCCGGGCGATGGACCACACGGCCGGTGACGCCGGTCCGCGTCGGCTGTCGGAGGGACGGCGATGGTGACCGGGATCACGTTCTGGGCGCTCGCAGTCCTCGCGACGGTCACGAGCCTGGCGACCGCCTGGGCGCTCGGGGCCAACAGCAACTCGCCGCCGTTCGCGCCCGCCATCGGCGCCAACGCCATCTCGACGATGCGGGCCGCGTTCCTCATCGGGATCCTCGCCGCCGCGGGGGCGCTCACCCAGGGGGGGAGCATCTCCGAGACGGTGGGCGCCGGCCTGATCGACGGCGTCGCGATCACGTCGCTCGCGGCCGTCGCCGGCCTGCTGACGGCGACGACCTTCATGGCGTTCGGCGTCTACACCGGCTATCCGGTCCCGGCGGCGTTCGCGACGACCGGCGCGATGATCGGCGTCGGCCTCTCGCTGGGCGGCGACCCGGCCGTGGACACGTACCGGCGGATAGCGATATTCTGGGCGCTCGTTCCCCCGGTCTCCGGGGGACTCGCGTACGCCACGGCGACGCTGCTCCGGCGCGACGACATCCCCGAGACGGTCGGGGTGCCGCTGCTGGCGGGGGTCGTCGGGGCCATCGTCGCGAACGTCGAACTCGCGGTCATCCCGTCGGGCCCGGCGCGGAGCCAGAGTTCTCTCTCCGCCTGGGCGGCCAGAGAGGTCGGCGCGCCGGCCGTCGCGGGGCTCGACGCCACGGAGGTGGCGGTGACGCTCCTGCTCGGGGTCGCGGCGTTCGCGTTCGTCCGCCGGCGGACGCAGGCCTCGGTCGACCGCGGGATCAAGACGTTTCTCGTCCTCCTGGGGAGCCTGGTGGCGTTCTCCAGCGGCGGCAGTCAGGTCGGTCTCGCGACCGGCCCGCTGGAGAACCTCTACACGGTCGAACTCGCCCTCCCGGGCGTGGCGCTGCTCGCCCTCGGGGCGACCGGCATCCTCGGCGGCGCCTGGATGGGCGCACCCCGCCTCCTCCAGGCGACCTCCCGGGAGTACGCACAACTCGGCGTCCGCCGCTCCATCGCGGCGCTCGTCCCCGGGTTCATCATCGCCCAGGCGGCCATCGCGCTCGGCATCCCCATCTCGTTCAACAACATCATCATCTCGGGCGTGATCGGCGGCGGCCTCGCCGGCGGGTCGGCCGGCGTCTCCCGCAGGAAGATCGGCGTGACGCTCGCGTTCTGGCTAATCACGCTCGTCGCGTCCGTCGCGGTCGGGTTCGGCCTCTACCGCGCGCTCGCAGCGGCGCTGGGCGTCTGAACGGCGCCAGCCGGCCCGGGGTCCCGTTCCCGGACCTACCCGGCCGGTCGTGCGCCGGAGTCGCCGGCCGGCCCGGGGTCCCGTTCCCGGACCTACCCGGCCGGTCGTTCGCCGGAGTCGCCGGCCGTCCGGTTCGCCCCGAACTCGCGGACGTACCAGCCCGGCGGGTCGACTTCGGTCGTACCGAACCGGCCGTAGGTCGCCTCGAACCGAACTTCGCGGACGCCCCCGGCGCCCGACACCAGGTACTCCGCGGAGACGTTTCGGACGAACCCGCGCGGGTCGACGAACGCGACGACGCGATACCGGAGGACGTCGTCGAGCGCCGGTGACGCGGGGTCCCCGGTGCCCACGACCCGGTAGTAGGAGACGCCGTCCTCGGTGACGCGGCCGGTGAGGTTCGTCTCCGGCGTCGACAGGTACCGGGTCACGAGCGTCCGGGCGAGGACGTGCGGGTCGGACAGGTCCGGGGGCGTCACGGTGGCCCCGTCCGGGCTGTCCCCACCGCGGCGTCTGCCGCGTCCGCGACTCCCGAGACCGCGGCACGGACCGCTCTCGCGCGGTAGCTGTCCCCGTCTGGACCTGCCGAGCCGACCGCCGAGACCGGGGCAGGACCGGGTCGTGCTGTACTGGTCGAGCCGCCTGTAGACGAATCCGTCTTCACGATTTATGTCAACAACTACCACGCGCTCGACGGCTAAATGCCCTTCCTCGGTCTCCGACCGGTCCGGTCGGGCCGGGCTCGGGCCGCCACCGCGGCAGTCACGGTAGACCGCGCCAGTACCGGGCTGCGGGGCCAGTTCCAGAATATTGGCCGGCTCCAGCGAAGCGCGCCGCCCTACCGCCCGTCGCGGACCCGTTCGAGTTCGCGGCGGAACGTCTCGACGGCGTCGTACCGGTTGAGTTTCCGCTTCCGGAGGGCTCTGGCGACGACGGAATCGAGGTCGGCGGGGACGGCGTCGTTCACGCGGCTGGGCGCCGGCGGTCGCTCGTCGAGCACGCCGCGCCGGACCTCGGCGTAGGAGCCGTCGAACGGCGGCCGACCGGCGAGCAGGAAGTAGACGACGGCGCCCAGGCCGTAGACGTCCGTCGCGGCGTCGACCGTGCCGAACTCGTCGTCGAAGTACTCGGGCGCGGCGAAGCGCGGGTCGAGGTAGTTCGCGGGCTCGAAGTACGACCGGAAGGGACCCATCAGCCCCACGTTGTCGAGCATCGGCCGCTCGATGGCGTCCATCGAGCAGGGGTAGACGACGTTCTCCGGGTCGATCCCGGCGTGAACCGCGCCGCGGGCGTGTAGCTCGCCGACCGCCCGGGCGAGTTCGACGGCCTGGTCGACGGCCTCGTCGACCGGGGGTCGGCCCCGCTCGGCCAGCGACGCGTCGACCGGTTCGGTGCGGACCCACGGCCGGGGGCGCTTGCCCCACTCCGCGACGCCGACGACCCGGTCGGACTCCCCAACCGCCTGCCAGCGGGCCAGGCAGTCCTCCAGGTCGGCGCGGAAGGCGAGGCGGTCGCCCTCGTCCGGGCGGTCGAACAGCCGGACTGCGGTGCCGCGCTCTTCGCCGTCACTGACCGCCCGGCAGCGGTAGCCGGCCGCGTACCGGTCCTCGACGCCCCGGTCGACCGCCGAGAGCCGGTCGAGGTCGCTCAGCGACCCGATCGCCGCGAACGTCTCCGGCCCCTCCTCGTCCCCGTCCTCGACCGCCGGAGTCGCCGCCGACCCCTCGCTGCCCGCCGGTCTCCTGGAGCGGTCCACCGTTGGAGGGGTCGAACTACCGCGGGTCGACGGTTCGCCGCGCCCGCTCGCGTCCCCCCGGGCGTCGCGTTCGCCGGGCTCGAAGTCGGGATGTGTCGGGTGGTCGCGGGGCGGGTCGTCGGCGGGCGCGACGGGGCCGCCCGGCCCGACGGCCGCGTCGCCGGGTCGGCTGGGCGTGGCGGGCCGCTGGGCGCTTTCGGTCCGGACGACCTGCCGGCCGTCGCCCAGGTCGGTGACCGCGTCCGCCGGGACGCCGCCGTCGGTCTCGATGCGTTTCCCCTCGTCCGGGCCGGATTCGACGCGGGCCGGCGAGCCGCGACGTTCGGTCCCGCTCCCGGTACGCCGAGGCTCGTTCCCCTTCTCGCTCCCGGGGCTCGGGCGGCGGTCGCCGGGCGAGTCTCTCCCGTCACCGGGTTCGGTTTCGACCGCCGACGCCGGTTCGTCGCCGCCGAGGCGCTCGTGGGCGACGGCGGCGTCGACGGCCCCGGCGACCCGGCCGGGGTAGCGGCCCCGAAGGTACGCGAGCACCTGGCCGACCTCGAACGGCTCCTCGCCGTCGGTCCGGTCGGCGAGCCGCGCGGCGAGGTACTCGACGACCGCCGGCCGGTCGTCGGCCAGCGCACACAGCGTCCAGGCGGCGCCGATCCTGACCGCCGTCGCGTCGTCCGCCAGCGCGCTCAGCAGCTCCGGCAGCAGTCGCTCGGAGCCCCCCGCCGCCGCGGCGACGTCCGCCATGGCGGGGTCGCCCCGCCCGTCGTCGACGACCAGGCCCCGTAACACGTCGCGCAGGTCCCGGTCGCCCGGCTCGCGGTCGTTCTCGCCGTCGAGAACGGCAGTCCGGTGGGTGTCGCGCGGGCTGTCCATGCCTCAACGAGGCCGCTTATCACACAAGAAAACCCGTCAGACGACCGCACGACGGCCGTCGGACCCGCGCGGGTCACGGGGCGGGGACGGACACGGACGGTCGCGCGCCGTCAGTCGTCGGTTTCGAGCTCGAACTGCTCGTGCTCGGAGGGGGCGTTGAGGACGACGCTGGTGTTGGACTCCTTGATCTCGGGGTCGACGAGCAGGTCCTTGATGTGGCGGTTCATGCCGTCGGTGTCGGTGAACTTGCCGATGGCGATGATGTCGTAGTCGCCGGTGACCTCGTAGACGGAGATCATCTGGTCGTGGTCGCGTAGCGTCTCGGTGACCTCGGGGAGGGCGCTCCCCTCGACCTTGAGCTGGACGATGGCGGTGACGTCGTAGCCGAGTTCGTCGTAGTCGACTTTGGGGGTGTACCCCTGGATGATGCCGTCCTCCTCCAGGTCGGAGAGGTGATTCGAGACGGTCGTCACCGAGACGTCGAGGTCCTCGGCGAGACTGCGCAGGCTCGCGCGCCCGTCGCCCAGAAGGGCGTTCACTAGCTTCCGGTCGAGATTTTCGTACGTCATTACGCCTACCCTCGGCCCGTGGGTTTTAGAATTTTACGAATATCCAGTTTCGGAGGGGCGACCGTCAGATTTGCGCAAAGGGGTAGGATTTTAGTAATAGGCCTCAACTCTCCTTCCGTCGATAAACATGACAAGCGATAACGCGAAACCTGACGGTGGTCTCTCTGCGGAGGCACAGGCCGTCCTCGACGAGATAGACGAGAAGAACGTCGACTTCCTGCGCCTGCAGTTCACGGACATCCTGGGGACGGTCAAGAACGTCTCCATCACGGCCGACCAGGCCGAGAAGGCGTTCACGGAAGGCATCTACTTCGACGGCTCTTCCATCGACGGCTTCGTCCGCATCCAGGAGTCGGACATGCGCCTCGTTCCCGACCCCTCGACGTTCGCGATCCTGCCGTGGCGGGACCGTGACGACCTCGAGGGCGGGAAGAGCGCGCGTCTCATCTGTGACGTCCACGACACCAGCACGGGCGAGCCGTTCGTCGGCGACCCGCGCCAGATCCTCAAGGACGCGCTCGCCCGGGCCGAGGACCTGGGGTATACGGTCAACGCCGGGCCCGAACCCGAGTTCTTCCTGTTCGAGGAGGACGAGGACGGCGACGCGAGGACGGAGTACTCGGACACGGGCGGGTACTTCGACCTCGCGCCGAAGGACCTCGCGACGGACGTCCGGCGGGACATCATCTACGGGCTGGAGGACATGGGTCTCGACGTCGAGGCGAGCCACCACGAGGTCGCCCAGTCCCAACACGAGATCGACTTCAAGTACGACGACGTGCTGACGACGGCCGACAACGTCGCGACGTTCCGGTCGGTCGTCCGGGCAATCGCCGCCCAGCACGACCTGCACGCGACGTTCATGCCCAAGCCGATCCCCCGGATCAACGGGTCGGGCATGCACACGCACCTCTCGCTTTTCACCGAGGACGGCGAGAACGCGTTCCACGACGACGACGACGAGTTCAACCTGAGCGACACGGCCAAGCAGTTCCTCGCGGGGGTCCTCGAACACGCGCCGGCCATCACGGCCGTCGCCAACCCCACCGTGAACTCCTACAAGCGGCTGGTGCCGGGCTACGAGGCGCCGGTGTACATCGCGTGGTCGGACGTCAACCGCTCCGCGCTGGTCCGCAAGCCCGCCGCGCGCGTCCCCGCCGCCTCGCGGATCGAACTGCGGTCGCCGGACCCGTCGTGTAACCCCTACCTCGCCTTCGCCGCGATGATCCACGCCGGTCTCGACGGGATCGAGAACGACCTCGACTGCCCCGACCCGGTCCGGGAGAACATCTACGAGTTCGACGAGGCCATGCGCGAGGAGTACGGCATCGACACGCTCCCGACGAACCTCGGGAACGCCATCGACGCCCTCGAGGCGGACGAGGTCGTCATGGACGCGCTCGGCCCCCACACGTCCGAGCAGTTCGTGAAGGCCAAGCGCGAGGAGTTCCAGGAGTACCTCGTCGACGTCAGCCAGTGGGAGATCGACCGGTACCTGGAGACGTTCTGACCGACTCGCGTTCCCCCTCTCGTCGGCCGCTCCCGCCCGCGCCGGTCCGTCGGTGACGTCGACGGCTGGTCGTCGATAACGCGCGTATTCGCACTCGAACGCCCTCTTTTCACTTCCACCCGGGTAGCCGAGGGTTTATACGTGGGGGCGACCAAACTCGACGCGTCTCCCGCCGAAAACAACGCGGAGACAGGAACAGCAATGACGGATTTGCGTACCCACGCGGAAGAGATACACGAACAGTTTCAGGACCAGCTCGACGTGTCGGTCGCGGACGTCGAGGAGCGACTCGACACGCTGGTCAACGAGTACAAGGTCCCCGTCTCGGAGGCGCGCCGGAGCGTCACGAACACCTACCTCGACGAGGCGGGCATGGAGCGCGACGACCTGGGCGGGGGCGGCGGCAACGAGCAGGTCGAGGTCGCCGACGTCGACGCGCCCGAGGAGTGGGTCGACCTCACCGCGAAGGTCGTCGAGCTCTGGGAGCCCCGCTCGGAGGCGGTCGCGCAGGTCGGTCTGCTGGGCGACGAGACCGGCACGATCAAGTTCACCAAGTGGTCGAAGTCCGACCTGCCCGAACTCGCGGAGGGGGCGGTCTACAACCTGCGAAACGTCGTCACCGACGAGTACCAGGGCCGCTTCTCGGTGAAGCTCAACCGGACCACCGTCATCGAGGAACTCGACGACGACGTCGAGGTCGGCAGCGACGACGTGACCGCCGAGGGCGCGCTGGTCGACGTCCAGTCGGGGTCCGGGCTGATCAAGCGCTGTCCCGAGGACGACTGCACGCGCGTCCTCCAGAACGGCCGCTGCAGCGAGCACGGCGAGGTCGAGGGCGAGTTCGACCTCCGGATCAAGGGCGTGCTCGACGACGGCGAGGACGTCCACGAGGTGCTGTTCGACCGGGAGGCCACGGAGAACCTGACCGGGATCACCCTGGAGGAGGCCAAGGACATGGCCATGGACGCCCTGGACACCTCCGTGGTGGCCGACGAGATGCGCGCGGACGTGCTCGGGCGCTACTACCGCGTCACCGGGCCGACGTTCGGGCGCTACGTCCTGGTCGACGAACTGGAGTCGCTGGCCGAACCGGGGGACCCGGAAGCGGCCCTCATCAAAGCGAGGTCGATATAGATGGCGACGACGCCAACCCGCGAGGTCGCCCGCCGCGTGTTCGCGGGCGAGTTCAACGACGCGAGCTACACGTTCAAGGAGTCCGACGACGACCGCGCCCCGGTGTACCTGCTGCTCCCGACGGGCGAGCGGGCCAACCGCGTGTTCGTCGTCGGGACCCTCGTCGAGACCGAGGACGTCGGCGACGAGAGCGAGTACTGGCAGGGCCAGGTGGTCGATCCGAACGGCGACCGCTTCTACATGTACGCCGGCCAGTACCAGCCCGACGCGGCCTCGATGCTGCGGGAACTGGAGCCGCCGGCCTACGTCGCGGTCGTCGGCAAGCCCCGCACCTACGAGACCGACGACGGCGAGGTGAACGTCTCCGTCCGGCCCGAATCGATCACCGAGGTCGACGAGGCGACCCGGAACCGCTGGGTCGTCGAGACGGCCGAGCGCACGCTCGACCGGGTCGAAGCGTTCGCGGCCGACGAGGTCGACGACCCCGAGGACGGCGCCACGGTCGACGAGTACGTCGCCATGGCGCGCGAGGAGTACGACCGCCCCGTCGAGAACTACCGGCGGCTGGTGGTCGAGGCGCTGGAGAGCCTCGAAGCGGACGACGAACTCGCCGCCGGGGCCGACGCCGGCGACTGACCGCGCCCGCTCGGTCGGCCGCGATCTCCGTACGTCGCGGCCGGCGCCGGCGACTGGTCGCGATCGCTCGCCGGTAAGCGGCGGTTTCCACGCGTCGCGGCCGGACGCCGGTTTATTTCACGCCCGGCCAGGTCGTGGTAGCGTCTGACAAACCGTTAAGTAGATGGGAGAACGACGTTCCGGCGATGAGCAAGAACAAGACGATCTCGTTTCGCGTGAGCGAGGACAAGTTCGAGACGCTCCGCGAGATCGCCGACGAGCGGGATCTGTCTCTGTCGGCCGTCTTCCGCGACTACGTGGACATGCTCGTCGCCCACGACGGCCAGGTCGAGGTCGCGCCCGAACACCAGCTCAACGAGTCGAGCACGAGCGACGCGGAGACGTTCCCGCCGAAGGTCGAGGTGCCAAAGAGCTTCGTCCGCGAGCACGAGCGGCTCGAACTCGAGGCCGAACACCTCCGGGAACAGCTCGAAGAGCACAAGCGCTACGTCACGAAGCTCCGCCAGCAGCTCGACGAGCACGACCAGGAGGACGTCGTCCAGCTGGAGGACCTCGACGGCGGCGAGGCCGAGGAGGAGTCCTCGTACCGTCTCGGGAACTTCGACGACACGCTCTAGTTCACGCCGACCCCGGGCCGTCGCTGTTTTCCCGCCCGTCCGCAGGGTAGCTGTTTCCGCTTCTCCCGGGTCCACCGCGTTCGCTTTTCGCGGGTCACAGCAGCCGTTTCCGCTTTTCGCGGGCCTCGTCGGCCACGTCGTCGCGGCCGTCCACGTCGGCCAGCGTCTCGACGGCTTCGAGCGTCCGGACGGAGTCGTCGAGAAAGGAGAGGACGTCGCCGGGGTAGGCATACAGCATGTAGTCGTCGCCCATCACGTCGACGATGGCGTCCGGGCCCATGCCGGACTCGCGCAGTTCCAGCAGGTAGCGGACGAACTTCTCCTCGGGGTGGCCACAGTGGGGGTTGG
>JBDGST010000015.1:0-20732 GCA_042217365.1 Haloarculaceae archaeon
ATGACTCTGTTCGAGTGACGTATCACACCCCTTTGCTTCGACGAATACGACAGGGGTGTCCTCTCGCTTGAGCGCGTAGTCGACCTTCTTAGATCCTGATCCCATCTGGACAGAATATTCAAGCTCGACTTCCGACGAGAGAGAAAGAATGTCCCATCCGAGAAGATCGATCAACGGTTCGAGAATCTTTCTCTTTGTGTTCTCCTCGTCCATCTGGGGAGAATCCTCTATAAGACTAGCGGACCGCTCCACGTACTCAGATAGCTCCTCACGGAATGTCATCTGTTCCCCTCATGGTGAAGTGCGGCTTCGTATCCGTCAGCAAATCCGCGAAGGTATGATCGTGTGTCATACCCTTCAGGGTTGATTGCTGAAGCGGGAAAATCACTCATTGATTCATTCGTTGCATCAATCTGGGCATCCAATTCACGCTTGATGTCCGATTCGACGATAGCGCTTTCGTTATCTTGATCTTCTATACCACTATTTTCTCCGTCATCAACTGACTCAAAATACCATTTTATGACGTTGGTGAAGTGCTGTCGGGACCAGGCATTTTCCTCACCCAGATCCTCGATTGCCATGCGTTCGAGTTCGGTATACTGGATCGGAAGTTCAACTTCGCCGATGACATTCTCTTCGATCCAATCCGCTGCTCTGGTCCTCTCCTCGGTTTTTTCGCTTTGTTCTACGTTCTTCCGCCGACGGATGTTAGCCGGGGTCGGCATGTTATGCTTCGTGCTATGCTTCCCTGGGTATTAAAACTGATGCAAAGCAAATTCCAATTCGTTCTTAGTGCCTTCGAGCTTGGGAGAAGACACTATCATGGACGGAGAAGACTCAATTTGATCGAGACACCACACAGCGGCCGACTTCTCTGGCGCTCACCGACCGTGAACTCGTCCTGGCTGCTGTCCGTCTGTTCTGCATCAACCGCACGAGTGCAGTCGCAGCGGCAAATCGGGACGGCGACAGCCGTCAGAGGTCGCCGTCGGCGGCCAGGTCCCGCAGGTCCGCCACCCGCTCGCGGACGGCCGCCAGTTCGCCGGACTCGCGCTTGTCGTCGACGTGGCTGTACATCAGTGCCATCCGGTGGTTGCTCCGCAGGTCGTCCTCGTTGCGGTCGAGGAAGTCCCAGTACAGCGCGTTGAACGGGCACGCGCGGTCCCCGGTGTCCTCGCTCTCGTCGTAGCGGCAGTCCCCGCAGTAGTCGGACATCCGGTCGACGTAGCTTGCCGAGGAGACGTAGGGCTTCGTCGCGAAGACGCCGTGGCCGTACTGGCCCATCTCTATCACGTTCGGCGTCGTCACCCAGTGGTAGGCGTCGACGTAGGCGGCGTGGAACCACTCGTTCAGCTCGGCGGGTTCGACCCCCCACAGCGTCGCGAAGTTCGCCAGCACCATCAGCCGCTGGATGTGGTGGGAGTAGCCCCGCGCCCGGACGTCCGCGACCGTCTCGGCCAGGCAGCTCATGTCGGTCTCGCCGCTCCAGTAGAACGCGGGGAGCGAGCGGGTCGCGTCCAGCTGGTTCGCGGTCGCCAGCTCCGGCATGGCGTGGCGGTAGACGTGGCGCACGAACTCCCGCCAGCCGAGCACCTGTCGGATGCACCCCTCCGCGGACGGGAGGCCCACCCCGTCACGCCGGTGGTAGGCGTCCGCGACGGCCTCGATCACCTCCGTCGGGTGCAGGAGGCCGACGTTCAGCGCCCCCGAGAGCAGGGCGTGGGCCATCGCCCAGTCGTCGCTCCGCATCGCGTCCTGGTAGGGGCCGAAGGCGGGGAGGCGCTCCTCGACGAAGTGGCGCAGGCACTCGCGGGCCTGCTCGCGCGTGACCGGCCAGACGAACCCCTCGGCGCTGCCCCAGGCGTCGAACGTCTCGGCGACCCACTCCGCGGTCGCCTCGGTCAGGTCGTCGTGGTCCGGGTCGTAAACCGGCGGCGCGTCCCAGGAGTCGGGCGGGAACTCCCGGTTCTCCTCGTCGTAGTTCCACTCGCCGCCGACGGGGTCGCCCTCGGCCATCAGCACGCCCGTCTCCCGGCGCATCCAGCGGTAGAACCGCTCGTGTCTGAACGACTCCGCCTCCTCGTCCGGGGCGGCGTTGGCCCACTCGTCGAAGGCCTGGCGCGTGCTGACGAACAGTTCGTTCCCGACGAAGCGGACGTCCCCGCCGGCCTCGGCGACCAGCTCGCGGAAGCGTCGCTCGGCGCCGTGACTCGGCGAGCGCATCGCCACCAGCGTCGCGTCCGGGTGCGCGTCGAAGAAGTCGGCCAGCGCCTCGCCGAAGGTGTCCGCCTCCAGGTAGGTGACGTCGTAGCCGGCCGCGTCGAGGCGCTCGCGAAACTGCCGCATCGCGGCGAACACGAGCGTCAGCTTGTGGTGGTGGTAGGGCAGTCGCCGGGCGAAGTCGTGGGCCTCTATCATCAGCACCCGGCTCCCTTCGGACGCGCGCGCGAGCGGTCCGCACTGTTCCGTCAGGCGGGTGCCGAGCACCCAGGGCACCTCGTCCTCCGCGACGGCGTACGACGGGGGCGTCCCGACAGCGGGCTGGCGCATACGCGATAGGGGGACTGTACCCCCATAGTATTCCGCTATCCGACGCGTCGACTCGCCAGCCGGTCCGACCAGTCGAACCCCCCGACGACGGCACGGACGCCAGTCGAACCCCCCCGACGACGGCACGGATTGGAATCCCGCGGCCGTCGTCTGGGCGGCCCCGGGGGTCCGGAATGAAAACGCCTTTGCCACGGAGAGCCCCACAAACGGGTATGAGTAACGGGGACGACGAGGCGCCCGGCGACGAGGACGCCGGCGCCGACGAGACGGACACTGTCGACGGCGAGGAGGAAGCCGCCGTCGAGGCCGACGAGGCGGTGGACGCCGAGTCGGTCGCGGAACGGCTCGACGAGGCCGAGGAGGCGCTCGACGCGGCCGAGACGGAGGCCGACCTCGACGGCGTGGAAACCACGCTCGACGGGATCGAGTCCGACCTGGAGGCTGCGGACCTGCCGGAACCGGACGAGGACGACGAGGAGGCCGAGGACCCGCGGGCGGACCTCGAGGACCGCGTCTCGGACCTGCGCGACCGCCTGGACGGCCAGCGCGGCCCCTACGCCGAGGACGTCGTCGCGGCCGTCGAGGACGCGAGCGAGACGGTGACCGGGACGCGCTGGACCGAGGACGGCGAGCCCGAGGTCGTCGACGCGGTCGAGCGGTTCCTCGGCGCGGCCGCCGAGGAACTCGACGACTCCTTCGCGGCCGACGGCACCGACGACGGGGCGCTGGCCGACGCGCTCGGCGAAGTGGGCGAGGCCGTCGAGGCGGCCGACCTCGACCCGGACGAGGACGACGAGGCCATCGCGGCGCTGCTCGAGGCGACCGGGACGCTGTCGGACGACCTGACGGCCGCCGAGGAGTGGGACGACCTGACGGTCCGCGAGCAGCTCGACGCCGAGGGGTTCTACGACGTCCTGGAGCCCGGGAACCGCCGGGACTTCCCCCCGGAGTGGAACGCGATCAAAGTCTACGAGAAGCGGGGCGAGCCCGAGCCGATCCTGAAAGCCCTGGAGACGCTCGGTTCCGACTTCATGGAGGAGAACGCGCTCGACGCGCTCGAGCGCATGGGCCCCGAGGAGGCGTTCGACGCGGTCCACCAGCGCGCGCAGAAGCGGAACAAACAGCCCGTCGCGATCCTCGGGAAGATCGGCGACGAGCGCGCGACCGAGACGCTCCACGACTTCATCGACGGGGACGGCGACCCCGCGCTCCAGAAGGTCACCCTCCGCGCGCTCGGCGAGATCGGCAGCGAGGAGTCGACCCAGCCGGTCGCGAACCGGCTGGCCGCCGACAGCTCCGAGGTCCGGAGCGCGGCCGCCCGCGCGCTCGGGCTCATCGGCGACACGCGCGCAATCGAACCGCTCGCCGACGTGCTCGACGGCGACGAGGCCGACGAAGTCCGCGGCAGCGCCGCCTGGGCGCTGTACCAGATCGGCACCGAACGGGCGCTCGACGTCCTCTCGGAGTACACCGACGACCCCGCCTACGTCGTCCAGGCCGAGGCCGAGAAAGCGGTCTGACCGCGTCCCCGCCGCCGAAGTTTAAGTAGGAGTCCGGGGCCAGTCCCGGCCGTGTCACGGACCGGTCGGGCCGTCGCGGTCGTCGCCGTCGGTGTCCTGCTCGTCGTCGGCGCCATCGTCGCCGCCGGGTCCGCGAGCGGCGCGGTCGCTACTTCTGCCGACCGCGACCCGCGGTTCGGTCGGAAGGAGTCGCCGGCGGGCCCGGGCACGGCAGTCTGGACCCGGCCGCTCGCCCCGACCGTCGAGAGCCCGCCGTTGGACCCGACGGCCGGGAGCGCGTCGCTCGCCACGAACGCGACGAGGGCCGCCCACCCCTCGATCGTCGCGGTGTACCCGAACCCGGTCGTAGAGGGGGACCGCGCCGAGTTCGTCGTCCTGCGGGTACCGTTCGGGACGAACCTCGGCGCCTATCGACTCGGCGACGGCGAAACGCGGCTCGGCCTGCCGAACGCGACGGCCGGGGGTCGAATCGCGCTCACCGGGGCGCCGGCCGCGGTCGGGAACCTGACCGACGCGCGCACGCTCGCCCTCGGCGACTCGCTCTCGCTGGCCAACGCCGGCGAGCGTCTCACGCTCGTGCGGGACAACGAGACCATCGCCGCTGCGCGCTACCGCGACGCTCCGGAGGGGGAGGTCGGCCGGTTCGACCGCCGGCGGACGATCACGTGGCGGCCGGTCGGCCGCACGGACCGGCCGGTCGTGACCGCTCGGGGCGGTCGGGTGCGCGCGTTCGTCCTGCCGGACGCCCCGGACGCGGTGCTGTCACTGCTGGACAACGCCACCGACCGGATCCGTCTGGCGGGCTACACGTTCACCTCGCAGCGGGTCGCCCGGACGCTCGAACGGGCCGCGAGGCGGGGCGTCGACGTGCGCGTCCTCCTGGAGGGCGGACCGGTCGACGGGATCACCCACCGGGAGGCGCGCCTCCTCGACTCGCTGGCGGCCGCGGGCGTCGACGTGCGTCTGCTCGGCGCGCCGCCGAGCCGGTACGCCTTCCACCACCCGAAGTACGCCGTGGTCGACGACCGGGCGGTCGTGCTCACGGAGAACTGGAAGCCCGCGGGGACCGGCGGGCGCTCCAGCCGCGGATGGGGGGTCGTCCTCGACCAGCCGCGGATCGTCGCGGGCCTGGTCGAGACGTTCCGGGCGGACGCGAACTGGACCGGCGCCGCGCCCTGGCGGCGGTTCCGGCGCGGCCGGTCGTTCAGCACCGGCGGCGTCGCGAACGGGTCCTACGAGCGCCGGCACCCGCCCGAGACGCTCCCGGTGAACCGGACCCGTCTGCTCGTCGCGCCGGACAACGCCGGGCGCGAAGTGACGGCCGTCCTCCGGAACGCGACCGAGTCGATCGACGTCGTCCAGATGCGGATCGACGGCCCCGACGGCCGGTTCGTCCGGGCGGCCGTCGACGCGGCCCGCCGCGGCGTCGCGGTCCGGATCCTCTTGAGCGGCGCGTGGTACGTCCGGGAGGACAACCGGCGGCTCGTCGAGCACCTGCGCGAGCGTGCCGACCGGGAGGACCTGCCGCTCCGCGCGAAACTGGCCGAACCGGGCGGCCGCTACGAGAAGATCCACGCCAAGGGCGTCGTCGTCGACGGCGACCAGGTCCTGCTGGGGAGCCTCAACTGGAACCGGGAGTCGGTCCGGAACAACCGCGAAGTCGTCGTCCAGCTCGACGGCGAGGCCGTCGGGAGCTACTACCGGGCGGTGTTCGCGGCCGACTGGAACGCGGGCGGCGGGCCGCCGCGGTCGATCCCTCTCGGGTCGCTCGCCGCCGTCGCAGGCGTGGTCGTGCTCGCGCTCCTAGTCGCTCGCCGGGTCGAGTTCGGCGGGGACGCGGGCGTCGGTCCCGGGCGGTGAGTCCGCCCTCGGCCGGTGGTGCCGGACCGTTATCAGTCCGGAAAACTGGGATCCGGCTTTTTACATCGGGGCGGACCTCGGACCCTCCGTGTTCGGCAGTCCCGAGCGACTGCACTGGGATGACAGTGCGTGCGGACGACTGGACCGTAGCGTCGCCCCGGCCAGCGGGCCTGGCCAGAGCGGCGTCGGGCCCGGGAGACGGAACCGGAGCGACGACGGACGCGGACAGGTCGGCATCGGCACGCTCATCGTCTTCATCGCGATGGTGCTGGTCGCGGCAATCGCCGCGGGGGTGTTGATCAACACTGCGGGGTTCCTCCAGGCGCGAGCCGAAGAGACCGGTCGGCAGTCGAGCCGACAGGTCGTCAACCGCCTCCAGACGACGACGGCCATCGGGACGGCGCTCGACGACGCCACAGTCGGCGTCGTGAACGTCTCCGTCAAGCGAGCCCCCGGGGCGGGGAATATCGACCTGGAGAACGCGACGGTGCAGTGGATCGGTCCATCGGGGACGTACAACCTCGTCAACGCGAGCGTCGAGAGTGCGGGCGCAGACGGGCACTTCGGCGTCGTCGCGTTCAAGGACGCCGACGGTTCACACCCCGTGCTCAACGACCCCGACGACCGGATGCTGCTGGTGTTCGACCTCGGCGACGACGACGTCGGCACGGACGACCCGGCGAGCGGCGCCACCGGAAAGGGAGCGACGTACTTCGCCCACGAGATACCGGAGGGGGCCACCGTCGTGCTCGAAATCACGACAAAGGCCGGCGCGACGACGACCGTGATGGTGACCGTCCCGGAGACGGTCTCGGGCCAGTCGGCCGTCCGGCTCTGACAGGAGGTACACGTGACCCCAGCAACGCCGGGCGGGTGACCGGGTCGTACGGATCGCTGTAACGATTTGCCGGGGCGACCGCACGACGTGCGGTCGATCCGGTACTGACTGACAGCGATCCGTATCAGTCGTCGACGAACGCGGCGGCGCTGCCGAGGTCCTCGTCGAGTTCGGCCTCGCCCATCTTCTCGACGAGCGCCTCGATGACGCTCTCGCGCATTCCGCGGACGAACTTGATCGACCCGACGACGAGGTGGCCGCCGCCGCTGACGCCGCCGCCGTCGACCTCGTCTTCGAGCTCCTGGACCATCGTGGGGATGTCGAGTCTGACCCCGTCCGACCGGAGGACCGCGAAGTCGGGGCCGTACCCGATCGTGATGACCGGGTCGCCCGTCTCGGCGACCTTGCTGTCGTGGATCTTCCCGGTGGTCTTGCCCGGCGCGGGGTAGGTGAAGCGGTGGGCGTGGTTCTCGACGTCGATCCGGTAGAGGTGGGCGCCGTTGTCGAGGCGCTCGTGTTCGACGTGGCTCATCGCGGCGTCGAGCTGGCGGTCGACGTCGCGTTCCGCCCGCTCGGCGAGGAAGTCGACAAGTTCGTGGTGGCGGTTTTCGTCCTCGCAGTCGACGTTCAGGGCGTCGTTGACGAGCTGGCCGCCGTCGTCGTAGCGCAGCCAGTGGGTGGCGTAGTCCAGCGCCTCGCCGACGTCGCGGATGGCCCCCTCGTCGTACCCCTCATCGCGGGCCAGGTCCAGGTAATCGTCCATGGCATCGGCCTCGGAGCGGTCCGAGAGGCCGGCGACGGCGGGGACGTGGCGCACGTCGTCCGTGACGTCCGGGTCGATCATCCGCGCGAGTTCGACGCAGAGCATCCCGGTGGTGATACGGTAGTCCTCGCCGTGGAGGTACGGGTTGACGTGCTCGTCGACGAGCCCCTCGACGGCGTCGGGGTCGGGGTGGTGGTGGTCGACGACGACGATGGGCACGTCGTAGTGGGCGAGGTTGCGGTAGGCCGGGGTGTCCTCCTCGGTGGACCCGTTGTCGAGCATCAGCAGGAGCGGGAGCTTCTGCCCGTGGCGCTCGCGGTCCTCGAGCGCGAAGTTCAGGTCGCGGGTCACGTCCTCCATCTCGTAGAACGGCGCCTTGCTCGGCAGCCGCTTGAGGAGGTGCTGGGCGGCGCCGCTGTCCTCGTAGGTGTCGGCGACGAACCGTTCGAGCGCGACCTGGACCGGGACGCTGGCGCAGATGCCGTCGCCGTCGGCGTGGTGGCGGATCCGGACCGGGCGCCCCTCCAGCACCGTCCGCCGGAGTCGCCGGGCGACCCGTTCGAGGTCGTCCCACAGCTTCCAGAGGCCCTCCCACTCGACCAGCGGGTCGACGTCGTGGGGCCGGGCCATCTCGTCGAGCGCGGCGGCCTGCTCCTCGCGGACTGCGGCCGCCCGATCACCCTCCAGGACGGTCAGCTCGTCGACCTCGACCTGGACGCCGCCGTCCCGCGTCTCGACGCGGCCCTCCACGCGGACGACGTCGTCGAGTTCGACCGACGGGTACGCGCGGACGCCGGCCGCCTCGAAGGCCGCACAGGGGACGATCCCCGTCGCGTCGCGGACCTGGAAGAGGGTCGGACCGTCGGTCTGTTTGGTCTGGACGACGACGCCCTCCAGGGTGACGGACTCGCCGACGGCGCTCGCGAGGCGGCCGACGTCGTGGCTGTCGGGTTCGACGCGCTCGACCGCGAAAGTTCCGGGGTCGGCCGCGACCTCGGCGAACGCGAGGTCGCCGTCGTCGCGCACCTCCTCGAGCTCGACGACGAACTCGTCGCCGACCTCGTAGGCGCCCGAGAGGTTCGACTCGTGGACGAGCCCGGACACCTCGTCCGAGAGGTCGACGAAGACGCCGTAGTCGACGACGCCGTTGACGGTCGCGAGATACAGTCCGTCCGCGGAGACGCGTTCGAAGTCGCAGTTGTCGGCGAGGTCGGACACGACGGCCTCGCCCTCGGAAACCGCGACGCCGGAATCCCCGGCGTCGTGTGCTGGTGACATTTGCCCCAGATTCGGCCCCGCCGGCAGTTTAACCTTCGGAATCGCGCCCGGGACGCGACTCGCTCCGCGCCGATCGGGAACGGTCCCGCCGGGACGGGACCGGAACGCGACTCGCTCCGCGCCGACCGGGAACAGTCCCGCCGGGACGGGACCGGGGACCGAAACGGTCCCCCGACGTCCGGAACGCTTGTAACGCGCGGTCCCCCAGACACGGGCATGGGACTGTTCCGGTCGAGCGAGGTGGTCGGCATCGCCGAGGCCGCGCTCGAGTTCGCCCTGGAGGCCTCGGAGGACGCCCACCCCGACGAGTACATGGGCTTTCTCCGGGGCGAGGACGCCCGGAAGTTCGACCTCGGGTACGAGGGGACCGTGCTCACGGACGTGCTGGTCATCCCGGGGACGGAATCCAACCCCGTGAGCGCGACGGTCAAGACGAGCATGATACCCAACGACGGGCGCGCTGCGGGGTCGATCCACTCACACCCCAACGGCGTCCTGCGGCCCAGCAACGAGGACCTCCAGACGTTCGGCCGCGGTGACGTCCACGTCATCGTCGGCGCCCCCTACGGCCGGACGGACTGGCAGGCGTTCGACCGCGAGGGCAACCCCGTCGACCTGCCGGTGCTCGACGTCGAACTCCCCGAGGACGAGTTCTTCGACTTCACGCAGGAGGACATCGACCGGGAACTCCTCGAAGAAGGGGTCGACCGCCGCGAGGACCCCGCTCACCGGTCCGACGACGGGTGGGGGAACAGCCGACGATGAGCGCCGATGGCGACGACACGGTCGTGGTCGCGCAGGGGACGTTCGACCTCCTCCACCCCGGTCACCTCCACTACCTCCGGGACGCGGCAGCGATGGGCGACCGGCTCGTCGTGATCGTCGCCCGCACCGAGAACGTCACGCACAAGCAACCGCCCGTGGTTCCCGGTCCCCAGCGCCGGGAGATGGTCGCTGCCCTGAAACCCGTCGACGAGGCGCGCCTCGGCCACCGCGAGGACATCTTCGCCCCCATCGAGGAGATCCGGCCCGACGTGATCGCGCTCGGGTACGACCAGCACCACGACCCCGACCGGATCGAGGCGACGCTCGCCGACCGCGGGGTCGACTGCGACGTGCGCCGCGCCTCGGCCCGCGAGTCGGGCGAGGGGGCGGAACTGCTCTCGACGGGCCAGATCGTCGACCGGATCCTCGACGAGCGCGGGTGACTGCCTGTCGCGCGGACCGGAGTTCTGCCAGTCCAGGCGACCCGTCGCACCACGAGAAACCGCCCCGGCCTTCGGTGCCGGATACGAAAAAACGGCCCCGGCTCTCGGGAACCGGCTATTTCTCCCGCTCGCACGAAGTTCGAACGGCATGGACGTCGAATCGGCGGTCGAGACGGTCCGGGACGGCATCGGCATGGAACGGAGCGCGGTCGGTGTGAAGTACACCGACGACGAACCCGACTGCGAGGTGGAGACGGGATACCCGGTGTGTCAGGCGATTCTGAGCGCGGCCGACGGCGCGGTCGTCGAGCTGTCCGGGCAGAGCTGTCCCTGCCCGGGCGGCCGGACACACCTCGGGCTGGCCGAAGAAAGCAACGTCCCGAAGGAGACGCTGGTCGAGGGCGAGAAGCTCTGGGCGGACGTCACCGTCGCCTACCGGTCGAGCGAGCGGACCGACGCGATGGCCGAACCGCCGGTCGGCCTCGCGGACTCGGTGTACCTCTATCCCGCGGCGGAGGGGGTGTTCGACCCGGACCTCGTCCTGTTCCCCGTCGACGCCGACGGCGTTGCGCGGCTCGTGAACCTGAACTACTACTGGGACGGGCTCTCCCCCGAGTTCGTGATGCAGGGGTCGCTGTGCTGGAGCGCGATAACGTACCCGCTGGTCACGGGGCGGCTGAACGTCACGGCGGGCGACGTCACCGGCCGGGACCTCGGCGAGTGGCCGTCTCACCTCATGGCCGTCACGGTCCCCGCCGAGAACGTCGCCGACCTCGCCGAGGCCGTTCCCCGGAGCACGTCCGGCACGGCCGACCGCTCGGAGAACTTCCAGCGGATGCTCGACGGGATGCGGAAGGGGAAGTGAGCGTCGGGGCCCGGCCGGGGCGTCCCTCGCCTACAGCAGGTCGTGCTCGGCCGGGCGGGAGCGCCCTACAGCAGGTCGCGCTCGGCCAGGCGTTCGACCGCCTCGCGCAGGCGCCCCTTGCTGTTGGCGTAGGACAGCCGGACGTAGCCGGGCGTGCCGAAGGCGCTACCCGGGACGGTAGCGACGTGTGCCTCGCCGATCGCCTCCTCGGCCCACGCCTGGTCGATCGGCTCGTCGCCGCTCGACCCCGACGGGGCGTTGGGCGCCTCGCCGCCCTCGTCGACGGGCAACATCATGTAGAAGGCGCCCTGGGGTTTCACGACGTCCTTGCCGTGGTCGGCGAACAGGTCCACCAGCATGTCGCGGCGCTCCTCGAAGGCCCGGCGCATCTCCTCGACGGCCTCGTCGGTGTTGCGCAGGGCCTCGACGCCGGCGTGCTGGACGAAGTTGACCGCGCAGGTGACCGAGTGGCTCTGTATCTTCCCGGCCTGGGCGACGAGGTCCTCGGGCGCCGCGAAGTAGCCCAGCCGCCAGCCCGTCATCGCGTAGGCCTTCGAGAAGCCGTTGAGCGTCACCGTCCGGTCGCGCATCCCCTCCAGGGTCCCGAGGCTCGTCACCTCGGCGCCGTCGTAGGTGATCTCCCTGTATATCTCGTCGGAGATCACGGTCACGTCGTGGTCGACGGCCAGGTCGCGCGCCCCTTCGAGGGCGGCGTCCGAGTAGACCGCCCCGTGGGGGTTGCCCGGCGAGTTGACGACCAGCAGTTCGGTGTCGTCCGAGACGGTCTCCGCGAGGTCGTCCAGCGCGGGCTCCAGCGCGAAGTCGTACCCCGCGGTGTCGACCCGCGCGAGGTCGGCGCCCGCGACCTTGGCCATCGCCTCGTAGGAAACCCACGCCGGGTCCAGCAGGACGACCTCGTCGCCGTCGTCGACGACGGTCTGGAACACCTCGAACAGGCCCTGCTTGCCGCCGGGCGTGACCATCACGTTCTCGGGCCCGTACTGGTCGAGGCCGTCGTCGTGGAGCTTCTCCGCGATGGCCTCGCGGAGCTCGGGGATCCCGTTCGAGGGGGTGTAGCCGGTGTTGCCCTCGTCCATGGCCGCCTTCGCGGCGGCCTTGACGTTCTCGGGCGTGTCGAAGTCCGGCTCGCCGACGCTGAGGTCGACCACGTCGACGCCCTCGGCTTCGAGCTCGGCGGCCTGGTTGCTGATCGCGACGGTCGCGCTCGGTTCGATCCGTTCGACGCGTGCTGCGAAGTCCTGGTCCATGGTTACTGTGGTGGTGGGAGTTCCTCTGCGAGGTCGATCGCGCTCTCGACGGCCTGCGCGCCGTAGTCGACGCGGGCCTCCGCCTCGGCGGGGCTCATGCCCGGGCCGATGACGCCGAAGGTCACCGGCGTGTCCCGCTCCAGGCTCACGTCGACGAGCCCCTGCGCGGCGGCGTCGGCGATGACCTCGTCGTGTTCGGTTCGCCCCTCGACGACGGCGCCGATGACGGCGACCGCGTCAACGTCGTCGCGCCGGGCCAGCCGGTCCGCGGCCAGCGGCGTGTCGTACGAGCCGGGCACCTCGACGGTCGCGACGACCTCGGCGCCCCGGTCGCGCGCGGCGTCCCGGGCCCGCGACTCCATCCCGTCGATCACGGAGCCGACCTTGTCGAACTGCGACACCACGAGACCGAGCTGTACCATGTCTGGGCCGTAGCCAGCCCGCGTAAAAGAACTACCGAACGCGCCCGGCTCGCCCGGCTGTACGGCGGTCGGGTGGCGGTCGTCGGCGGGTTCGCCCTCCGTCGAGAACCAGAAGGGTCGTCGGCGGGTTCGCCCTCCGTCGAGAACCAGAAGCGTTCTAAGGGCACGCCGTCTGACACCGGACGACAATGGCGACTGTCGACGAGTGGCCCATCGGGACGGGAGCCGTGACGGCGTTGCTCGACCGGTTCGGCGTCGACAGGGTGGACCTGCTCGTCGCGGACGTCACGCTCCTCGCGTTGCTCGCCCGGCTGTACGACCTCGGTGGGCGCGTCGCCCACTGGGACGAGGCCCGCGTGGCCTACTGGACGATGCGCTACGTCGAGACCGGAAACGTCAGGTACCGGCCGATCATCCACGGCCCGTTCTACCACCACGTCAACAGGCTCCTGTTCGAGGTCCTCGGGCCGTCGGACTTCAGCATGCGCCTGGTCGTCGCCGTCGTCGGCGGGCTGCTCCCGCTGGCGGCGCTGCTCTTCCGGGACCGGCTTCGCGGCGTCGAGGTGGTCGCGCTGGCGCTGTTCCTCGCGGTCAACCCGGTCGTCCTCTACTACTCGCGGTTCATGCGCGGCGACCCGCTGGTCGCGATGTTCATGTTCCTCGCCTTCGCGCTGTTCGTCCGGGGCGTCGACGTCCGCAAGACCCGGTACGCCTACGCGGCCGTCGGCGCCGCCGCGCTCGGGTTCACGGTCAAGGAGAACGCGCTCCTCTATCTCGTCTGCTGGGTCGGCGCGGCCGTCGTGGTCGCCGACCACCGCCTGCTCGACGCCGACCGGGAGCGCCACTGGACGGCGCTGGTCGGGGGCCACGTCCGCTGGGCCTGGCGGCTGTTCAAGCGCCGGTTCGTGACGGTCGTCCTCCTCGCGGCCGAGTTCCTCGCGGTCGTCGTCTTCTTCTACGCGCCGCGGGGACAGACCGACGCCGGCCCGGGCCTCTGGACGGCGTTCGCGGACCCCGGGAAGGCACCGGCGGTCCTGGAGACGGCGACGGTCGGCGCCTGGCAGGACTTCTGGGGGCTGTGGGTGAGCGGCGGCCACCAGGACCACGCGTACCTGCCGTATCTCGGCGACTTCCTGCAGACGATGGGCCACGGCGCGCTCGCGCTCTCGCTGTTCGCGCTCGTCGGCTTCGCCGCCGACCGGTACGCGGCGGACGGTCCCCGCGACCTGGTCCAGGCGTGTTTCGTCTGGGGCTTTGCCTCCGTGCTGGGCTACCCGCTCGTGACCGACATCATGGCGCCGTGGGCGACTATCAACGCGATCGTCCCGCTGGCGGTCCCGGCCGCCGTCGGCGTCGGTCTCCTCGCCCGCTGGACGGCCGGCGCGTTCGCCGACGCCGTGCACGTCGAGACCGGCCTCGGCGCGTTCACGCTCGCGGTCGTCGCGGCGGTCGTCGTCAGCGCGAGCGTCGGCGCCGTCTACCTCTCACCCCAGTCCGAGGGGAACGAACTCGTCCAGTACGCCCAGCCGGCCGGCGACGTCGGGCCGCTCATGCAGCGCCTCGACGCCGCGGCGGCGGACCACGAGGGGACCGACGTGGTCGTCGTCGGCGAGAAGTTCGTCGACAACGGCGACCCGTCGGTCCCGCGCAAGCCGGGGTGCGTCAAGTGGTTCAACGCGCTCCCGCTGCCGTGGTACTTCGCCGCGTCCGACGCGGACGTGACCTGCGCCGACGACGTGGCGGGGGTCGGCCGCGCCGTCGACGAGTCGCGGCCGCCGCTGGTCGTCGCCCGCGGCGCCGACGAGCAGGCGCTCGCGGACGCGCTCCCCGGGTACGAACTCCGCACCTACCGGCTGCGTGCCTGGGGCTACGAGACGGCGTTTTTCGTCCACGAGGACTACGTCGGGGGGCTACCGCCTGGCGAGACGGGACGGTGACCCCACCGAGGGCGGGCGCGCGACGGGGCCGGCCCGAGAGGACACGCTTATCCCCGCCGCGTGGCAGCCAACCCACATGACGCTCACCACGCCGGGACCGACGCTGGGGGTCGTCGGCGGCGGCCAGCTCGGGCGGATGCTCGCCGAGGCGGCCGCGCCGCTCGGCGTCGAACTGCTCGTCTCGGACCCGACGCCGAACGCGCCCGCCGCGCCGGTCGCCCGCGACCAGATCGTCGGCGACTTCGACGACGAGGCGACGCTACGCGAACTCGCCGAGCGCGCCGACTACCTCACCTTCGAGATAGAACTCGCCGACCCCGACCTCCTCGAACGGGTCGGCGAGGAGACGGGAACGCCCGTCCACCCCAGGCCGGAGACGCTCCGGCTCATCGAGGACAAACTCGTCCAGAAGCGGCGGTTCCGCGAGGCCGGCGTGCCGGTCCCCGCGTTCCGCGCGGTCGACTCCGCCGCAGACCTGCGCGACGCCCTCGACGACCTGGGCTACCCCGCGATGCTCAAGGCGCGTCGCGGCGGCTACGACGGCCGCGGGAACGTCCCAGTCGAGTCCCCCGACGACGTCGAGGACGCCTTCGCCGAGATCGTCGACGCCGCGCAGGGCGCGACGCCGGCGGACCCCGCGGGCGTGGCGATGGTCGAGGAGTTCGTCGACTACGACCGCGAACTCGCGGTGATGGGCTGTCTCGGGAGCGAGGCCCACGGCGACGGCGAGGGTCCCGAGCGGGACACGTTCCCCGTCACGGAGACGGTCCACCGGGAGGAGCTCCTCCGCGAGACCGCCTCGCCGGCGCGGGCGGACCCCGCGGTCCGCGAGCAGGCCAGGGAGGTCGCGCTCGACGTCCTCGACGTGATGGTCGGGCGGGGGGTCTACGGGATCGAACTGTTCGAGACGGCCGCCGGCGAGGTCCTCCTCAACGAGGTGGCCCCGCGGCCGCACAACTCCGGGCACTGGACCATCGAGGGGTGTCACACCTCCCAGTTCGAACAGCACGTCCGCGCGGTGACCGGCCGGCCGCTGGGCGACACCGGCCGCCGGGCGCCGACCGTCTCCGCGAACGCCCTCGGCGACGTCGACGAGCGACAGGGGGCGACGCTCTCGGGGGAAGAAGTCGTCTTCGAGACGCCCCGGGCGCACCTCCACTGGTACGGCAAGCGCGGGGTGTACCGCCTGCGGAAGATGGGTCACGTCACGCTCGTCGGGGAACCGGCCGACGACGCCGGGGACCTGCTGGCCGACGCCAGGGAGGTCCGCGACGCCCTGACGTTCGTCTGACCCCCGTGACCGCGTCGGTCGGTCCCACCGTCTCGCGTCGGCCGCCCGCGATTCTCCCCCGAACCGTCGGACCCACCCCCGCAGTAGCCGTCATCGAGCCGCCCACAAACAAACTAGTTTGTATTACAGCAACCAAAGTTGTTTAGTGAGTCGGGTTTGAACCGGCGGGGCGCATGGTCGAGCAGGTTCGCAAGCGGGACGGAACCGTGGAGGCGTTCGACAGGTCAAAGGTCGCGGCGGCGATCCGGGCGGCGTTCGAGGCCGGCGACGGGGACCCCCGGCGGTCGGTCGAGGCGCTGACCGACGACGTCCTCGGGCGACTCGACGGCGAGGGCCCCGCGGCCGTCGAGGAGATCCAGGACCGCGTCGAGCGGGCGCTGATGGAGGCCGGCGAGTACGACGCCGCGAGGCGGTACATCCGCTACCGGTACCGGCACGCGCAGTTGCGCGACCTCGAAGGGCTCGTCGAGGGAGAGCGCGGCGGGCGCGGAGGCCGCGAGCGGGGAAGCGGCGGCGGGCGCGAGAGCGGTGGCGAGCGGGGAAGCGGCAGTCACAGCGGAGACGCGGACCCGGGCGACGGGGCGGCGACCGACCGCGTCGACGAGTACGTCGACCGCGAGGACTGGCGGGTCCGCGAGAACTCGAACATGGACTACTCGCTGCAGGGGCTGAACATCCACCTCACCGAGCGGACGATCGAGGACTACTGGCTGGAGAAGGTCTACGACGCGGACGTGCGGGGGGCCCACGAGTCGGGCGCGCTCCACGTGCACGACCTCGGGGTGCTCGGTCCCTACTGCGTCGGGTGGGACGTCGAGGACGTGCTCCGCAACGGCCTGCGGGGCGTCCGCGGCAAGGTCGAGTCGGCGCCTGCCAGGCACTTCGACGTCGCGCTGATGCAACTGGTGAACTTCCTGTACACGCTCCAGGGCGAGGCGGCCGGCGCCCAGGCGCTCTCGAACTTCGACACCTACCTCGCGCCGTTCGTCCGCGAGGACGACCTCTCCTACGAGGCGGTCCGCCACGAGATACAGCAGTTCGTCTTCAACCTGAACGTGCCGACCCGCGTGGGGTTCCAGGCCCCCTTCACGAACCTCTCGATGGACCTGACGGTCCCCGACCACCTCGCGGACAAACCGGTCGTGATCGGCGGCGAGGGGCGCTCGGCGACCTACGGCGAGTTCCAGACGGAGGTGGACCAGATCAACCGCGCCTTCGCGGAAGTGATGCTCGATGGCGACGCCAAGGGCCGGCCGTTCACGTTCCCGATCCCGACCTACTCGGTGACGGAGGACTTCGACTGGGACAACGAGACGCTCGACCCCGTCTGGGAGATGACCGCCAAGTACGGCACGCCGTACTTCTCGAACTTCGTCAACAGCGAGATGGACACCGAGGACGCCCGGTCGATGTGCTGTCGGCTCCGCCTGGACAACCGCGAACTGGCGTCCCGCGGGGGCGGGCTGTTCGGGTCGAACCCGCTGACCGGGTCGATCGGCGTCGTGACCGTCAACCTCCCGCAGGCCGGGTACCTGGCCGACGACGAGGACGCGTTCTTCGACCGGCTCGGCGACCTGATGGACGTCGCGAAACGGAGCCTGGAGACCAAGCGGCGGGTCCTCGAACGCTACACTGAGAAGGGGCTGTACCCCTACTCGAAGTTCTACCTCCGGAACGTGAAGGAGTCGCGGGGGGCCTACTGGGGGAACCACTTCTCGACGATCGGGCTGATCGGGATGCACGAGGCGCTCCTGAACCTCCTCGACGTCGGGATCGACGCGCCGGCGGGCAAGGCCTTCGCGGAGTCCGTCCTGGAGTTCATGCGCGAGCGGATCCGCGAGTACCAGGCGGAGACGGGCAACATGTACAACCTCGAGGCCACCCCCGCGGAGGGCTCCTCGTACCGGCTGGCCCGGCGGGACCGCGAGCAGTTCCCCGACCTCCGGGTCCACGCCACCGACGGGCTGGGCGAGGACGAACCCGTCTACACGAACTCGACGCAGCTCCCGTTCGGCGCGACCTCGGACCTCTTCGACGCGCTCGACCACCAGGACGACCTCCAGACGGAGTACACCGGCGGGACTGTCTTTCACGCCTGGCTCGGCGAGCGCATGCCCTCCGCCGAGTCCACGAAACGGCTCGTCCGGACGATCGCGGAGAACTACGAACTGCCCTACTACACGCTCACCCCGACGTTCTCGGTCTGTCCGACCCACGGGTACACCGCGGGCGAGCACGAGACCTGCCCCGACTGCGGGGACTCGTGTGAGGTCTACTCCCGGGTCGTGGGCTACCTGCGGCCGACCGAGCGCTGGAACCCGGGGAAGCAGGCCGAGTACCGCAACCGCGCGGACTTCCGCCCCGGCGCGGCCGACTGACGATGCGGCTGGGCGGCCTCCAGCGGACGACGCTGTCGGACTTCCCCGGGCGCGTCGCCTGCGCCGTCTTCACCGCCGGGTGTACCCTCCGGTGTCCGTACTGCCACAACCCCGAACTCGTCGGGCCGGTCGACGACGCGGGAGACCCCGGCCCTGGCGTCGGGCCCGGGACCGCGTCCGAGACTGATTCGGCGATCGACCCCGGGGCCCCGTCCGAGACCGATTCGGCGGCCGACCCCGGGGCCCCGTCCGGGGCCGATTCGGCGGCCGACCTCGAAATCGACGAGGCGGCGTTTTTCGCGTTCCTGGACGACCGGGCGGACGTGCTCGACGGCGTCGTCGTGAGCGGCGGCGAACCGACGCTCCACGACGACCTGCCGGCGTTCGTCGCCCGGATAGCCGACCGGGGGCTGGACGTCAAACTCGACACGAACGGCACGCGGCCGGACTCGCTCGAACGGGTGCTGTCGGCCGGGACGGTCGAGTACGTCGCGATGGACCTCAAGGCGCGCCCGGACCGGTACGGGGAACTCGGGGCGGCCGTCGGCGAACGGGTCCGAGAGAGCGTCGCGGTCGTCCGCGAGAGCGGGGTCGAACACGAGTTCCGCACGACGTTCGACCCCGGCGTCGTGAGCGCGGCCGACTTCCGGCGCCTGTTCGACCTGGTCGGCGACAGCCCGCTGGTCGTCCAGCCGGTCGAGACGGAGTCGGTGCTCCGGCCGGACCGCGTGACGCAGACGCCCGACGACCCGCTGGGGGCTATCCAGGAAGCCGCCGGCGAACTCCCGCCGAACGTCGAACTCCGCGGGACGTAGCCGGAGAGACCGGGGGCGGTAGAGAGGCCAGCCGGCGGGGAAAAGACCGGCCGGCGGGGAAAAGACCGGCGGTGGGAGGGAAGCCGCGCGTCCATCGTGCCGCCGGACGGGAACGCTTACGGTCGGTCCAGGCCCAGGGGCGACCATGACCGCCGATTCCGTCCAGTCGCTGATAGACCAGCTCCACCAGGAGGCCGCGATGGACCGCCCGCCGGAAGAGACGCCCGACGTCGGCATCGTCATGGGGTCTGACTCGGACCTGCCGACGATGGCCGGCGGGCAGGGCAAGCGGCCGGGCGCCACCGCCGCGCTGGCCGAGGAGCTCGGCTTCGCGGAGCAGACCGACTACGAGGACGCGCCCGACGCGCGGTTCACCTTCGAGACGTTCGTCGTCTCGGCCCACCGGACGCCCGAACTCATGTACACCTACGCCGAGACGGCCGAGGACCGCGGGATCGAGGTGATCATCGCGGGCGCCGGGGGGAAGTCGGCCGACCTGCCGAACATGACCGCCTCCATCGCCTACCCGCTGCCCGTCGTCGGCGTGCCCGTCCAGGAGAAGTCCGTCGACTCGGTCATCGGAATGCCACAGGGGGCACCCATCACCGCCGTCGACGCCGGCAAGTCGTTCAACGCGGCGCTCACCGCGGCGCAGATCCTCGCGCGCCAGCACTCCGAACTCCGCGACCGCCTCGTCGAGTACCACCAGGCCCTCCAGGAAGGGGTCGGCGAGGTCTCCCGGGACCTCCACGAACTCGGGACGCCGGGCTTCAAAGACGAGTACTGGAACGAGGAGTGACCGGCGCCAGTGGACGGCGGAGGTCCGACGGCTAGACGACCGGATCGTGGAGGACAAACGGTCAGGACGGCGGACGACCGGACGCGCGACAGCAGGCGCTCATGGCGAATGGACAGGAAGTGCCGTCGAGCGACCGTCGCTTACAGCGAGATCGCGTCGACGGGGCACTGCTGCTGGGCCTGTTCGGCCTCGGGCGTCACCTCGTCGCTGATCGCTTCGGCGACGCCGCTGTCATTCATCTCGAACGTTTCGGGCGCGACGCTCACGCAGACCTGGCAACCCGTACAGAGGTTTTCGTCGACTGAAACCATCGTATCACTCCACTCGGAGATTGCCCTGACGCCCGTATAGGACACTCGGGCGTTCCCAGAAGCTGGAAACGGAGATGACAATTCGGGAAGAATACGGCCGGAGCGCGTCCGAGAGAGGGGACTGGTTCCTGCTGGCCACCGAGAGTGGCGCCCGTCCGGCGCGATGGATCCCCCGAACGTCGAACGCGAACGCTAGTCGTCGGCGGGCGCGCGGGTGGTCATGTCAACGGGCTCGGCGTCGACGCCGAGTTCGTCGAGCGCGACCTGGGCGCCGCGCTTGCCCGACAGCAGCATGGCGCCGAACGTCGGCCCCATGCGCGGCAGGCCGTAGGTCGTCGCCGTGGCCATGCCCGTCGTGATGAGGCCGTCGTGGACGAGGCCGGTGTGCTCGACGACGGCGTCCTCGCTCTCGCCGACCCACATCGAGTCGTGACCGGGCGAGTCGTGACCGGGCGCACCGTAGGAGTCGTCGCCCGTGTTGTCCATCCCCGTGTTCGACTTGGCGTCCTCGATGCCCGGGGCGTCGAGGACCCCGCGCTCGTCGAGTTTCTTGACGGCCATCGCGTCGTGGCCGGTCGCGTCGATGACCAGGTCGGCCTCGACGGCGATGGGGTCGACGCAGGTGA
>JBDGST010000007.1:0-2104 GCA_042217365.1 Haloarculaceae archaeon
TCTGATGGCCGCGGCATCTGTTCGACGTCTCTGATTCGCGGCGTCTTTTCGACCGCCTGGTACTGCCGCTCCCAGGCGTCTTCCGGGAATATCCCGTTCTTGTCGAACAGGTTCCGTGCCTGTTCGGTGAGTTCGTAGAACTTGTACGGGTAATCCCGCCGGCGCTCCCCGGACGGAAGCACCCGCTCGGCGACGACGCCGACGTCCTGGAGCGTGTTCAGATGCCGCCGGATCGAATCCGTGCTGAGGTCCGGGTTCATGTAGGACAGCTCTTCGACGGAAATCGCTCCTTGTGGGTGACCGACGATGTCGGCGATCAGATTCGCACGCTTCGTGTCCGTCGCTTCTTGCAGGGCCGCCCACGTGTTGAAGTCGCCATCATCGCCCTGGCCGTCCGCGGCCGCGGGCACTTCCGTCGGTCTCATATCCACGTCTTTCGACTCCAACGCAATAAACACTCGCACTCAATTGAGAGCGGAAGTGTGTCTAGTACCAAGACTGGTTCCGGAGGTGGACTCACAATTAATATCGGGGGCGATACTACAACAAATCACGACAACTAATGGGTGCTGACGATACGGACACCGGTCCACGAGAGTTCGATGGGGTGGCATTTCCGGAGGGAGACGAGCTTATTGAAGGTCTAGAGGACGTCACGATTACGCCGGAAGAGCACCGGGAGATCAAGACACTGCTGAATGAGGACCTCGACGAGCTGAAAAGCTACGAGCGTCGGTACCTGAATGCGGGTGCCGGTGAGGGCTCGGGTGCGGCCGACAGGCGGCAACTCGTCTACGACCTGCTCGACGGCCGAACGAACCCGCCGGCGATCGCGTTTCGACTCGAGGACTTCGGCTTCACGAAAGACGAGATCCGGCTCTGGTGCCGAGCGTTCGACATCCTGTGCGGGCGCGCGACGCACATCGTTGCCGTGATCGAGGATTTCGACGGAGGCTACGTCTGGGAACTGGGGTTGCTGTTCGCGCCGTCTTACAGACGGAAAGCGTGGGTCCTGAAACGCGAGTACACCGACGCAGACACGGAACGAGAGAAGTATGCCAACGGTATGGCTGTTTCGCACGTGAAACTCTTGCTGACCGGGCCACGGTGCCGCGAGTGGACTGACACGGAGGAGCTACGGGAAGCTGTCCGGGACGTTCCCTGACAACTCCTTCTCGTACGGCAAACGAGATCTCTCTTTCAGGTTATGATGCGGTCTCCATCGGGACGGTTTGTGGCCCTTGATCGCCGGTCACCGGCGGAACTCGTCGGCGTAGTCCTCGACGTACGTCCGGAGGTCGCGGGGCGGGCGTCCGAGCACGCGCTCCGCGTCGTCGGTCACCCGGCCCGCCAGGCCGAGGCGCGCGGTCGTGTAGATCCCGACCGTGAGCGCGACGAACGGGAGCGGCTCGCCCCGGTCGCGCATGTGCCGGACGTAGTCGGGGATAGACGGGCTCGGGTACGTTATCTCCCGGTCGAGCACGTCACTGAGGACGGCGGCGACCTCGTCGTAGGTGAGCGCTCCGGGCCCGGTCAGGTCGTAGGCCCGGTTCCGGTGGCCGGGTTCGGTGAGCGCCCTCGCCGCGACGGCGGCGACGTCGCGCGCGTCGACGAAACTGGTCTCGCCGTCGCCCGCGGGGACCCGTATCTCGTCGTCCTCGACGACGTCGCGGCGGTGGACCTCGTGCAGGTTCTGGGCGAAAAACGAGGCCCGAAGGAGCGTGTGGTTCGCGTCGGACGCTGCGACGCGCTTCTCGATGCGGTGGTGGGGGATCAGGGGGTTCTTCCCGGCACCGAGCGTCGAGAGGTAGGCGATCCGGTCGGCGCAGCCCGCCGTCTCGGCGAACGCTCCCACCGTCGCGGTAGCAACCGTCGGCGGGCGGACGAGGAAGACCCCGTCGACGCCCGAGAGCGCGTCGACCCACGTCCCCCGCCGGTCGAAGTCCAGCGCGACGTACTCGTCGGCGGCGTCGAGTTCCTCCCGCGCGGCGTCCGGGTCGCGGGTCGCCGCCCTGACCGTCGCGTCCGCGTCCGCGAGCGCGGCGACGACGTGGCGGCCGACGGTGCCGGTGGCCCCGGTGACGAGGACGGTCGCGCTCACGGC
>JBDGST010000007.1:2204-13634 GCA_042217365.1 Haloarculaceae archaeon
CCGTCGCGCTGGCGCAGTTGCCGTCTCAGTTCGCCGAAGATCCCGGCGCAGGCGTCGCAGTCCGAACAGGTGACGGTGGAGCAGTCGATGGCCTCGCCGCAACGCGGGCACTCCAGGCCGTTCGTCGGGTCGAGGTCGTAGCCACAGGTCGGGCAGATCACAGGCCGAGCACCCCCGCGGCGAGCGCGCCGACGACGAACGCGACGACCCAGGAGCCGAGCCACATGACCAGTCCGGTCCTGGCGTCGCGCTCCTTGAGGATCATCGTCATCGAGAGGATGCAGGGGACGAACAGCGTGACCACGACGAGGCCGACGAATATCTGACCCGTCGAGAGGGCCATGTCGGTCATGCCGGCGGCGGCGAAGTCGCGCCGGATGAGCCCGAGGACGAGGACCTGCCCGAAGTCCTGGGGGAGCCCGAGCGAGCCGGTCAGCGGCGCGAGCCCCCGCTCGATCAGGTCGAGGCCGCCGACGTAGTCGAGCGCGGAGATGGCGACGGCCGTCACCGCGAACAGCGGGACCGCCTCCCGGAGGAACATCTTGGTGCGGTTGTAGGTCTTTCGCAGGAGGTTCCCGGGGCGGGGGACCCGCATCCGCGGGAGTTCGGTCACCAGCGCCTCGCTCTCGCCGGGGAGCGTCCGGTCGAGGACGACGCCCGCGACGCCGAGGACGGCGAGCAGGACGGCCACGTACGCGAACCACCAGACCAGCCCCAGTCCGGCGAGCAGGCCCATGATGACGCCCAGTTGCGCCGAGCAGGGGATCGCAAGGCCGAGCAGCGCGGTCGAGATGAGCCGTTCGCGGCGGGAGCCGACCATCCGGGTGGTGATGACCGCCATCGTGACGCAGCCGACGCCGACGATCATCGGAACGATGGCGCGGCCGTTGAGGCCGACCCGGTTGAGTCCGCGGTCGGTGAGCACCGCCAGGCGCGGCAGCACACCCGAGTCCTCCAGCAGCCCGATGACGAAGTAGAACGCGACCACCAGGGGCAGGAGGACGCCGAAGACGTACTGGACGGTGATAGTCATCAGCCCGAGGTTGCCGTTGATCAGCAGGAACTCGACCGGCTCGGCCCAGGCGGTTTCGGGCAGGAGACCGTCGACCGCGGCGGTAACGGCCGGGTTGTAGTACTCGCCGAAGACGGTCACCTCCATGAAGTCGACGAGATTCTGGGCGACGAAGACGCCGATGACCCAGAAGATTGCACCCAGTAGCGCGAGCGCGATCGGCGTCCCGGTCAGGGGGTTGATCAGGAGGTCGCTGATCCGCTCTGCGATCGAGGGACCGCGGTCCCCGCTCTCGAAGACGTCGGCGACGACGTCCTCGACCCGCCGCCGCCGGTGTGCGTAGACGTCCTCCCGGGTCGAGGCGTCGACGAACGAGGGCGCGCCGCCGTCCGCGACGACCGCGCCGTCCTGGACGCGTTCGGCGGTCGGCTCGTCGGCCTCGACGAGCAGCGTCTTCTCGGCCCGGTTCGCCTCGACGTCGTCGGGGAGTTCGTCGAACCACCGCTCGATGGCGGTCGACTCGGGCGCAGTCGCCTCGGGGACGCGCTCGCGCAACTCGTCGATCCCCTCGCCGTCGACGGCGACCGTCGGGACGACCGGCACGCCGAGGCGCTCCTCCAGCGCGTCGACGTCGATCGTCTGACCGTTCGCCTCGGCCTCGTCCATCATGTTGAGCGCCACGACCGTCGGGACACCCATATCGAGCAGCTGGTAGGTCAGGAACAGGTCGCGGTCGAGGTGCGTCGCGTCGACGACGTTGACGACTCGGTCCGCCTCGTCGAGGACGATGTCGCGGGTGACCCGCTCCTCCTCCGAGAAGGAGGAGACGCCGTAGACGCCCGGCGTGTCGGTCAGCCGGTACCCGTCGAAGGCCGCGACGGTGGTGTCGACCGTCGTCCCCGGGTAGTTCGAGACGTCGACGTACTGCTCGGCGAGTTCGCCGAAGACGACGCTCTTGCCGACGTTCGGACAGCCCACCAGCGCCACTGTCTCCTCGACGTCGTCCGGTACTTCGTCCTCGAAATCGTTGTCGTGGCAGCTCATGCTCTCCCCGTCAGCTCTCGGTATCGACAGTTCATGCGTCTCCCACCGGTTCGACCTCTATCTCGTCGGCCAGCGCCCGACCGAGCGCGAGTTCCGTCCCGTTCCGCCGCACGATGACGGGGCCGTTTCGCACCTTGTGGCGACACTCTACCGCCCCGTCGAGGAGGCCGAGCCGGAGCAATCGCGCTCGGGTGTCGCCCTCCGGTACGTCCACCAGTTCGACGGCGTCCTCGGACTGTACGTCAGCCAGCTTCGCACTCATTTAGGCCCACCTAAATCGAAGTAGGACATCCAGCTTATAAAGAGGTGGGCAGCCTTTCCCAGGCGGTGGGAACAGAGATGGACAACTGTTAGGGATTAGGCCGACCTATACGATCGGACGCGGACGCCGAACAGCGGGGGGTCTTCCAGCGCGGGCGATCGTCGGTCCCGTGCCGGCCGGCGACCGGGACTGGGGCCCGTCGAGATGTTTCGACGTACGTACCAGAACGGTCCAGCAGTGGACGAATGCCGAGACCGAGGTTTCGGACAGACAGGGCGCTTCGCGTCTGAATTCGGCCGATCCTTTTCGGCGTTTCGGAGGCGTCCTGTTTTTATCCGCCGGGAATCATCTTCCAAATATAACACCGCGGTCTGCGTCTGTCGATCACGGGCCATGGATCCGTGCGTGTACATACTGGGGGTCACCGAGGTGACCAGTCTCGTCCTCGGGGGGGCGATCACGTACTACGCCCACAGAGCCTACTTGCGGGACAGGTCTGCGGCGATCCGCGCCGTAATGATCGGGTTCGCGAGCGTCACCGTGGGCATTCTGCTGGGACTCGTGCTCATGGGCCTCGAACGAGTGGATCCGCTCCTCGGCGCGAGCGTCCAGGGCGTGTTCGTCACGCTCGGTCTCGGTTTCCTCGCCTATTCGCTGTACGTCCGCGACAACCGTCTCAGCCACGGCGAGGTGGCGGCCGTCGCCGGGGGGTCGCTCGACCGCCGGGACAGAGGGCGGTAGCTCGTTTCGACCGGTTCGTCTCACTCGCTCCCGGTCGCCGCCGCGTCCGCTGCCGTCACCACTGGTCGGTCCGACCGGAGGAGGAGCGACTGGGTGGTGCTCCCGAAGACGGCTTTGCCGGTCGGCGACCGCTGGGTCCCGCCGACGACGAGGTACCGCGCGTCGGCCTCGTCGGCTGCCGCGAGTATCTCCTGGACGGGTGCGCCGACGCGGCCAGCCGCCTCGACCCGGTCGTCCGGGTCGTCGAGCGTCCGGTCGGCTACCGACTTCGCGAACGCGGCGGCCTGCTCCCGTTTCTCCGCCGCGTCGAGGCCGCGCTCCACGTCGAGCTGGTCGTGGTCGTAGGCGAGTGCGGAGAAGTCGTCGGGGACCACGTGGACGACCAGAAGCGGGTCGTCGAACGCGCTTGCGAGGTCGTACCCCACCCGGACCGCGCGGCTCGGCCCCGGGCTCTCGTCGGTCGCGACCAGTATCGTCATACCGCTTCTTTGGGGTCCGGTCCCATAAACACCTCGCGCTTTCGACCGGATCGCCCCCGACTTCTGTTCGACCGGATCGCCCCAACTACTATCCCGTCGTCGTCCCGTGTGTCACCATGAGCGAACGGTTGCGCGTGGGAGTCACCGGCGTCGGCGGACTCGGAACGGAACTCGGGCGGCAGTTCGAGGCGGACGACCGCGGCTCCGTCGTCGCGGTCGCCGACGTCGACGCGGACAACCGCGCCGCCGCGGCCGACGAACTGGGCGTTCCCGCGGGCGGGCGGTACGCGGACCACGAGGCGATGCTCGACGACGCCTCGCTCGACGCCGTCTGCGTCGCGACGCCCCACGCCTTCCACTACGACCAGGTCGTCGCCGCGCTCGAACGTGACCTCCACGTGCTCTGCGAGAAGCCCCTGTGTATCGACGTCGGGAACGCCAGGGACCTGGTCCGCCGGGACGAGCGGACCGACGCGGTCCTGATGGTCGGATACCAGCGACACGTCAGCCCAGTCTTCGCGGCGGCCCGGGACCGCGTTGCGGACGCTCCGGGCGACCCGACGTACGTCACCGCCGAGGTCACGCAGGACTGGATCGACCACCAGCGCGACGCCTGGCGGGGCGACCCAGACCTCTCCGGCGGGGGCCAGCTCTACGACACCGGGAGCCACCTGGTCGACGCGGTCCTCTGGGTGACGGGACTCACCCCGACGGCCGTCGACGCGCGGATGGTCTTCGACGACGACGCCGAGCGCGTCGACCGGCAGGCCGCCCTGAACGTCTCCTTCGCGGAGGACGCCGTCGCGTCCGTGGCCGTCTCCGGCGACGCGCCGCGCACGCGCGAACACCTCCACGTCTGGGGTGACGACGGCGCGGTCTACGTCGACGGCGAGGACTGGAACCGCCGCGAACTCCGGTTCGTCGACCCCGACGGCACCGTCACACGACCGGGCACCGACGACTGGGACTGGCGCTCGAAGGCGTCCGTCTTCGTCGACTGCGTCCTCGACGGCGAGGACCCGCCCGCGACCGCCCGCCAGGCCCTTGCGGTGACGGTCGTCACCGAGGCCGCCTACGAGTCCACCCGCTCCGGCGAGTCCGTCCCCGTCGACCTCTGACCGGTCGGCTCGACGGACTCGTCACCCGCTGTCGAACATGTTCGGGAAAACTGTCGGCCCCGTCGGGGTCGAACGGACAGGTATGTCAGCAGACGTCGACGTGGACGCGGTCGTCGCGGAGACTGGCGCCCCGGGGGACGCGCCCCGGGAGACGCTGGACGTGCGCAACCTCGGCCCGCCGAAGCCGCTCGCGGACACGCTGGAGCGCCTGGCCGAACTGGACGGCGGGACGGTCCTCGTCCAGGTCAACGACCGCGCGCCACAGCACCTCTACCCCGAACTCGACGACCGGGGGTACGAGTACGGGACCGTCGAACGCAACGACGCGACGGTCACGGTCATCTGGGAGGCGTGAACCGCACCCCCGAACGCGCCGACGGAGGTGAGTGCCCCGGGGCGGCCGGTGAGAGCGGGCCGGACGACCGGAGCGGCCCCGAACCCGCAGGCGACCCCGTGGACGGTGACCGACCAGACCCGGAGCGGGACGGCGACCCGCCGAGCGCCGACGAAGCACTCGCGCGCATGCGGGACAGGGCGGCGACCGTCAGGGAGCGGGAGGTCCGGACGGCCCTGAACAGGCTCGACGCCCGGGGGGACCTGTCGGCGTCCGAGCGGGCGGCCGTCGAGCGCCTGGCCGAGCGGCTCGTCGACCGGCTGCTCGCGGTCCCCGAGCGACGCCTCGAAGCGGTCGCGGACGGAGACGGTACCGACCGGGGCGAGCGAGCGCCCGTCGACGACCGGCCGGACGAAGAGGCCCGCGGGACGGACGCCGAAGACAGTGCTCGCGGGACGGAGGAGGACCGGGCGAGAGAGGCCGTCGAGACGGCCCTCGAACTGTTCGGGTGAGCTACTCTTTCGGCAGGTCGGCGGCGAACTCCTCCGGGCCGCGCCGCTCGACGGCGTAGTTCTCGGCGTCGAACGCGTCCACCTCCGCGCGGAACTCGTAGAACAGCGGTTTCGGGTCGTGGTCGTTGACTATCCGGAGCGTCTGGCCCGGGTCCAGGTCCTCGAAGGCGTCGTGGATCTTGGGGTGGCGTTCCGGGGGCGGCACGTCGCGCAGGTCGAGCGTTGTTTCGGGCATCGGCGGTCGTTGTGCCCGACCGACCCTGGGCGTTCGGCCGAACGTGTTCGCGGGGCCGCGGGTCGACCGGAATCCCACGGCGGCAGGCCCAGCTCCGAGTGAGCACCGGTCGAAGGCAGGTCTGTCGGTGCTCCGCCGTCGGCTGTCTTTTTCACCCGCCGGGTCGAACTGGCGCGCATGTACGACCGGATCCTCCTGCCCACCGACGGGAGCGAGGCGGCCGAGCGGGCGCTCCACGTCGCGACGAGAGTCGCGAACGCCCACGACGCGACCCTTCACGTCGTCTACGTCGCGGACTCGAATCAGCCGAGCCAGACGAACCTGCAGGGCGAGATACGAGACGTCCTCGTCGGTCGCGGCGAAGAGATCGTCGCGGACGCGGCGGACGTCGCCCGCGCGTCCGGGGTCGACGTCGTGACCGAGGTCGTCCAGGGCGGGCCGTCCCGGAGCATCCTCGCGTACGTCGAGGAGCGGGGTGCGGACCTCGTGGTTCTGGGCACGCGGGGCCAGCGCGACCTCAGCGAGGTGGTCCTCGGGAGTGTCACGGACCACGTCCTCCGGGACTGTCCGGTCCCGGTCCTGACCGTCTCGCCGGACGCCGACGACGTGGAGTACCCGCCCGGGGACGTCCTCGTCGCGACGGACGGCAGCGACGGCGCGGCGGCGGCCGTCGACGAGGCGGCGTCGATCGCCCGCGAGACCGGCGCCACGCTACACGTCCTCGCGGTCGACGAGACCGGGCCGCTCGGCCTCGACCTCCCGTCGCTGTCGGAGGGCGACCGGGCAGAACTGTTCGACGACCGCCTGGACGCGGCGAGGGACGCGGCGACCCGCGCGGGCGCCGGCGACCTCGTCACGGCGGTCGAATCCGGAACCGTGCGCGACGCTATCGCGGAGTACGTCGCGGACAACGACGCCCGTCTGGTCGCCCTCGGAGCCAGCGGCAGGAGCGGCATCGACCGCCGCCTCCTCGGGAGCACCGCCGAGAACGTCGTCCGCACGTCCGCGGTCCCCGTGGTGACGGTACCGCCGGGCGAGCGCTGAGCGACACCGCGGAGGGTCGGCGCGTCGGTTCGGGGGTCGTCGGATATTAGCGTCTGTCGCGCGGGCCGGCGAGCGCGGCGGCATGGAAAGCGATTTAGCCGGCGGGTGGCAGGGGTCCGGTAATGAGTCTCTCCGACGCCGACCACGAGGTGGTGGTCGAGCACCTGGGGCGCGAGCCCACGCGGGCGGAGGCGGCGCTGTTCGAGAACCTCTGGAGCGAGCACTGCTCGTACCGGTCCTCGCGGCCGCTGCTGGGCGCGTTCGACAGCGAGGGCGACCAGGTCGTCGTCGGCCCCGGCGACGACGCCGCGGTCGTCCGCCTCCCCTCCTACGGGGACGCGAGCGACGGCGACCGCGACGCCGGTGGGGGGTCCGGCGGCGACGGGACCGGTGACGAGGCACGTAGCGACGCCGCCGCGACCGGGGGGAGCGACACGTACCTCACGATGGGAATCGAGAGTCACAACCACCCGTCGTACGTGGACCCGTTCGACGGCGCGGCGACCGGCGTCGGGGGGATCGTCCGGGACAACCTCTCGATGGGTGCCTACCCCATCGCGCTCGCCGACTGCCTCTACTTCGGCGACTTCGACCGCGAGCACTCCCGGTATCTCTTCGAGGGCGTCGTCGAGGGGATCAGCCACTACGGCAACTGCATCGGCGTCCCGACGGTCGCGGGGTCGGTCGGATTCCACGACGACTACGAGGGCAACCCGCTGGTGAACGTCGCATGCGTCGGCCTGATCGACGACCCCGACCGCATGATCACGGCCGAAGCCCGGGAGCCCGGGAACAAGCTGATGCTCGTCGGCAACGACACCGGCCGCGACGGCATGGGCGGGGCCTCCTTCTCCAGCGAGGACCTCTCGGAGGACGCCGAGACCGAGGACCGCCCGGCCGTGCAGGTCGGCGACCCCTACACGGAGAAGCTCCTCATCGAGTGCAACGAGGCGCTGGTCGAGGCCGGGCTGGTCGAGTCCGCCCGCGACCTCGGGGCGGCGGGGCTGGGCGGCGCGTCGACGGAACTCGTCGCCAAGGGGGGCCTGGGCGCGCGCATCGAACTCGACCGGGTCCACCAGCGCGAGCCCGGGATGAACGCCGCGGAGATCCTCCTCTCGGAGAGCCAGGAGCGGATGGTCTACGAGGTCCGCCCGGGGAACGTCGAGCGCGTCCACGAGATAGCCGACCGCTACGACCTGGGGTCGTCGGTCATCGGCGAGGTGACCGAGGGCAACTACGTCTGCACCGTCCCCGACGGCGAGGGCGGGCGCGAGACGGCCGTCGACGTCGACGCCGAGTTCGTCGGCGAGGGGGTCCCGATGAACGACTTCGACTGGGCGGAACCGAGCCAGCCCGCCCGGAACCTGCCCGACCCCCGGCCCGACCTCGCGGAGGCGTTCGAGGCGGTCGTGGGCAGCCCCAACACCGCCTCCAAGCGGTGGGTCTACCGCCAGTACGACCACGAGGTCCAGGTCCGGACGGCGACCCCGCCCGGCGACGACGCCGCGATGCTGGCGGTCCGGGAGACGGCGGGCGACGCCGGTCCGGGGCCCGACGGCGCGAGCGGCGGGGCCGACGCCGGCTCGGGTTCGGCGGACCGGAACGGGCCCGGCACGGGACTGGCGCTGTCGGCGGGCGCGGACCCCAACTGGACCGACACCGCCCCCTACGAGGGCGCCAGGGCGGTCGCCCTCGAAAACGCCACCAACGTCGCGGCCAAGGGCGCCACGCCCCACGCCGCCGTCGACTGCCTCAACGCCGGGAACCCGTCGAAATCCGACGTGTACGGTGAGTTCAAAGGTATCGTCGACGGCCTCGCGGACATGTGCTCGACGCTTGACGTGCCGGTCGTCGGCGGCAACGTCTCACTGTACAACGACTCGCAATCCGGGCCGATCCCCCCGACGCCGACCCTCGCGCTGGTCGGCGTCAAGCGCGGGTACGACGCCCCGCCCCTGTCGCTGGCCGGCGGCGGCGACCTGCTGCTCGTCGGGGCCCGCCACCTCTCGGGCGACGCGGGACCGCGGCTGGGCGGGTCGGAGTACCTCGCACGGTTCGGCGGCAGCGACCGGTTCCCCGCGCTCCCTGATTCGCCCGCTGCGTTCGTCGACGCGCTCGCGGACGTGGCGAACGCGGAGACCACCCTGGCCACCCACGACGTGAGCCACGGCGGCCTCGCCGTCGCGCTGGCGGAGATGGTCCACGAGGACGCGGGCGCGACCGTCGCGGTCGACGCGCCCGACGGGGCCTCCCCCGCGACGCTCCTGTTCGGCGAAGGGCCCGGTCGCGCCGTCGTCGAGACGACCGACCCGAGGGCGGTCCGCGAGGCGTTCGACGGGGTCGCGCCGGTCGCCGGCCTCGGGACCGCCGACGACTCCGGGACGCTCGATCTCTCCGTCGGCGACGCCGCTGTCTCGTACGGCGCCGACGAGGTCGCGACGCTCCGGGACGTCATCGACCGGGAACTGGAGTAGGGAGAGCGGTCCGAACCGGGGAAGGCGATTTTCGGTACTACGGGCAGAAGGCGCTTTTCGGGACTGGGCTGGCGGGGGCGGAGCGCCGGTTCCCGCTACACGAGCGCGAGCGGCAGTCCGAACGTGACGGCGGCACCGACGAGAAGAACCAGGAACCCGACAGCGACGTCGCGGCCGGCGTAGTCGCTCTGGGGGGCGGTGCTCCGCAGCGGCGGTTCCCGCGCGGGGAGGTCCTTGTTCGTCGGGTCGTACTCCGGGCGGTCGTCGCCGTGGTCGTCGTGGTCGTCGGCCATGGCGGAGGCTTCGACCGGGGAGAACCAAAGGGTGTCGGAACGGCACGGAGTCACGCCGGCGCCCCGGGACGCGGGGACACCGGTCCTGTCATACGGACCGTTGTACCCATTTTCGACAGGGCTATCGAACACTGGTGGTTTCGGGACCCGCACGAACCGATCTCCTCCACGATAGCGGTAACGAATTACAACGGTCCGTATCACACGTCGTCCAGCGAGAGCGCGTCGAACTTCCGGACCGCGTAGACGTACCCGGCGCCGCCCGGGACCGCCAGGACGGCGAGGTAGACGCCCCAGGCGAGTGCCGCCGGCCCGAGCGGTGCGCCGCCGACCGTCCAGTAAGCGAGGATTACGCCGGCCGCACCGACAGCCATGCTCCCGAACAGGAAGCCGAGTACCGCCATCGTCGAGGGGTGAGCGCGCTCCACGTTCATGTACTCGCGGCGCTCGAACTTGGGGACGAGCGCGCCGATACCGAGCGCCGTCCCGGCGCCGGCCGCGGTCAGCGGGAGCGACACCACTGCCTGTGCGGCGGCGGCCGGGGCGCCGTGTTCGACCACCGCGAGCGGTGACCCGACGCCGACTGCGAGGACGAGCCCCGGGACGACGCCAGCGAGCGCACGGCCGCGGAGCAGGACCGACACGGACCGGGCGCTCGTCAGGAGCAGCGGGAGCTGGTCGCTGTCGTCGCCGAGCGGGTTGAGGCAGAACGTCGCGCCGGCCAGCGCCGCGCCGACGACGACCGACGCGCCCGGGGCGAGGGCGAGCGCCGACCCCGGTTCGGTGAACACGGAGGCGCCGACGCCCATCGCGCCGAACAGCAGCGGCCCGAGGTGGGCGAGCGTCCGCGGGTCTCGGCGTGCCCGGAGGAGGTATCGCCAGGCCACCCTGGCCGAGGGCGTCGCGGTGAACGGGCGCGGGACGCCGCGGCTCCCGACAGCCCCCGAATCGTCACTCCCCGTCCCGCTCGAGAGCAGACCCGTTTCGAGGCGGAGGGCGACCGAGAGACACGCCGGTATCGCGCCGAGCAGTCCGAGCGCGACCAGGCCGCCCAGTGCCCCCCTGCCGGGACCGAGCGGGTCGAGCGCCACGGCCGCGTAGGCCTGGAGCGGGGCGCCTGGCAGGAACGCGGGGACGGAGAAGCCCTGGAGCGACTCGGCGTCGCCCATCCGGGACTGGATCGTCACCTGCGTCGCGGCGTAGACGCCGGTCGTCACCGCGAGGAAGAGCAGCGCCTTCGTCCACAGCGAGAGGCCGACGTACCTGTTCGCGTACCGGAGCAGGTCGCCGACGACGCGGCCGGCGAACAGCGAGGCGAGACAGACCGGGAGCGCCGCAGCCACGAGCGCGAGCGGCGCGACCGGCCCGCCGGCGCCGACGCCGACCTCGGCGAGCAGGACGAGTGCGGTCGGGACCACGAACGCGGTCGCGAGGGTGACTTCGCTCGCGAACCGGCCGAGCGCGACCGCGGTCGGCGGGATCGAGGTTCGGACCAGCGGGCCGACCGTCCCGAGTCGGCTCTGGTTGAACCCGCTCGCGGCGCCGAGGTAGACGCCGACGCCCGCGACGGTCGCGAAGACGGCGCCGGTCGGTCCGGCCGGCACGCCGGCGCTCGCGAGCGTGCTGCCGTAGTCGACGGTCGGCCCGGCGACGAAAAGCGGCAGTCCGACGCCGAACGCGAGGAGCACGAACGCCGTCGCCACGAGTCGTCGGGTGTCCCCGAGGAGCCGCCGGGCACGTGCGCCCAGTTCCGTCCGGAGGAGTACGGCAGCGTCCCGGAGATCGGTCCGGACGTGAGCCCCCGTGTCCCGGACCTCGGTTCGGCCGCCGGTCGCGTTTCGGTCGCTCGCCCCCGTCATTCCTGCCACGCGGTCTCGGGCTC
>JBDGST010000007.1:13734-20467 GCA_042217365.1 Haloarculaceae archaeon
GGCGGTCAACTCCTCGGGAGACCCCTCCGCGACGAGGCGACCGTCGTAGAGGACGCCTACCTCGTCGGCGATCTCCTCGACGACGGGGAGGATGTGCGTCGACAGGAAGACCGTCGCGTCCGAGTCCGCCCGGTCGTCTATCAGTTCCCGGAGCGTCTTCGCGGCCCGGGGGTCCAGCCCCGACGTCGGCTCGTCGAGAAAGAGGACGTCCGGGTCGTGCTGGACCGCCTGGACGTACGCCGTCTTCTGGCGCATCCCCTTGGAGTACCCCTCGATCCGCCGGTCGAGGTCCCCGGCGAGGCCGAGCTGTTCACACAGCGAGAGCGCGGGGTCGGCGACGGCGTCCCAGGCGGCGCCCCGCAGGTCGGCCGCGAACTGCAGTTGCTCGCGGCCGGTCAGTTCGTCGTACAGCGGGGGCTCCTCGGGCAGGAAGCCGATCCGGTCGACCAGGGCCCGGCGGTTCGAACTCGGGGTTCCGGCGACGGAGGCCTCGCCGGCGGTCGGCCGGATCAGCCCCGTCAGCATCCGCATGGTGGTCGTCTTCCCGGCGCCGTTCGGGCCGAGGAAGCCGTACACCACTCCGGCGTCGACGGCCATGTCGAGCGATTCGACGGCGGTCGTGCTCCCGTAGCGCTTCGTCAGCCCACGGGTGGATATCGCGCTGGAGGGCGCTGCCATCGTCACGTCCATCGGGGACCCCGTCGAAAAGCGTTTGGGCACAGCGATCCGGCCGTATCGGGTCAGACCGGGTCCGGCCGCTCCGATTCAAATCCGGCCGGTCCGCACCGGTTCAGGGCACCCAGTCAGGTTCCTCGACCGTCGTCGACCCGAGGTCGGTGATCGCGAACGTCATCCGGACGGTGTTCTCCTCGCCGTCCTCGACGTAGGTGAGTTCGTAGTGGTACTTCGCGATGACGCCGGTGTCGTCGTCGACCCAGACGGTGAAGTTCACGCTCTCGATGGACTCGTACTCCTCGCGGGTCGACGCGGGCAGGTCCTCCGGCGAGTCGACGACGTACTTCGTCGCCGACCCGAGGGCCGTCTCGCCGCTCCCGGCCTCGCGGAAGTCCGGGTAAGCCTCCGAACTGTTGCCAGTTCCCGGGTTCGAGACGTTGAAGAAGAACGCCCTCGACGAGGAGACCTCGCGGGTCTGACCCGACACGTGCTGGTAGACCGTGTCCGACTCCGGCGGCCTGTAGTACTCGATCGAGACGTTCCGGCCCTGGACCCGGGTCGTCAGCGTCGAGTAGCGCTCGCCGGTGTCGAGATCGACCTGCTCGGTCCCGTTGACGCTGGTGTTCCGGGTCGCCTGTGCCGTCCCCGCGAACGCGAACTCGATCGTGAAGTTCCCCGCCTCGCGGAGCGCGGCCGCGTGCTCCGCGCTCGAGAACGGGACTTCGTCGTCGCCGGTGTCGGTCTCCGTCGCCGTGGCCGTGTCCGTCGGCGTCGGCGTGGGCGTCGGCGTCGGCGTGGCAGTCGCCGTCGGCGTCGGCGTCGGGGTGGCAGTCGCCGTCGGCGTCGCGGTCGCGTCGCCCATCGGTTCGGGAGTCGGGGTCGCGGCGTCGCCGTCGTCGACGTCTCCGTCGGTGGGCCGTTCGTCGGGCGTCGGGGTCGGCCCGTCCGTGGGGGTTTCGGCCCCGGGTCCCGAGCCGCTGCCGCACCCGGCCAGCGCGACCGCCGCGACGACCAGGAGGAGTAGTGCCGTTCGAGCGCTCTTTTCGTTCATTCCACCCGTTCCCACCACTGTCGGGCATTTATTTAATTACGAGATACCGCGGTAGGGCCGGCTTTTCGTTCCGGGTTCGGGGAGAACCGACCCGGGTCGTCAGTCAGGCGAGCGTGGGTGTCGGTGGGGTTCGTGCGGGCGTACACAGCCGGCCGAGGCCGCTCCGACGCGAAGTAAGCGGTCAGTACGTCTGCCCGCGTCCGCCGGGAAGCGGTCAGTACGTCTGCCGACGGTCGCCGGCCGGGAACACCTCAGTACGTCTGCCGGAGGTGCCGGATCGAGAGTTCCTCTTCGAGGTGGGCTTCGACGACGCCGTCGCGGCGGTCGTCGTAGGAGTCGAACTCGACCGTGCGCTCCTCGCCGGGCGCGAGGTCGAAGTAGTTGTCCGAGAAGGCGCCGCGGAACGTGCCGGCGTCGAGTTCCACGAACAGCGCGCCCTCGTCGGCGCTGACGGTCACTTCGGGACCGTCTATCTCGACGTCGAGTTCCGTCTCGGGCAGGTCGAGCGCCTTGTAGTCCTCGAAGTAGGCCGTCGCCGGGAACGACTCGCCGGGGCCGTCGTACTCGGCGCGGATCATGACCTCGGAGGTGTCGACGCCATCGGGCAGGTCCTCGCGGTCGACCGTCGCGAGCGCCGTGCTCTCCTGGGCGTCGACGTCGACGTCGACGGTGCGTTCCTCGACGACCTCGCCGTCGAAGGTGAGGATCTCCAGGTCGATCGTGCCCGAGAGCGGTTCGGGCACGTCGGAGGTGATCCACAGCGTCTGGGCGGTGACGTCGCCCCAGTCCTCCTCGTCGTCGTCGGCCTGGGCGTTCTCGCCGACGACGTCGCCGCCGAACTCGGGGTGGAACGAGACCAGCACCGGCGCGTACTGGCGCCGGGCCGCGTAGTGTTGGGCCTTCCACTTGCCGTCGTACTCGATGGAGGCCCACGAGGCCACCGGCCAGAGGTCGTTGAGCTGCCAGTACAGCGTCCCCATCGTCGTGGGCTTGCGGCGCCGCCAGTACTCGATGGCGGTCGTCTTGGCCTCGGCGTGGAGGATCTGCGAGAGGTAGACGAAGTCCTCGAAGTCGAACGGGAACCGGAAGTACGAGGAGATCCGCTTGAGGATCGTCGTGTTCCCGCCGGGGTTGCGCTGGTGGTGCTCCATCATCGGCGAGGTGGGGTTGAAGTCCGCCTCCTCGATGACGGTGCGCAGGCCGTCGATCGACGGGAACGACTGGTAGCCGAACTCGGAGACGAACCGGGGCTCGGTCGTGTAGTAGTTCTCGAAGGGCTGTCCCTCGTGCCAGACGGCCCAGTAGTGGATGTCGCCCTTCTCGAAGATGTAGGGGTCGTCCTCGTCGGGACCGCTGGACGGCGACCCCGGCCAGTAGGTGCGCGAGGGGTCCTCGTCACGGCAGGCCGGCCCGACGGTCTCCTCGTAGAGCTTCTCGTAGTCGCGGAGGTGGTCGTCGTGGTGTGGGTGCTCGGCGAACCAGCTCTGGGCGGCCTCCTCGTTCTCGTTGTTGCCACACCAGACGGCGATCGAGGGGTGGTTGGCCAGCCGGCGGACCTGGTAGCGGACCTCCTCCTCGACGGTCTCCAGGAACTCGTCGTTCGCCGGGTGGAGCGAACACGAGAACATGAAGTCCTGCCAGACGAGGACGCCGTACTCGTCACAGAGCTCGTAGAAGTCCTCGTTCTCGTAGTAGCCGCCGCCCCAGACGCGGAGCATGTTCATGTTGGCGTCGGCGGCGCTCCGGATGAGGTGCTCGTAGCGGTCGCGGGTCACGTCGCCGTACATCGGCGCGACGGGGATGGTGTTTGCCCCCTTCGCGTAGACGGGCGTGCCGTTGACCTCGAAGTAGAAGGAGGTGCCCTCTTCGTCTGGCTCGACGACGAGTTCGACGTCGCGAAAGCCCAGGCGGTCCGAGACGGTGTGGTCGGTGTCGCCGTCGGTGACCGTCACGTCGAGGTCGTACAGCGGCTGGTCGCCGTAGCCGTTGGGCCACCAGAGGTCGACGTCCCCGGCGGAGACGGTCAGTTCGACCTCCTGCTCGCCGGGTTCCAGTTCGACCCGCTCGGTCGTCTCGCCGCCCGCGACCGACGCCGCGAGTTCGTACTCGCCGGCAGTCGGGGCGTCGATCCCGGCGCGGACGGTCACGTCGACGCCGTCGCCGCTGTGGTCCTGCTCGGTCTTCGTGTAGGTGATCCGCGGGCTGGAGTAGGCGACCAGCGAGATGTCGCGGTAGATGCCCATCGTCGGCAGGCAGGGCCCCCAGTCCCAGCCGTAGTGACACTGGGCCTTCCGGATGAACGGCCGGCCGGGCTGTTCGACCGGGTAGTGGGTGTGGGGCACCTCGTAGGGGTACTCCTCCATCTTCTCGACGCCGTACTCGACGGGCGAGCGGAACTGCACCCGGACCTCGTTGTCCCCGGGTTCGAGGGCGTCGGCGACGTCGAACTCGTTGCCGACGTGCATGTTGACCGACTCGCCGACCGCCTCGCCGTTGACCAGCACCGTCGCGACGGTGTCGAGCCCGTCGCACTCGAGGAGCACGCGGTCGTGCTCCAGCAGGTCCGCCGGTACCTCCACCGTCCGGCGGTACTCCCAGTCGGTCTTGCCGACCCACTGGACGTCCAGTTCGTTGTCCTCGTAGAACGGGTCGTCGATCACGCCCTCGTCCAGGAGGTCCGTGTACACCCCACCCGGAACGGAGCCGTCGAGCCACGCTTCGTCGTCCTGTGCACGGAACTGCCACGATCCGTTCAGCGATAACTCCCGCATGTTCGACGCTGTTCCCCTGCCGGTCCCATAATACTACCGTAACCGGGGATCCAAACCGCTGTGGTCCCGCGCTATCGTGTCGCCACACTGGACGAATCCGCTCTCAAAAAAGCTATATTCGCCCCTTCGAATGACCTTCCAATGGACCGTTCGGTTTCCGCGTCGCCGACCGGGAGACGGGACCGCTCGCCGACGACCGGGGTGCCGTCGGTCGCGGTCGCTCTCGCCGCCCTCCTCGCCCTGTCGCTCCTCTCGGGGTGTGCGGTCCCGGTCTTCGGGAGTACCGGGGACGAGACGTCAATCGAGTTCGCGTCGGCGACCGAGGAGAGCGGCCTCGCGTACGACTCCAAGCGGCTGGGGAGCTACGCCAAAGGCAACGAGGGCCTCTACGTCGCGGACGTCAACAGGGACGGCTGGGCGGACGTGCTGGCTATCGGCGGCGAGCGCCCGGCGCTGTACGCCAACGAGAACGGGACGTTCGAACGGTCGGGCCAGCTCTCGTCGCTCGCCGGGGAGTACCGGACCGCCACCTTCGTCGACTACGACGGCGACGGGTGGCGGGACCTGATCCTCCTCGGCAAGGGGCGCGAGATGGTCGCGTTCCACAACGACGAGGGGACGTTCGAGCGGACCGACGTCGGTCTCGGCGAGACGGCCTACCCGGCCGGCGCGGTCGCCGCCGACTTCGACGGGGACGGCGACCTCGACCTCTTCGTCTACCAGTCGGGCACCTGGGCGAAGGAGCCGCCCCAGGCCTACCAGATGCCGGTCGACTTCGTCGACCAGGACAACGGACACGACAACCAGCTTTACGAGAACGTCGGCGGGGAGTTCGAACGCGTCCGCGGCGCCGGCTTCGACGGCGGTCACTGGACGCTCGCGGCCAGCGGGGTCGACCTGAACGGCGACGGCCTCCCGGACGTCCACGCGGCCAACGACTTCTGGTACGACCGGGTCTACGTCAACCGGGGGAACATGACCTTCGAGGCACGCCGCCTGGGTGAGCCGACGGCGCGCAACGCGATGTCGTCGGAGGTCGGCGACGTCAACGGCGACGGCCACCCGGACCTGTTCGTCACGAACATCTACCTGCCGCTCCGGGAGCACCTCTCCCGGGAGCGCTTCCGGCGGATCAAGATGCTGCTCGGGTTCGTCGTCGAGTCGGGCAAGACCAACGGGAGTAACCTGCTCGTCAACGACGGCACGGGGAACTTCACCGACCGCGCGCCCGCCTACGGCGTCCGGAAGGGCGGGTGGGCGTGGGCCGCGAGCTTCGCCGACTTCGACAACGACGGGGATGACGACCTGCTGCACACCACCCAGAAGGTCGTCCGCCTCAACGAAACCGATCCCAAGTACACGCTCCCGATGATCCGCGAGCGCAGGGGCGACGAGTTCGTCACGCTCGACGCCTCCGAGCGCGGGTTGGAGGAGGCCAACGGCCGGGGGATGGTCGCGCTCGACTACGACCACGACGGCGACATCGAGGTCGTCACCAACAACATCGACTCGAACGTGACCGTCTACGACAACGTCGGGACCACGGGGAACGCCCTCCAGTTCCGCGTCGCGACCGGACCGGGCAACCGGACCGCCGTCGGCGCGACGGTCACCGTCGAGTACGGCGGGGAGTCACAGACCGTCTTCGTCACCGACCAGACCGACTTCCTCTCCCAGGAGCCGCTGGCGAACCACGTCGGACTGGGCGACGCCGACAGCGCCACCCTGACCGTCCGCTGGCCCGACGGCACCGAGCGGACCTTCGAGGACGTGGCGGCCGGCCAGCGCGTCCGCGTCACGAAGGACGGCGTCGAGACGGTCTTCGAGTTCTCGGAGTGAGGGCCGCGCTGCGACTGAGCGTCGGTCGCCGGTCCGTCTCGGGCGGGGTCGCGGGCGCCCGCGGTTCCTGCGATGGAAAGGCATAGGAGGGAAAGCGGCCAAGGGGCCGGTAGCGACAGACCGGCGGTCAACCGGTGACTCACGAATCCCATGGCACTCACCAAGCGCATCATCCCCTGCATCGACGTGGACGTGGACGAGGACGGCGAGGCGGCGGTCTACACGGGCGTCAACTTCGAGGACCTGGCCTACACCGGCGACCCGGTCGAGATGGCAAAGAAGTACAACGAGTCGGGCGCCGACGAGTTCGTCTTCCTGGACATCACGGCGTCGGCGGAGGGCCGCGAGACGATGCTCGACACCGTCTCGGCCGTCGCCGACGAGGTGTTCATCCCGC
>JBDGST010000105.1:0-20155 GCA_042217365.1 Haloarculaceae archaeon
TGACCTTCTCGGGCTCGTCGGCGTCGACCGAGAGGCCGGGCACCTCGCTCGCCCGGAGGAACTTCCCGGTGTCCTCGCGGACGAGCAGCGGCATGTCGGTCTGCTCTTTGAGGTGGGCCTCGTCGTACAGCCCCTCCTCGACGATGGTCCGGGCCATCCCGAGCGCGAGGGCGGTGTCGGTGCCCGGTTCCGGCGAGAGCCACTCGTCGGTGTGGATCGCCGTCTGGGAGTAGTCGGTGAACACGCCGACCCGCTTGGTGCCGTTGTAGCCGGCGTCGAGGAAGTACTTCGCGTCGGGGATGCGCGTGACGTTGATGTTCGACCCCCAGGCGATGATGTAGTCGGCGTTGTACCAGTCGGCGCTCTCGGCGTTGTCCGTCTGGAAACCCCAGGTGATCGGCTGGCCCGGCGGCAGGTCCGAGTACCAGTCGTAAAACGAGTGGCTGACGCCGCCGAGCAGGTTGACCAGGCGGCTCCCCGAGGCGAACGAGACCGGGCTCATCGCCGGGATCGGGGTGAAGCCGCTGATCGCGTCGTAGCGGCCGGCCTGTACCTCGTCGACGACGTGCTCGGCGATGTCTGTCAGGGCCTCGTCCCAGGAGACGCGCTTCCACTTGCCCTCGCCGCGTTCGCCGACCCGCTTGAGCGGGTGTTTGACGCGCTGTTCGGCGTTCACGTAGTCGGAGTAGCAGGCACCCTTGTTGCAGCCGCGCGGGTTCGGGTCGGGGAGGTCGTCGTCGATCGGCGGGTAGTCGGCGGCCTGGTCCTCGCGCCAGACCTGACCGTTCTTGACGTAGACGTCCCACGAACAGGACCCGGTACAGTTGACGCTGTGGGTCGACCGGGCGACCGAGTCCCAGTCCCACTGCTCGCGGTAGAGGTCCTCCCAGTCGCGGTAGGGGTACGACCCGATCGGGTCGTCCACGACCTGCAGTCCCTGCATTCCCTGGTCAGCGGCGACCACGCCGGTGCCGGTGACCGTCGCCAGGCCGACCCCTTTGAGGAAGTCGCGCCGTCCGATTCCGTCGGTCTGCTCCGGTTCGTCGTTCTTGCTCATGTGTGTACGAAGACGGTTGCGGTTGCCAGGACGGTGCCACAGCAGGCCAGCGCCAGTCCGGTCGCCGTCGCGGGCCCGACTTCGAGCCCGGCCGCGACCAGGACGACGCCGGCGAGTTTCGTCGCTCGGTCGACCTGCCGGTAGGTGTCTGCCGGGAGCGTCAGGAACGCCCGGCTGTCGGCGCTCGCCTCCCCGGCGGCGGTCGCCGCGTCGTCAGTCATCGGCGCTCACCTCCTCGCCGCCGGGCGCCGCGTCGTCGGCCTCCCCGTCTCGGAGGACGAGGTACGTCACCCCGCCCGCGACGAGCGGCCAGCCGACCAGCAGCCCCGTCAGGACCGTCGTGACGAGGCCGGTCGAGACGCCGAACGCCTCCGCGGCGATGTTGTTCATGCCGGCGATGGACGCGATCATGACGAACGCGACGGCGGCGACGCCGACGGCGGTCTGGAACGGCCGGTCCAGGGGGTCCGCCGTGAAGTGGGTGGGTTCGTCCGTCCGGTCGTAGAACGGCCACAGGAACACGGCCGCGAACACGATCCCCGGCAGGACGATCCCGCCGATGAACTCCGTGCTCACGTGGACGTGGACGACCGGAACCGTGAAGCTCATCCACGACGGCAGGAGCTTCAGGAAGCCGTACAGCCACATGAAAAACCAGTCGGGCATGATGAGCTCCGGCGTGCCCGCCGGGTCGTTGGGCCCGTAGGCCGCCACGTTGTGGACCGGCAGGAACCCCGCCAGAAGCGACAGGACACCGAGCGTCAGGAAGAACACGACCGCCGAGACCGCCGCCTGGTTCGGGAAGGCGGGCAGACCGACGACCACGGAGTCGTCGTCGCGGTCGACCGTTCGGTCGTCCATCGAGACGTCCCCGTCGCGGGGCGCCTCGGTGTGTTTCTGGCGTATCAGGATCCACATGTGGACGGCGATACCCAGACCGATCGCGACCGGTAACACCAGCACGTGCAGGAAGTACAGCCGCGGGATGGTCGCGCTCGACGGGAACGAACCGCCGAAGACGAGCTTCGCCAGCGCGTCGCCGACGACCGGGATCGACTTCGCGATGGTGTAGCCGATGCCCGTCGCGGTCGAGGCGAACTCGTCGAACGGGAGCGCGTACCCGGTGTAGGCCGCGCCCATCGCCAGGATGGCCAGGACGGTTCCGACGACCCAGTTGGGTTCGCGCGGGTTCCGGTAGGCCCCGGTGAAGAACACGCGGAGCATGTGCAGGCCGATGGCCGCGACGAACAGGTGGGCGGCCCAGTGGTGGAGCCGACGGATGAACATCCCGAAGGGCACGTCGTAGGTGATGTGCAACACCGAGACGAACGCCTCAGGGAGCGACTGGCCCTGGTAGCGGGCGACGCTTCCCTGGTACTCGACGGTGCTCGTCGAGGGCTCGAAGAAAAAGCCCAGGAAGATCCCCGTCAGCACCAGCACGACGAAGGAAAACAGCGACACCTCGCCGAGCAGGAACGAGTCCTCGGCCGGGAACGCCTTGCCGAGGAAGGGAACGTCACGGTCGAGGTCGAGGCGGTCGTCGACCCAGCCGTAGGCGGCGTCGAGTCGCGACATCTCACCCGCCTCCCGGGCCGATCGGCCCCTCGAACGTTCCGGTCGCCATCAGGTACCCCTCGCTGGACACCGTGATCGGGAGTTGCGGTAGCGCCCGCGGGGGCGGGCCGCCGACGACCTTCGCCCCGTTCTCGGGGTCGTACTTCCCGATGTGACACGGGCAGATGAGGGTGCCGTCGTCCTCGTCGGAGACCATACAGCCGGCGTGGGTACAGACCTTCGAGTAGGCGGCGTACCCCTCGACGAGAAAGCCCATCTGCGTTGAGCCGCCGTACTGGCTCTCCTCACGGCGGATGAGCAGCGTCGGGGCGTCCGCGACGCTGGGGTGTGTCTCCGGGAAGACCGTCATCTTCTCCCCGACGTCCAGCGCGTCGAGGCCGAGGCGGTTGCCCTCGTCGTCCACCAGGAAGACGCCGTCGGAGAATATCGGACCGGTGTACTCGCGCTCGAACACCCGGGTCAGGCCCGCCAGCGGCGCGACCAGGCTGCTCAGCGCCGTCACGCCCCCCGCCGTCGCGAGCATCTTCGCGTACGTCCGGCGGTCGGTCGCCGCGCGTGCGTCCGCCGTCAGGTCCGCGACGCCTCCCGTCCGGCCACCGTCGGCGGTCGAGTTGCCAGTGCTATCTGTGCCGTCGAGTGAGGCGCCGGTGCTATCTGTGTCGTCGAGTGAGTCGCCCGCGTCGTCGGCCGCGTCGTCGTGCTTGCGAGTCATGTTAGAGCCCTCTCTCTTCGGCCACCGCGACGTGCGGGAGGAACCAGGCGTAGTAGGCGACGGTCAGCAGCGCCAGCGAGAGGAACATCCCCGCGGCGTAGACCCCGAAGTACTGCGTCCGGGCGAGAGTCAGGTACTCCCCGGTGAACAGCGCCGCGAACACGATGGCGACGATGGTCAGGCCGCCCATCGCCACGATGCCGCGCAACTCCTCCGATGCGCCGTGGTACTCCACGACGCTGCGCTTTGCCGTCGTGAACCACGGTGCGCCGGTCGTCCCGGCGGCGCCGCTCGTCCCGCGGTCTGTCGCTCCGTCGACTGTGCCTCCGCCGTTCTTTCCGCCGTCGGCTGTGCTCCCGCTGGTCGTTCCGCCGTCGGTCGATACCGCCCCCTCGTCGGGTCGCACCGCCTCGTTCATGAACCGGTGGACGGCCGACAGCACCCCCATCAGCGCGAGGAGGGCGACCCAGACGATGACGCCGACCTGGCTCGGCGAGAGCTTGTTCGGCGTGTCGAGAAATCCTTCGAGCGGTTGCATCTCCGTCACGCTCTGGTCGATGCCGACCTCCTGGGTCGGCGACTCGCCGTGGGCTGCGACGAACCACATCGGCACGAGCGCGGCTGCGACGAGCGCGACGATGACGAGCCATTCACGTTGCATAGTTGGTCCTGCTCCCGCGGTGACCGCCGGGACTCCCGGGACTCCCGACGGTCAGCGTCGGGTCACAGCGTGAGATACCACCACAAGCCGGGTTAAGCACCACCCTCCTTTTCACCGAACGGGACAGCGTCCGAACATGTGACGCTATTATTTTATGTACCGCTCCGGGAAATGTATCTCCGGATCTACACGATCTATTGCGGTAAAATGGCCCGTTAGCGGGGGATAGGCCAGATATACGACCCCGGATCGCGGGGGTCAGATGCCCCCGAAAATCGTATTTTTCCCGAACATATTCGTCTACAGGGTCGGAGCGGTAAAGGTGTTGCCCGGCGTTCCCAGGACCTGGGACGCGCGTACGGGATTGATGGATGGGGAAGTCGTTACACGAGGTATGGAACGTGATGCGACTAGCGGCGTTCGGGTGAGCCTCGCGGTCGAGGCGACCGACACGTGTCCCGTCGCCGCCGCGACGACGGAGGGAGCGACGGCACGGTCGGTACGATGGAGTCGAGTCGGTGCAGAGGGGGGCGACCGGAACGGGTCCGGAGCAGTCTCGACGGACGGGGCCGGTGCAATCGCCAGGGAATCGGTCGACGTGGAGGGTGCGATAGCGGTCCCGCGCTCGGCGATCGAGGAGTTCGACCTGGTCGGCGACGACGGGGGAGCGCCGCTGCCGCCGGACGCCTCGACCGTCTTCGAGACCGACGAGACCAGTCGGGTCCAGTTCTCCCGGGACGGCACGGACTGCATCTGCGACCGCGTCGAGGGGCGGGGCTGTATCGTGACCGACGTCTGGGCCGGCAGCGGGAAACTCCGGCTGACGTTCCACGCCTCGGACACCGAGACGGTCCGCGAGGTCGTCGAGGACCTGACCGCGACCTACGACTCGGTCAGCATCGAACGACTCGCGCGGGCCGGCGACGACGCCGAGGAGGACCTCGTGCTGGTCGACCGCGGTCGCCTGACCGAACGCCAGTGCGACGTCCTCGAGACCGCGCTGCAGATGGGGTACTTCGAGCGGCCCCGGGGCGCCAACGCCACCGAGGTCGCGGCCGAACTGGGCATCGCGCCCTCGACGTTCGCCGAGCACCTCGCCAGCGCCCAGTCGAAGGTCCTCGACTCGCTGCTGGAGGACTGACCGCCGTCGCCGCGTCCTCGCCGGTCTTCCTTTGCCGACAGCGGGGCGACCCTGAACCCGCTCTCACTCTGAACCGTCGAGTCGGGCTCGGCGGCCCACTGGTGGGCGACCGATGTCCGCTCACCGTTCGTGGGACCAGAACTCGTCCTCGACGGTGACCTCCTTCTTGAACAGCGGGACCTCGTCCTTGAGGCGGTCGATCCCGTCCTCGACGGCGCGGAAGGCCTCGCGGCGGTGCCCCGCGAGGACGACGACGAAGACGACGTCCTCGCCGGCCTCGACCACGCCGGTCCGGTGGTGCAGGCGGACCGCGTGGACGCCCTCGCGGGCTTCGAGTTCGCCCCTGATGGTCGCGAGGCGGTCGGCGGCGACGCCGTCGTACTTCTCGAACGCCAGGTACTCGGTGGGGTCGTCGTCCGGGCCGTCCTGCGTCCGGACCCGGCCGGTGAAGGTCGCCACCGCCCCGGCGTACCGCGCGGCGTCGGTGGCCGTCACGTCGGCGACGAGCGACGCCAGGGTCTCGTAGGGTTCGCGGTCCTCGACGGCCTCGACGACGCCGTCGACGTCGACCGCGTCCGCGTCCGGAGCGGTCGCGACCGTCTCGCCCGCGTGGTCCCGGCCGCCGAGCGCGACGGTCGGTATCGACGCGTCGCTGTAGCCCTCGACGAGCGCGTAATCGTACTCCGGCGCGAGGTCGTCGAGCGTCGCGTCGAGCGTCCGTTCCTCCCCGGTCGCGAACCAGCCCGCGTCGTCGGTGATACCGTAGGTCGCGCCCGCGCCGGCCGCCCGGTGGCGCGCGGTGTCCTTCCCCTCGGTGTCGACCGTCGGCTCGGTCCGGAGGTGCTTGACGGTCGCAACCCGGCCGCGCCCGGCGAGGCGGGCGGCCAGTCGCTCGACGAGCGTCGTCTTGCCCGAGTCGGACGGCCCGGCGATGCCGAGGACCTGCATACCTCCCCCTGAACGTTCCGTCCTCAAGTAGGTAGCGGCCCGGACCGGTCGGGGGAGACGGACCGTTCGACGGACGGGCGCGGAGCCGCCGGGGCGGGGCGCCCGACGAGAGTCACCGAGAGGGAAAAGACACTGACATGTACCGCCGGCCCGTAGAGCCGGGTGATGATCCGCCGCTCGGACGTTCGCGGCGTCGTCCTCGCAGGCGGGGACAGCACGAGGTTCGGCGAGGCGGACAAGGCGCTGGCCGACCTGAGCGGTCGTCCGCTCGTCGCGCACGTCGTCGGGGCGCTCGCGGACGGGACCGCCGGGCGCCCGCTCGTGGCCGTCTCGACGGCCGACGAGGGTGACGCGCTCCGCCGCGCGCTCGCGGAGGGGGACGGCGGCGAGGGACCCTCGGACGTCGCGGAAAGCGACGCGAACCCCCTCGCCGCGGGAGAAAACGACGCAGGCGCCCCCGTCGCGGGAGAAGACGGAGCGGACGACCCAGTCGCGGGGGCCGAAACCGGTCGAACCGGCGCGACCGGGGAGTCATCCGCGCCGACGGCGGTCGAGACTGTCACCGACGCGCCGGACTACGCCGGCCCCCTCGGCGGACTGCTGGCGGCCGCCGCCGCGGCCGACCGGCCCTGGCTGTTCGTGGTCGGCTGTGACATGCCCCTGGTGAGTGTCGAGACGGTCGACGCGCTGCGGGAGGCGGTCACACCGGACGCCGACGCCGTCGTCCCTGTCGTCGGCGGGCACGACCAGCCCCTCCACGCGCTCTATCGGCGCTCCGCCGTCGACGCTCTCCGAGACGGACTCCCGGAGCGGGCCGGACTCCGAACGCTCGTCGACGGCTTCGACGACGTCGTCCGGATCCCGGCCGACGGTGCCGACGCCCCGCTCTCCGACGCCGTGGCGAACGTGAACACGCGCGCGGACCTCGAACGGCTCCGCGAGCGATTCGACTGACGGGTGAGAGCGCGGACGCTGGTTTGCCAGTAGAGGTCCCGGCAGCGGACGCGGGTTTGCCAGTAGAGGCCCTTTCGGCGGACGGGGGTCCGGAGAGGGACCGACTCATACGGACCGTTGTAACCATTTTCGACAGGGCTATCGGACACTGGTGGGTTCGCGACCCGCACGAGCCGATCTCCTCCGCCATAGCGGTAACGAATTACAACGGTCCGTATCAGAGTTCGTGGCCGCATGCGCAGTTCCCGACGCAGTAGCTCGTCCCGTCGTCGTCACCGGCCCCGAGGGCGTCGAGCGCGGCCGCTACGGTCGTCGAGCGCTCCGGCACCGGGCGGACGCGCGCGGCCGTCGCCCCGTACGGTTTCGCGCCAACCTCGACCGTGGCGGTCACCGACTCCGACTCCGGGTCGATCACCTTGACGGCGTTCGCCGTCTGGACCGGGACGTACAGTTTCTCCCGGGAGGGCCCCCACGTGCCGGTGAAGGCCGCGCCGCCGAGGTCGATCCGCCCGGATAGCGACTGGGATTCCAGGTCGACGACCGTCACGTCCCCGGTCCCGGGGGTGAAGACGAACCCGCGCGTCCCGTCGGCGGTGACCTCGCTGGTGAGCGGGCGCTCGCCGAGGCCGTCCTCGGCCGTCAGCCGGACGAGTTCCTCGGGGCTGGCCGGGTCGGAGAGGTCCCAGACGCTCTCGGTCCCGGTCGCACCCTCGCTGTGTTCGACCAGCATGCGCTCGCCCGCCCAGTCGGCGGTCGCCATCCAGGGCTCGGCCGCGTCGCCGGCGACCGGGTCGACGGGGACCCGCTCGACCACCTCGAAGCGCTCGACGTCGAGGACGGTCAGCGCGTCCCCGAACAGGTCCGGGACGTACGCGTACCGGCCGTCGGGGTGGACCGTCACGTCGCAGGGTCCCGGCCCCTCGCGGTCCCCGCGGCCGCCCTCGTCGCTCCGGTCGATCGTGGCGAGCACGTCGCCGAACCCGTCGCTGCTCGGGTCGGCGTCGACTTCGAACTGGGTGTGTGCGGGTTCGCGGGCGCTGACGACGAGACGGCGGCCGTCGGGGGTCAGTTCCTGCCAGTTGACTCCAGACCCCGTCTCGACGCGCGCCCGCTCTTCCAGCGCGCCGGCCCCGAGCGCCCGGACGCCCCGGCCGACGTTCGCCCAGACGGCGTCCCCGGGGTCGTCGACCACCCGCGGCGCGTACTGGTTCGCGGGGAACGAGGACGTGACTCCGAGGTGGTACGTGTCGACGAGTTCGTCGGTCCCGGGGTCGACGAGGCTGACCGTCCGGTCGCCGGTGTTGAACACGAACACGGTCGGCTCGTCGGTCGCGGTCGGCGTCCGGCTATCGTCACCGCCGCTCCCGGCTCCCCCGTCGGCGCACCCCGCCGCCACGCTCGCCCCGACGGCGGTCGACCCGGCGAGAAAGCGCCTTCGGGAGACGGGCGGTCGCTTCGACCGGTCGCGACCGGACGACGGCGGGTCCGGGGGCGTCTCGGGCATACCAGTGGTAGGGGCGACGAGCGGAAATATGTGGTCACGCCCCTCCGGGGGACCGGGCCGTGACGCCGTGCTTATTGTCACGTACGCCGTTCCAACGGTATGCGATTCGGATCCCCGACCGCCCCTCGCCGGTCGGACCTGTCGGACGACCCTCACACCGCCCACGAGAACGCGCCACGCGCCGACCGAAACAGCACGCGGTCGCCCACCGCCGTCTCACTGGGGGTGGCCTGACGTGGGCTTTCACACGTTCGACCCCGACGGGGCCGAGCGCCTGGAGGACGTCTCCCGGTTCCGGTTCTGCTCGCGCGACGAACTGGTCGGCGCGCTCGACCCGGACCCGGACGGGGTCGTCGCCGACGTCGGGAGCGGCACCGGGTTCTACACAGACGAACTCGCGCCGTTCGCCGGCACCGTCTACGCCGTCGACGTCCAGGCGGCGATGCACGAGTACCACCGGTCGAAGGGCGTCCCGTCGAACGTCTCGCTGGTCGCCGCGGACGTCGCGGACCTCCCGTTTGCCGACGGCGAACTCGACGGCGCCGTCACGACGATGACCTTCCACGAGTTCGCGTCGGCGTCGACGCTCGCGGAACTCCGGCGGGCCGTCTCGCCGGGCGGTCGGCTCGTCGTCGCCGACTGGTCCGCCGCGGCGACGGGCGAGCGCGGGCCGCCGCTCGACGAACGCTACGACGGCGCGACGGCGGCGTCGATGCTGGCGGACGCCGGCTTCTCGGTCGAACGGGTCCAGTCGCGCCCGGACACCTTCTTCGTCGTCGCGACTGCCTGATACGGATCGCTGTAAGTCATTCCCGGATCGACCGCACGACTGCGTGCGGTCGTCCCGGCAAATCGTTACAGCGATCCGTATGAGCGGGTGCCGGGCGAGGGGCTTAGCCCGTACAATCTCGGCGGTCCGAGAGGGAGCGACCGAGCGGCGCGACTCGGGGTCGCTCTCCGTTCCGCGCCTGCCGGGGACGCGGCGCCGAAGCGCCGGTCTTTACTCGCCCCGGGGCACACTCTCCCGCATGGTCGAGCCGGTGTTGAAGTGGGCGGGCGGGAAGCGACAGTTGCTGGACGAACTCTACGCGCGCTTCCCGGCGGACTACGACCGGTACCACGAGCCGTTTCTCGGCGGCGGGGCGCTCTTTTTCGACCTCGAACCGTCGGGGGGGACGGTCAACGACGCGAACCCCCGCCTCGTCAACTTCTACCGCCAGGTGCGGGACCGGCCCGAGGAACTCGTCGACCGGTGTCGGTCGTTCGCGGACCCGGAGAGCGACCCCGACCCCGACCGGCCCCACGCCGGCGAGGACAGCTACTACTACCAGCAGCGCGCGCTGTTCAACCGCCGGCCCCGCGGCGAGGCGTTCGACGAACTCGAGGAGGCCGCGCTCCTCCTGTACCTGAACAGGACCTGCTTCAACGGCCTCTACCGGGAGAACGCCGACGGCGAGTTCAACGTGCCGGTCGGGCGGTACGCGAACCCGGACTGGGTCCGGGCCGAGCAGGTCCGGGCCGCGGGCGCCGTCCTCGCGGGGACGGACCTCCGATGTGGCGACTTCGAGTACGTCGCCGACGCAGCCGCGGCGGGCGACCTGGTGTACTTCGACCCGCCGTACGAACCGGTCGGGCAGACGGCCGACTTCACCGACTACGACGCCGAGGGCTTCGGCCGGGCCGACCAGGAGCGCCTCCTCGCGGTCGCGCGCGAACTCGACGAGGCCGGCGTCCACGTCGTCGTCTCCAACAGCGGCGTGATGCACGAGTTCTACGCGGACGCGGGGTTCCACGTCGGGACGGAGGGCGCGACCAGGGCGATAAACAGCGACGCCGACAACCGGGGGGAAGTCGACGAGATCATCGCGACCAACGTTCGGCCCGACGAGCGCCGGTCCGGCCGGCAGACGACGCTCGACGGGGGCTGACGGTAGCCCGGCCGGCAGACGACGCTCGACGGGGCCGACGGCGGCCCCGCCGGGTCGCTCCGCTGCGGTCTCCGGGCTCACTCGCTGGTCAGCCGCTCGTCGAGGTGGTCGGCCAGGCGGAGCGACAGGGCCGCGATGGTCAGCGTCGGGTTCGCGCCCCCGCCGGTCGGGAACACGGCGCCGGAGTTGGCGTAGAGGTTCGAGAGGTCGTGTGCCCGCAGGTCCGGGTCGACGACGCTCTCGCCGGGCGACCGACCCATCCTGAGGCCCCCGAGGTGGTGGTTCGCGGTCCAGGGGTCGTCGGGCGACGAGTTCGCGCGCACGTCGCTCGCGCCGAGTTCGGCGAAGACGTCCCGGATGACGGCTTCCGCTCGCTCCAGCGCCCGCTCGGTCCGGTCGTCGACGGCGAGCGAGACGTCCGGCACGGGGTCGCCGTGGTCGTCCCGCTTCGAGCGGTCCAGCGTCACGCGGTTCGTCGCGAGGGGGAACTGCTCGACCCAGGCGTTGAACCCGACGCGCCGGTTCGTCCACTCCTCGCTGGCCCGCTCGAAGAGCACGTCGCCCCACTCGTCGCCGTCGAACGGGGCGTCGAGGTCCCCGTCGAGGGCCGCCGGGGTCGTCGGCTCCTCCCGCATCGCCAGTTCGGCCGGCGTCGGGCCGGCGTTGTTGATCGGCTGCAGGATGATCGTCCCTTCGGGGCCTCGGTCGTACGGGTAATACTGCAGGGAGTAGCTCGTGTTGAACCCGATGCGGTGCTGTCGCGTCGGCTGGTCCAGTCGCCCGGTGAGCGTGATGCCGAAGTGCTCCATGAACCCCTCGCCGACGAGGCCGCTCGAATTCGCCAGCCCGTCGGGATGGGCGTCCGAGGCGGACAGCAACAGGAGCCGGATCGACTCGACGGCGCCGGCCGCGAGCACGAACTGGTCGGCGCGCTGTCTGTGCGTTCGCCCGTCGGGAGCCGTGTAGCGCGCCGCAAGGACCCGCTCCCCGCTCTCGTCGTGTTCGAGCCGCCTGACCGGGCACCGGTCGAGCACGCGGGCGCCCGCCGCCTCCGCGGCTCTCACGTGGACCGAGGCGTCGTACTTCGCGCCGGAGGGGCAGACCGGCTCGCAGGTCCCGTACCCCAGGCACTCGCTTCGCCCGTCGTAGGGCTCCGAGTTCGTCGCCCGGGGGGCCGGATGGAGTTCGATCCCGAGTTCCGCGCAGGCCGGCGCGAACAGCGAGTCTGAGTAACTGGGCGGGAACGCGGGGAGCGGGTACGGACCGCTCCGCGACCCGCCGAACTGCGAGGGCGTGCCGGCCACGCCCATCTCCCGCTCGGCGGCGAGGTAGTAGGGTTCGAGGTCGGCGTAGTCGATGGGCCAGTCTACCCCGACGCCCTGACGCGTCCGCTTCTCGAAGTCCTCCGGGTGGAGCCGAGGCGTCAGTCCACCCCAGTGGAGCGTCGTGCCGCCGACGGCCTTGACCCTGGACGCGTTGAGGGCGTAGGACTTCGACCCGGAGGACGTGAAGCGGTCGCGCGGCCCGCCCATGTCCCACACCGCTTCGGTGGTGAACTCCGGCCGGAGCGCCCGCTCTAGCTGGCGGCCCCGCTGGGCGAGGTCGAACCGCGGTCCCGCCTCCAGCACGACCACGTCGTGGCCGCGCTCGGCCAGTTTCGCCGCGGGGATGGCGCCCGCCGGTCCGGTCCCGACGACGCAGACGTCGACGGGCTCGGACGGCGCTCTGTCGCCCCTCATCCGTCGGGTCCCTCCCGGTAGGCCGCCCGGCCGCCCGGGTACCCCGGCGGGTTCTCGATACCGAACAGCCGCCCGCCGACGGGCGTCCGGTACAGCGCGTACAGGAGTTCGTTGACCAGGTAGTACCGGACGCGGCTCGCGGTCGTGCCGTCGCGGTCCGAGTGGACCCGGTCGACGCCGAGCCGGCGGAAGACGGCCGTTCGTCGGCCCGGGGAGAGTGCCGCGAACGCGCTTCCGAACTCCCGGCGTGCCGTCTCGTCCAGCGCCGCTATCGCCGCCCGCGACTCGCGCTCGTAGGCCTCGTCGGCGTGGATCCGGCCGTCGACCCACGTCTCGACGAACTCGCGGTCGACCGCGACCTGCGACGGGTAGACGACCTCGGCGACCGCCCGTATCGTCTCCACGCGGTGGTCGTCGGCGTCGCCGCCGCGTATCCGTCCCGCCCCGTACGAACCGATCCCCAGCGCGCCGAGGGCGACGAGCGCGTCGCGCCGCGTGAGCTGCATTACCGGACCGTTCGGCGGTTTCTCCTAAGTTATGGTGCTCCTACCCGCCGGGGACCGCCCGTCGACCGGAACCGATCCGGCCCCGACGGGGCGGGACGCCGCTACTCGACGGGGCGGTCCTCCCCTCCGCCTCCGCCCCCCGCTCGCACGACGAGCGCGCCGATAGCTGCCAGCGCGACGAGCGCCAGCAGCGCCTGGAGGGGGCGATACAGCCAGGAGAGCGCGGCGGACGCGACCGGTTCGAGGACGGGGGGCAGGACCTCCGTCACGAAGGTCCGGACGCCCGGAAACGCCGCGGCGTCCGCCTGAACGAGAGAGAACGCGAACCCCCCAGCGAGCCACACGAGCGCGACGGTCGTCGCTCCGAGGACGGCCCCCGTTGGCAGTCGGCGTCCCCCGTCCGGGTCGGGGAGTCCGTCCACGGTGCTGGCCACCCCGACGAGGACGACAGCTCCAAGCGCCAGCCCCGCGACGAGGCGGTCGGTCAGGAGCGTCGGCGCGGACGCCGCGAACGAGGTCCGACCCACGACAGCCAGGCCCGACGCCAACGCCGCGGCGCCACACAGGGAGGCGACGACGACCGCGACGGCGTACCCGGCGAGTCCGGACGGGACCGAGCTCGGCCGGTCCAGCGTCGGTATCGGCCGGCGCCCCCAGACGGTGTACCCGACGACCGCGAGCAGGGCGTCGCTGCCGGCCCGGACCAGCGCGACCGGAACGGCAACGCCCGCGAGCAGGTCGCGGGACAGGCCGCCGAACGCGAACCCGACCGCGCCGGCCGGTCCGAAGAGGACGCCCGCCGGGACGGCGACGGCGTAGACGAGGCGCCCGAGGCCCAGCAGTCGCGCCGAGAGGAACCCGACGACGAGCGTCACGACCGCGACCCCGACGACGGTCCAGGCGCGGTCCGCGGCGACGTGTCGACCGACGGTCCCGCCCGTCGACTCCCGGTCTCGCGGGTGCATCACCCCGCTCTGCGTCCTGGACCCACCTTGTTACAGAGCGTTTACCGACCGGTCTGGTAACCCGATGGCGGCGTTCGGAAACCGGAACAGTCGTGGACCGTCCCGCGAGAAGCGCTCGTTCTTCCGAGGGCCGCACCCGTCTCGGCGAGGGCTCCCAGGACCGAGCCCGCCCGCCTCGGCGGGACCCGACCGGACCCGACTCGACCAGGGGCATCCCCTTCGACGGGGACCGACCGAACCGGGCGAGCGGCAGAGGCTATTTTTTGCTCCGTTCCTTGTTGTCAATCAGTCCCACGGATGAGCGGGCAGCGGAACAGGTCGCCGGAGGCCGAACTCGGCCTCCTTGACGCGACGATGATCGGGATGGGGGCGATGATAGGCGCGGGCATCTTCGTGCTGACCGGACTCGCGGCCGAGATCGCCGGCCCGGCGGCGATACTGGTGTTCGCGCTCAACGGGGTCGTCACAGCGTTCACCGGGCTCTCGTACGCGGAACTCGCGTCCGCGATCCCGAAAAGCGGGGGCGGGTACGCGTTCGTCCGCGAGGTGTTCGACGACTTCCAGTCGTTCGTCATGGGGTGGATGCTGTGGTTCGCCTACATGATCGCCGGCGCGCTGTACGCGCTGGGGTTCGCCCCGAACTTCCTGGAACTGCTGCACGTCTACGGCGTCGTCCCGCCCCCGGACCAGGTCGGCGCGGTCGCGCTCCCGGTGCTGGACCTCGGCGTTCCGGCGGGCCTGACGCTCGCGTTCCTGGCGGTCGCGTTCTTCGTCTCGCTCAACGCGGCCTCGACGGCCGCGAGCGGGAGCGTCGAGACGATATTCACCGCGACGAAGGTGTCGATCCTCGTCGTGTTCGTCGCTTTCGGCGCGGCGTCCCCGATGTTCTCGGCGGCGGAGTTCCAGCCACTGTTCCCGGAGGCCGGCGCGGCTGCGGTCCTCCCCGCGATGGGCCTGACGTTCATCGCGTTCGAGGGGTACGACCTCATCACGACCGTGACCGAGGAGGTCGAGAACCCGCGCGAGAACATCCCGAAGGCGATCTTCGTGAGCCTCGCGGCGACCGTCGTCGTCTACCTGGCCGTGGTCTCGGTCGCGATCGGAACCCTCGGGGCAGACGGGCTGGCTGCGGCCGGCGAGGCCGGCATCGCGGAAGCCGCCACGGCGTTCATGCCGACCGGGATTCCGGTGATAAAAAACGGCGGCGCGGTCATCGTCTTCGGCGCGGTGTTCTCGACGCTGACGGCGCTGAACGCGGTCGTCATCGCCTCGTCCAGGGTGGCGTTCTCGATGGGCCGGGAGGGCCAGCTGCTCCCCCGCTTTGGCCAGCTCCACTACCGGTACGGGACGCCGTTCGTCGCCATCCTCGCGAGCGCGGTCGTGATGCTGGGGTCGGTCGTCCTGCCGACCAAGAGCGCCGGGAACATGTCCAGCCTCTTCTTTTTGCTGTCGTTCATCGTCGTCAACGGCGCCGTCATCAAACTCCGGCGGGAGCGCCCGGCGATGAACAGGCCCTACGAGATGCCGTACTACCCGGTTCCGCCGATACTGGGGATCGCGCTGAACCTGGTCCTCGCGGGCGTGCTCGTCGAGTACCTCGTCCGCGAGGACCCGCTGGCGCTGGCGCTGAGCGTCGGATGGATCGCGCTCGGAGGGGTCGCGTACTACGGACTCAACCGGTACCGGGCGTCCCGGAGAATCGGAGAGGGGACCGCCGCCGGCACCGACGTGATTCCGGGCGAGGACGATTGACAGGCGCTGGTGGGGGACGATCGATGGGTGTCCGGCAGAGACGATCGATGGGTATCGGGCAGAGATCGATGGGTGTCGAACGCGCTGGTCGTCGTTTCGGCGGTGAGGAAGCTCGGGCACCGAAACACCCACTGTCCAGCCCGAGACACGTATAGGTCATGAGCAGGGACCTCCGGATCGTGATCGTCGGCGGTCAGCACGTCGGTTATCACACGGCCCGGCGTCTCGACAATCGCGGGCACGACGTCGTCATCGTCGAGAAAGACGAGGACCGCGTCGAGTTCCTGAGCGACCAGTACGTCGCCACGGTCATCCAGGGCGACGGCGGCCGACCGAGCGTCCTCCGCCAGGCGGACCTCGAACGGACGGACGTCGTCGCCTCGTTGACCGGCTACGGCGCGATGACCAACATCGGCATCTGCATGACCGCCCGGCGGCTCGCGCCGGACGTCCGGACCGTCGCCCGCATCGACCACGGGGACGACGAGGAGTACGAGGAGATGGTCGACGCCGTCGTCTACCTGGAGGACCTGGCCGCTCACGCCGCCGCGAACCAGGTCATCCGGGTCAGCGGCGGCGGCGTCCGGACCATCGAGGAGATCACCGGGGACCTCGAACTCGTCGAGATGACGGTCGCCGACGACGCGCCGGCGGCCGGAAAGACGCTGGAACAGGTCGCCTTCCCCCGGGGCGCGGTGGTCGTCGCCGAACACGAGAGCGGCGAGTTCCCCGGGCCCGGGATGGTCCTCGAACCCGGCACCGAGTACGTCCTGGCGGTCAAAGCCTCCGTGACCGACGAGGTCGTTCGCCTGCTTCGCGGGTAGCGAATAACGCCGCCGCGTTCCCTCGCAATTTCTCACCCCGTCACCACGTCCGGTGGGCTTTCACCCCGGGATCGGGGTCCGTCGAGCCGTTCGGACCCACGATGACCGGTCGTCGACGCCCGTTCGCGCCTCCAAGAGTTAAGATACTGCCGGTGGATAGTTCAGACGGGATGAACCGAACGAAACTCATCGCAATCGTTGCTATCGTCGCGATCGCCGTCATCGCCCTCAGACGGCGCGGATCGAGTGCCGAATCCGAAGGAGAATCGGCCGACTGATCACTGGTGTTGCCGGGGTCGGCTCCGGCACATTCGGGCCGCCAGTCTCCGACGGCGGCTGTTCGTCAGTCGTTCCTGGGCCGACCAGCGGGCCGTCCGTCGCTCCGGCCCCCGACGCCGCCGGGAAGATGCGTAGTCGTCACGGACGTGTTTCCGACCTCCGCCAGTTCCTCGCGCCGTTCGACGTCGACTCCACGGCGGCCCCGGATCCGACCGGTATCGGGCCGTCTTTGATGACTTGCTGGAGCGGCGCGACCGCGCCCAGACCACGGATCCCCCGCCGGAAACGCGGTCCGCTGTGGGCCGTTCCGGTTCGACCGGAGACGGACGCGCTCACTCCGCAGACGCCGGCGAATCCGCGCCGGACCTGTCCAGTTCTCTCTCCCCGGTGATGACGACGGGCCGCGTCGTTTCGAGCAGGACCGCCTGGCTGACGCTCCCGAACAGGAACGACCCGAGCGGCGACCGCTTGCGCCCCCCGAGGACGATCAGGTCGGCGTCGGTCCGGTCAGCTGTTTCGAGTATTTCCGTTGCCGGGTCGCCCTGCTCCGTCTCCGTCTCGACTGCGATGCCGTCGGCGAGCAGTCGGTCCCGCGCCATCGCGACCGCGTGTATCTCGGATACGTCCGTCGTCTCGGCGACCTCCTCGCTCTCGAACACGTAGAGAAGCGTCACCGCCACCGCGTCCGCAGCCTCCGGTAACGACGATATCGCCTCTACCTGCGCGTTGACCCGCAGTTCGTCGGTGTCGACCGGTGCTAACACTCGATACACGGGTTAGTTAAATTAATGAAAAAATATGGCGTTTTCGGTCCACGCAAATACACGCGACCGTCGAAGTCGGACGGATCCGGCTCGCGTCGGCGTCCTTCCCGGGACCTGGGAACGCTCGCTCCCGTTTTACGCTCGCGGGACGACGCTCCGGGCGAGACGCGTCCGTCCCCGGCGGCGCGCGTGGCTCGCGCCCCGCCCAGACGATTCCACTCGGCCGGGTCTCGCGTTTGCCGCCGGACGGGTCGACGCGAGCGGTCGCCGAGGCCGCGGGACTCGACACATGGAAACCGAGCACTTCCCGACGCCGCCGGACGAGTTCACCGACGACGCGGGACGGCACGTCGCGTTTAGGAGATGCGACAGCGGCGACTTCGAGCCCCTCGACGGGATGTACGCGGGACTGTCCGCCGAAAGCCGCGTCCAGGGGATCCCGCCGGTCGACGACGATAGCCGCCGGGAGTGGGTGGGGGGCCTGCTCGACGAGGAGCACAACGTCGCCGCGTGGCACGGCGACGACGCTGTCGGCCACGCTGCGCTCCTCCCGATGGACGACGACAGGGCCGAACTCGTGATCTTCGTCGCCGACGAGTATCAGGAGGCGGGAATCGGGTCGCGCCTCCTCCGGGTGTTGCTCGGACACGGCCGCGAGAACGGGTTCGACCGGGTCTGGCTGACGGTCCAGCGGGACAACTGGGTCGCGCGGAACCTCTATCGGTCGGTCGGGTTCACCGTCCAGTCCCGCGGCCGGGAGTGGGAGATGGAACTGGCGCTCTCGGGGCCCGGATAGGTCGTCGGGGCGTCCAGCCCTGTCAGTCCTCGCCGACGACCCGCCGTCCCGCCTCCGCGATGGCCTCGGGCGTGTGTGGTTCCTGCGGGTAGATAGCGAAGGGGTTCCAGCCCATGGCGTACTCCTCGCGGAGGCGGAGATCCCAGGCGAGGCCGCCGGCCATGCCGACCTCGTCGATCGCGGTGAACCACGACAGCAGCGCGTCGCCGCGGGTCCGCAGGCCCTCGTCGGCGCGCTCGTCGGGGTCGTCAGGGAGGTTCCAGCCCATCTCGCCGACGAACGCGGGCATGTCCCGCTCGTGGGCGAACGCGGCGTGGTTCTCGATCCACTCCTCGCCGCCGTCGATTCCCACGTCCGCGTGGTGAGGGGCGGCCCAGACGTGGGTCGACCAGAGGTCCACGCTCTCGTGGGCGTGGGCGTCGGCGTACCAGTCGGCCGCGCCGGTGTCGTTACCGGGCACGCGGTCGAGCCCGGTCGTGACTAGCTGGTCCGGGGCGAGCGAATCGACGTAGGCCGCCGTGTCGCCACACCACTCGACGAACGCGTCGACCATCTCCTCGAAGCCCGTCTCGTCGGTGTCCTCCTCGTCCTCGAAGTTGCCCGGCCGGGGCTCGTTCGAGAGCTGCCACAGCATGATCGTCGGGTCCTCGCGGTACTCGACGCCGGTGACCGTGTTCTCCCGGGTGAGCACCCGCTCGACGTGCTCGCGGTACCAGGTCTGGCACCGCTCGCTCGTGTAGAAGTCGGCCTTCTCGGAGGCGTCGTCGGCCCACTCGACGTACTGGGGGATGCCGCCCTGCCAGTCCCAGTAGTTGGTCAGCGGGAGGACCAGCCGGACCCCGGCCTCGCCGGCTCGGGCGACGAGGTAGTCAAGGCGCTCGAACGCCGCCTCGTTCCACTCGCCGGGCGCGGGCATCAGCGGGCTCGTCCCGCCGCTCTCGGCCGTCCCGAAGGCGGTCGCCCGGAGCGTGTTGATCTCCGGGGCGACCGACAGCCAGTCGTCGAACCAGGCGTCGACCGACTCCGCCGACAGGTCCCGGAGCTGGGGGTGGTTGCCGCCGAAGACGCGAAACCGCTCGCCGTCGACGACGAGGTCCGTGCCCTCGGTCTCGACGAACGCGTCGATCTCGCCGGTCATGGCGGGCTCCGTCGGTCGTCGTCGGTCGTCCCTTCCGTCGCTCGCACGATGGATCGCGACATCGACCTGGCACTCGACGGCCGGCGGTGAAAAGCTATCGCTCGGCCAGGGGCTTGCCGAGGGTTGCGTGCCGGGATGGCTGGCCGGGCACGACCCGGGGGGACGGTCCGGGTCGCGTCGCGGCGACAGTCCCGGAGCGGTCCCCTACTGGCTCCCGGCGGACTCGTCGGGCGGGTCGACGAGCGCGGTGTACTCCCGGACGAACGCGTCGCGGCCGCCGTCGCACGCGTCTTCCGCGTCCTCGAGGACGGCTTCGAGGTCGCCGCGGGGCTGGTGGCACCGCTCGCGGTCACAGGGCTTGCAGAGGTACTCGAACTCCTTGTCGCGCCTCTCCCACCGGTCGCCGTACTTGTCGTACTCCCGCGCCTCGGACCGGGCGACCGTCTCGCCGCAGGCGATGCAGGTGACCGTCTCGCCCGCCCCCGGTCCGGAAGTCGGCCACATGCCCCGATGTTGGGGTGCATCTTACTTATCGTTTGCCGCGCGCCACGCCGGGAACGGTCGATTTATCCCCGGCGGTGGCCATCCCCCGGACATGGAAGTGAAGTCGCGCCACCACCTTCGCGCCGACGACATCGCGGCCATCGAGGACGCGCTCGCGGAGAGTCTCGGGGTCTCGCTGGACGCCGACGCCTACGAGCGCGTCGAGTTCGACGACAGCGACTGGGAGGTCGTCCTCGTGGACGGGGAGCCGCTGGTCCTCTACGTCGAGACCGATGAGGGAGGGTCCGGTGAGGACGGCGAACCCTTCCTGACCGTCCAGGGGGCGAACGAGCACCCGCCCGAGCGCGGCGTCGTGACCGTCGACGCCGGCGCGGTGTCGTTCGTCTCGGACGGCGCCGACGTGATGCG
>JBDGST010000050.1:0-12683 GCA_042217365.1 Haloarculaceae archaeon
CGCGGTCGTCGGCCACTTCCACGAGTCCCAGCGCGACGAGTTCGTACCGGTGGAGGGCGTAGGTCGCGAGCGCGACGGTGACCGCGAGCGCGAGGGCGAGGGCGACCGGGTCGACCGACCGGCTCGCCGCCCAGACGCCCCCGGCCAGCAGGACCCACGCGGCGACCAGCGCGGCGCTCGCCCGCGGTGGGTAGCTCGACGCCCTGCGGTCGGCGGCGACGGCGGCGACCAGCAGTCCGCCCTCGACGGCGACCAGCGTCGGGAGGGCGGGGCCCTCGGGGGCGACGACGAGCAGCGCGAGGTGAACGACGACGATGGCCGCGACGGGCGCCCAGGTCGCGACCTGAGAGCCCGGAGTCGGAGCGGCCGTCGCGTCCGTTCGAGTTGCCATCGCCAGATATGCACGGTCGCTCCGTTTCAAGGTTCTGAACGCGGGTCGGGTCACCCGCGCCGCCGGTCCGAGGCCGACAGGACGGCGTCGACCCGGTCGCCGGGCCCGACCTCGTAGGCGGTCACGCGGTCGAGGCGCGCGAGGTCGCGGCGGAACGACTCGAAGTCGGCGTACCGCTCGTAGGCGGCGTCGAGGTCGGCCAGCCCGCCGGGTTCGAACAGGACCGACGGCGCGAGGAAGACGACCACGTCGTTGCCCGCGTCGCGGACCAGGCGGACCGTCTCGCGGACGCGCTCCCGGTCCGTGTCGTCGGTGAACAGCAGCACCCACTGCGTGCCCCGCAGCCGACCCAGGCGCGTCCGCGCCGTCTCGAACAGCGGGTCCTCGTCCATGCGCTGGACGTACTCCGCCGTGTCGGCCAGGTACGGCGCGAGCGTCGCCGCGAACGCCGAGTCGTCGCCCCCGAGGGCGGCGGCCGACCGCCTGGCGGCGCCGACCCCGCGGGCCGCTCCCGGTCGCGTTCGCCCCTCGCCCGTCGGTTCGAGGTCGTGCAGGAGCGACCGGACCGAGCGGTAGTGCCGGCCGGCCGTCGAGGGGCTGCGCTCGGCCGTCAGGCCGCCGTCGCCGACGGCGTAGGCCGCGAGCGGGTCGCTCGCCGCCTCGGCGGCGACGACGACCGTCAGCGCGACCTCCCGGAGGTAGTCCAGCTTCCGCTCGCCGTCGGACCCGGTTGCCGTCCGCGCCCGGTGGTCGAACAGGACGGCCGTCCGCCGGTCGCTCTCGACCTCGTACTCCCGGACGTGGGGGTAGGCCATCCGGGCCGTCGCCTTCCAGTCGATGTCGCTCACGGAGTCGCCGGGGACGTACTGGCGGACCTCCGCCGGGTCGGTGCCCTGGCCGTACTGCCCCGTCCGGTGCCCGCCGAAGGTAGCCGACGCGGGGTCGCCCCCCTCGCCGACGTGGACGGACCCGGGTTCGCGCGGGTCGACCGTCACCGTCCGCTCGGGACCGCGTTCGAACGTCTCGGCGAACAGCCCGAACGCGTCGGTCGCGCGGACCGTCGCCGGCGGGACAGTCGCGCGCCCGACCGCGGGCCACTCGACCGAGAACGCCGTCGCGGCGTCGCTCTCTCCCGGTTCGAGGTGGACCGTCCGCGCGGCCTCGTCGACGGCGCCGGCTATCACCGGCAGGCCGGCCGTGACCGCGAGCGGGAGGGGCGTGCCCCCGTCGGCCTCGACGGCGACGGCGAGCGTCACGTCCGTCGCGTCGTCGCGCTGGGTTCGCGTCGCGCCGACGGCCGTCTCGACCGTCAGCGAGCGGTCGAGCGCGGCGAGCGCCCGGACGAACCCGTAGGCCCGCCCGACGAGGAGCGCCCCGACTGCGGCGGCGCCGACCAGCAACACCGGGCGGGCGAACGCGGCGCCCAGCGCCGCCAGCAGCGCCCCGGCGACCGCGGCGGTCCAGAACCGGCGCGTGACGTCCATGTCGCCACGGAGCGGGTGGCGACAATTGAAGCTACTGTTCCGCGGCGGGCGTCTCCCGCCCGGCGAGGCGGGGGACGACGCCCGAGAGAGAAGAGGTTTTACCCGTCGGTCGGATACCCGGGCGTGTGAGAGTCCCCGCTCCCGTCCCGCAGGACGCCCTCTCCCGGGCCCTCGTGGCCACCGGACTCGCGGTCCTGGCCGTCGGCCTGCTCGTCGGAGCGCTCGCGCCGGCGGCCGGCGTGGCCGGACTCGGGACCGGCGGGGACGCGCCCGGACAGGTCGACCCCGCCTCGGTCGGCGACGGCGAGGGGCTGAGCGCGTTCGAGCAGCAGCTCGCCGACCGGGTCGCGAGCCGCCTCAGGAGCGGGGCCGTCAACCTCAGCGGCGGGAGCTACGGGAACATCACCGAGCGGCTGAACGGCACCCGCTACGAGTCGCTGCTCTCGAAATACGGGGCCGTCGCGAACGAGAGCGGGAACGAGAGCATCAACCGCTCGTACGGCCGCGCGCTCGAACGCCAGGCGGCGTTCGTCGCCGCGCTCGACAGGTACGAGCGCGTCCACGACCGGTGGGAACGGGTCGTCAACGAGACGCGACCGGGCCTCGGCGGGACGCGACCGGGACTGCCGGCCGGGAACGACTCGGCAGGGCCCACACCCCCCGCTGGCGCGGTCGGGGACGCCATCGGCGGCGTTCCACGGCCGGAGCCACTGGCGCGAGAGCGGGCGCTCGCCCACGAACTCGGTCGGATCGAGCGGCGGGTCGCTCGCCTCGGCGACGACCTCGCCCAGCGGTACTGGACGCTCGGCCGCGAGTCAGGGGCGAACTTCACGGCCGCGCGGCGCTCGGTCCGCGAGCGGACGGAGAACGTCTCGGCCCGGCAGGCCCGCGTCGAGCGCCGGACGCTGGAGCCGACGTCGATCGAGGTGACCTCGTGGACCTCGTACGTCTCGTTCGAGAAGCCCTTCGTCTTCGTCGGGCGCGTCCACGCCGGCGACGACGCCGTGGCGAACGCGACAGTCCGACTCACGCTGGGCAACCAGTCGGTGACCCGGACGACCGGTCCGAACGGGACGGTCGCCTTCGCGCTCCGACCGACGACCGCACCGCTGGACGCGACGCTCGCGACGGTCCGGTACCTGCCCGACAACGGGTCGACGGCGGCGGCGTCGGCCCACAGCGTCGGGGTCCGGATACGGCAGGTAACGCCGACCGTCACCGCGACGGTCGAGCCCGAGCCCGCCCGGTTCGGGGACACCGTCCGGATATCCGGTCGGGTCGCCAGCGACGGGACCGGCGCCGCGGAGGTGCCCGTCGTGGTGCGGGTCGACGGCCGGGTCGTCGAACGAAAGACGACCGGTCTCCACGGGCGGTACGACGCGACGTACGACCTCCCCAGTTCGGTCCCCGTCGGCGAACACAGGGTGCGCGTGACCGTCCCGCTGGCCGAGCGGGCCCTCGCGGGCGCGACGCGGAACGCGACGCTCACCGTCGCCCGGTCTGGGTCGTCGCTGAACGCGTCGGTCGAACGCGTCGGCGGCCGGGAGCTCCGGGTCACCGGTCATCTCCGGGCCAACGGGCGCCCGGTCGACGGGGCGGCGCTGACGGTCGCGGTGAACGGAACCGCCGTCGGGACCGCCCGGACCGGCGCGGACGGCGAGTTCTCGACGACGGTGCTCGCGCCGGCCGACCTCGTCGACGGCGGCCTCCTCGGGACGACCGGGCGCGTCAGCGTGACCGTCCGTTACGACGGGGCGGGGAGCAACGTCGCGACCGCGGCGACGACGGCGGTCGCCAGCGTGTCGGCGAGCGGGCGACCGGTCGCCCTCGCGGGCGGACTGGCCGTTCTCCTCGCCGGCGTTGGGGGGGTCGCGCTGTACCGGCGACGGCGGGACGGCGGCGATACCCCCGGCGTGGACGACGGGGCAGGCGACGGGGACGCCGGCGCGCCCGAACCCGTGGCCGGATCGACGGGGGCCGACGCGACGTCGCTGCTCGCCGCGGCCCGCGACGCGGCCGGGAGCGACCCCGGTCGGGCGGTGACGGTCGCGTACGCGGCGCTCCGGCGCGCGCTCGAATCGCGCGCCCCGCCCTCCGCCGACCGGCGGACCCACTGGGAGTTCTACCGCGACTGCAGGGGGGCCGACCTCGACGACGAGACGGTGTCGGCGCTCCGCGAGGTGACCGAACGCTACGAGCGCGTCGTCTACGCGGGCGGAGCGGTCGACGCCAGCGCCGCCCGCGCGACGCTGGAGCGCGTCGCCGCGCTCGTGGACGAACCGACTCCCGAAACCGGCACCCCCGGACAGGCCGGTGACGCCGGGACCGGTACCACGGGGGCCAGCGCCCCGGCGGAGGACTGACCGTGGCGGGCGCTCTCGATCACGACGTCGACTATCCCAAAGTCGCCGTTCTGGTCGTCCTGCTCGTCGTCAATCTGGCGCTGGTGGGAGCGCTGGCGTCCTCCTCGACCCCGTACGGCCCGTACAACGCCGACTGGGACGGCGCGACGGACCTCCGGGAGGAAGCGGCCGCGAGCGCCGACGTGCACCTGGCGATCACGACCGAGCCGTACGCGACCGTGCCGGCGAACCGCTCCGTCGGCGTCGTGCTGGCGCCGGCCGGGCCGTCGGCGAACGCGACCGACTCGCTGGCCCGGGTCCGGGGCTTTATCGCCCGCGGCGGGACGCTCGTCGTCGCGGGGGAGAACGCGACCCGGACGAACGCCTACCTGGCGGCCGTCGGCGCCGTCGCCCGGGTCGACGGCCGCACGCTCCGCGACGAACAGAACTACTACCGCGGGCCGCTCCTCCCCGTCGCCGCGAACGTCACGGACCATCCGCTGACCCGGGAGGTCGACGGGCTGACCCTCAACGACGGGACTGCGGTCCGGCCGCGCGGCGCGACGCCGCTGGTCAACGCCTCGGGCGTGGCGTACCTCGACGGCAACGGCAACGGCACGCTCGACGCCGGGGAGCCGCTGGGCCCCCACCCGGTCGCGACCGTCGAGTCGGTCGGCGCCGGGCGCGTGGTCGTCGTGAGCGACCCCGGCGCGTTCACCAACGCGATGCTCGACCGCACCGGGAACCGGGCGTTCCTGGCGGCGCTGTTCGAGGGGCGCTCGGACGTCGTCCTCGACTACTCGGGGCGCTCCTCGCTGCCGCCGCTCGTGTACGCGCTGCTCGTCGTCCGGACGGCGCCGCTCGCCCAGTTGCTCGTCGGCGTCGGCGCATTCGGGTTCCTCGCGCTGTGGGCCGGGCGCGGCCGGCTCGCGGCCGCCGTCGAGTCCGCGCGCGACCGCTTGTCCGGTTCGTCCGGGTCCGAGCCCGCGTCCGGGGGCACCGCCGGCGCGAGCGGGGACCTCGAACTCGACGAGCGGGGCGTCAGGGCGCTGCTCGCCGACCGGCACCCGGAGTGGGACGACGAGCGCGTCGAGCGCGTAACAGAAGCCATTATACGCCAGCGGCGGCGTAGTTGGGACGATGACTGAGCCCGCCGACATCTACCGGGCCGTCGAGACGGAGGTCAAGTCGGTCCTCATCGGCAACGACCACGTCGTCGAGGGTCTGACCGTCGCCGCCCTCATCCGCGGGCACGTCCTCCTGGAAGGGGTCCCCGGCGTCGCGAAGACGACGGTCGCGAACCTCTTCGCGCGGACCACCGGACTGGAGTACAACCGGATCCAGATGACCCCCGACATCCTCCCCGCGGACATCACCGGCACCTACGTCTACCGCGAGCAGACCGGCGAGTTCGAGCTCCGGCGGGGGCCCGTGTTCGCGAACGTCGTCGTCGCCGACGAGATCAACCGGGCCACCGCCAAGACCCAGTCCGCGCTCCTCGAGGCGATGCAGGAGGGGACCGTCACCGTCGAGGGCGACACGCTCGCGCTGCCCGAGCCGTTTCTCGTCATCGCCACCCAGAACCCGATCGAGATGGAGGGGACCTTCGAGCTGCCCGAGGCCCAGCGCGACCGGTTCGACCTGAAGCTGCGGATGGACATCCCCGACCGCGACGAGGAGGCCGCGATGGTCGACCGCTTCGACGACGACCCGCAGCTTGGCCCCGAATCGGTCGGTCAGGTCGTCGACCGCGAGGACCTCCTCGCGGCCCGCGAGACGGTCGCCGACGTCCACGTCGCCGACGCCGTCCGCGAGTACATCCTCGACGTCGTCGCCGCCTCGCGCGACTCGCCCGACGTCGCGCACGGCGCCTCCCCGCGAGCGACCCTGACGTTCCTCAACGTCGCGAAGGCCCGGGCCGCGATAGAGGGCCGCGACTACGTCATCCCGGACGACGTCAAACGGTTCGTCGGCCCCGTCCTCGAACACCGGCTCGTCCTCAGTACGGAGGCCGACCTCGGCGACGTCACGCCGGACGACGTCGTCGAGGACGTCCTCGCGACGGTCGAACCGCCGAGCCTGGACGCGGTGCGGGAAGCGACCGCCTCCGTGGAAGGAGCGGCCGTCAGCGACGGCGGCGACCCCGAGGACAGTCTTGACGGCGGAGCCGAGAGCGACGAGGACGCCGGTGCCGGGAGCGACGAGGGCGCCTGATACGGACCGTTGTAACCATTTTCGACAGGGCTATCGAACACTGGTGGGTTCGCGACCCGCACGAACCGATCTCCTCCGCTATAGCGGTAACGAATTACAACGGTCCGTATGACACTGCACGTCCGACCCGGCAGCGGCAGTGACCCCGACACCAGACACCGACGGCCGACGCCACGTTCCTACGCCGACTCGCCGTGTGCCCGCTCGACCGACGAGACGAGCGTCGCCCGCTCTTCCGCGTACGCCAGGTGCGAGTCGCAGTCGCAGTCCGACGCGCCGAACCCGGGGACGCGCTCGCCCGCGACCGCCCGAGCGACCGCACACTCGACGTCCGCCCCGGGCGTCCGGACCACCGCGTCGACCGACGCCGCCGGGTGGCCCAGCAGGTAATCCACGTGCCAGTGGCGGGCGTCGCGCTCGCCGGCGGCGAGTTCGCGGTGCCGGTCGACCCGCGCGAACCCGCCCGGCCCGAACGCGCTCCCGGTGTAGGCGTACCAGCCCGCGTCGAAGGCGTACTCCCCGAGCGCGCCGACCGCGATCCGGGCCGGGTCCGCGAGTTCGACCACGAGCGTGTACGTCCCCTCGTCCGCGTCCGGGTCGGTATCGGCGTCGCCGTCGGGTCCGACGCCACTGTCGCTGCCGTTGTCGCCGTCGCCGTCCGTCATCGTCCGGACCACCGGCCGGGACGGACATGGGCGTTCGGGTCCCGGCGCGCCGGTGGGACGACCGCCCGGGAGCGTCCGCTGCACCCGTCGGGACCGACCATTCATGGCGGTCCCCCGCCAAGACGCGGCATGGCCCGCCGGAGTCCGACGCTGACGCTCGTCGGCGTCCTCGCGGTCGCCTACCTGTTCGAGTCCGCCCTCGGACTGGTCGGCGTGCCGAGAGGCGCGTTCGCCCTCGCGCCGCCCGTCGCCGCCCGGCCGTGGACGCTCGTGACGAGCGTCTACGCACACGAGAGCGTCGGCCACCTCCTCGCGAACGCGGTCGTCCTCGTCGCGGTGGGGGTGGTCCTCGAACGGCGCACCGGCCGCGCCCGCTTCCACGCGTTCTTCCTCGCGACCGGGGTCGTCACCGGGCTCGCGCAGGTGTGGGTCGCCGACCTCGTCGGCCCGCCGGTCGCGGTGATCGGCGCCAGCGGCGCCGTGTTCGCGCTCGTGGGCTACGTCCTCGCGGGGAACCGCGTCGCCGACGCGGTGCTGGGACGGGTCCCCGTCCGAGCCCGGACGCTGCTGGCCGCCTTCGCGGTCCTCGCCGCCGCGCTGACGCTCGCCACCGCCGGCCGCCGCGTCGCGCTGGTCGCGCACTTCACCGGTCTGCTGCTCGGCCTGCTCGCCGGCCGCGCGCACCTGCTGCGGTCGTGAGGCCCTTGTCCGTGGGCGCCCTCCGCTCCCGCATGACCCGCTTCCTGCTCGCGACCGCGTCGGTCCACACCACCGCGGCGGCCGCCGACTACCTCGCCGACCGCCTGACCGCCGACGACGCGGTGCTCGTGCTGACCGTCGTCGAACCCGGCCTCCCGGCGAGGGACGCCGGCGACGCGGCGAACGTCGCGCGGTCGCGGCTCCACCCGGCGACCGTCGAGGTGCTCGAACGCGAGGGCGACCCGGCCGGGGCGATACGGGGGGTGCTGGCCGAGCGGAACGTCGACGAGGTCCTCGTCGGCCCGCAGCGGGGCGATCCGGACCGCGCCGGGAGCGGCGACGGGCCGGGATACGGCAAGCCCGACCCGACCAGCGGGGAGGGCAGCGCGAGCGGCGACCCCGACGGCCTCGGCTCGACGGCCCGGGCGCTGCTCGGGACCGTCGACGTGCCGGTCGTGGTCGTACCGCTGGAGGCTCTGTGACGGAGGGGCGACGCGAGAGAGACGAACGGTCAGTCAGTACAGTTCCCGGTGGTTCTCCACGTCGAGGCCCTCGACCCGCTCGAACCCGTCGTCGGCGGTGACCAGCGGCACGTCGAGCGACCGGGCGACGCCCGCGAGCATCATGTCCGGGTGCTGGATCCGTTCGCCATTCGCCTCCAGTTCCTGCCGGATTCGAGCCCCTTCCAGTGCGTGCGTCCGGTCGTACTCGAGGTGGTCCACCCACGGCAGGTCGTCGTCAACGAGGATCGGATCGCGGCCGACCTTCACGGCGCCGTGATACAACTCGTAGTACCCCACTGACGGGAGGGCGAAACGCTCGTCGCGGCGGTCGATCCGGTATTCCTTCGCTGACTCGCGGCCCCGGAGGAAGTCCGCACAGAAGCTGCTGTCGAGCACCTTCACGGGTCCGCCTCGAAGTCCTCGTCCATCTCCGCTTTCACCTCGCGCACCGCGTCGTCTATCGGCGCGTCGCTCCACGCGCCGAAGCCGGCCAGCGGGTCGTCGTCCTCGAGTTCGCGTGCGATGACGGCGTCGAAACTCTCGTCGCCGCGCTTGCGGGCCCGGAGCCTGCGCCAGGTCTCCTCGGACACCCGGATCGTCTTGTCGGCCATGTACACACCGACGTACACGCCGGGCGGCCTTCGGTGTTTCCCCGTGTGGCGTGGACGATAACGGCAGTCCCGTGACGACGGCAGTTCGGGTCGCAACGCGGACAGGAGGGCGGCGGTCGCGCCGCAGGCCGCCACTCCTCGCAGCCACGTCTTTCAAGTACGCCGGCGGCCGAACGAGGGGTATGTCCGGCTCGGAGCTCGCGGCCCGCGTGACGGAGGCGCTCGACGTGGACGCCGAGGCGTTCGAGGAGCGGGCCGCCGAGGAGGCCGAGGACCTCAAGGAGGCGATCGAGGCGGGGACGTTCGACAACACGGAGGCCATCGTCGGGCTCGAGTACGAGTTGTACGCGGCGGACGCGCGCATCGACGCGCTCCGGCGGATGCCCCGGCACCTGCTGGAGCTCATCGGGTTCGAGAAGGAGCTGGGCCTGCACAACGCCGAGACCCAGACCAGCCCGCAGCCGCTCAACGAGCACGGCCTGGCCGCCCAGGAGCGCGAGCTGAAGGCCACGCTCGCGCCCGCCATCGAGCGCACCGACCGCGACGACATCCGGCTGGTCAGCGACGGCATGTGGACGGTCCCGCCGCAGGGCGAGACGGCGACGAGCTACCTCTGTGACTCGGTCGAGCACGACGGCGTCCGCATCGCGACCAACATGTCCGACGCCGTCCGGTACCACGCGATGGCCAACTCGGACTACCCGGCGGGCATGCGTATCGAGGCGCCCAACGTCTCGCTGTCGGCCGACACGGTCATGCCCGAGAGCCTGATCACGTCGATCCAGCCCCACTTCCAGGTGCCCCACGCGCCGGACCTCCCCGAGTACTTCCGGTACGCCGTCCGCGTGGCCGGGCCGCTGCTCGCGCTAGGGGTCAACTCCCCCTTCTTCCCGCCGGACCTGTACGACGACGCCGACGACGAGGCGATCGTCGACGACGCGTGGATGGAACACCGGATCACCGTCTTCGAGGACGCCCTGAACCCCCCCGACGACGACCGCCCGGACAAGGTGCGCTTCCCGCCGGACTTCGAGACGGTCGGGGCGGCCATCGACGCCGTCCTCGCCGACGAGACCATCGTCCCGATGGCGGTCGAGCGCGGCGACCGGTTCGACGACCGGTTCGCCCACCTCCGGCACAAGCACGGCAGCTACTGGCGGTGGATCCGGCCGGTGTTCGACGGCGCGACGCGGTCGGCGGCCAACGCCCGCATCGAGTTTCGCCCCCTGCCCGCCCAGCCGACGGTCCACGACGCCGTGAGCTTCCAGGCGGTGTTCGCGGGCCTGATGGCCGCGCTCACCCGCGCCGAACACCCGGTGCGAACGCTCGACTGGGAGGCCGCCCGCGAGAACTTCTACGCGGCCTGCCGCGACGGCGTCAGGGCCGACTTCCAGTGGATCACCACCGACGGGGCCGAGACGACCGCGACCGACCGGATCTACGGCGAACTCTTCGAGGCCGCCCGCCAGGGGCTGGAACGCCACGGCCTCTCGACCGAGCAGGCCCGCCAGTACGTCCGGCCGCTCCGCGAGCGCGCCGACCGCCGGATGACCCCCGCCCGGTGGAAACACGACCACGTCGCCGCCGCCGTCGCGGAGAACACTCCCCTGCCCGAGGCCATCTGGGGGATGCAGTCGACGTACGTCGACCTGCAGGCGGAAACGCTGCTCGAGGGCTCGTTCGTCGACTGGCTGTGAGCGGTCGGAGCCACTGCCCCCCGTCTCTCGGGGGGCTCACTCCCCCTCGTCGTCGATCTGGGCCTCGACCCGCCGGCGCAGGGCGTCGGCGTGCTCTTTCGCCCTGTCGGCGTGGGTCGAGTCCTCGGTCTCGACGAGCGTCTCGACCGCGTCGCGGAGCGCGACGAGGTCCCCGGGCTCGTTCTCGAAGAACTCCTCCAGGTCGGCGACGAGGTCCTGGGCCGCCGCGGCGTTCGCCTCGGAGTAGCCGACGTCCAGTCCCGCCAGCCGCGCGTCTAGGTCCGCCAGCGTCTCGAGTACCCGGTCGTACGGCCCCGGCGCCATGTACCGTCCCTTCCCGCCCCCGAGGTAAAAACTGCTTGGGTCCCGGTCTCAGACGCGATTCCCGACCCGCCCCCGCTTTGGCCCGAACGATCCGCCCTCGGGGCCGTCTCCCCCGTCCGTATCGCTCGCGAAACTCGGACGGGCCGCCCCTGGGAGGGGCACCCCGGCGGCGCCGCTCACGAGACCCGGGCGTCCACGACGACGTGGGCGACGCCCTCGCTGTAGCCCTTGACCCGGCGCGCGTCGAGCACGTCGACCGACCGGCCGCGCTCGCGGGCGGCCGACCGCAGCCGCTCGACCGGGCGGTCGAAGACCAGCGCCTCCGGCGTCGCCTCGTGCAGGTGGACGACGCCCCCGGGTCCGAGCGCCGACAGCGCCGCGTCGAGGTACTCGTGGGCCTCGTAGTAGCCCATCACGACGCGGTCGGCGGCCACCTCGGCGGCGTCCGCCCCGTCCCCTGGGCCCTCCCCGTCCGACGTCGACCCCGCCCGTGCCAGCACGTCCCGGCAGTCCGCGCGGTAGGGCCGGACGCGGTCGGCGACGCCGTTCAACCGGACGTTCTCCAGCAGGTAGCGAAACGCCGTCGGGTTGCGCTCGATCGCGGTCACCTCCGCCCCCGCCCGCGCCATCGGGAGCGTGAAGTAGCCGATGCCAGCGAACATGTCGACGACGCGCTCGCCGGCGGCCGCCGCCTCGCCCATCCGGGCGCGCTCGGCCTTGTTGCCCGGCGAGAACATCACCGCCGCGAGGTCCATCGCGTACCGCGTGCCGTGCTCGGTGTGGACGGTCTCGGTGTCGCCCTCGCCGGCGACCACCTCCACGTCGGGCTCCCGGTGAGCGCCGTCGATCCCGCCCCGCGACAGGACGGTGTCGGCCTCGCCGTGGAGCGCGAGCAGCGCCTCCCCAACCTCCGCCGGCCGGGGCGCGTCGCCCATCTCGACGAGGACCACCGTCCCGAGGACCGCCCACGAGGAGGGCGCGCGGGCTATCTCGGCGTCGGTCCACCCCCGCTCGCGGAGGTGGTCGGCCAGGTCCCGCAGGCGCGGCTCGCCGACCTGCCGGACGACCTCGCGGTAGCTGACCGTCTCCGGAACCGCCGTCACGGGGACCGACACGGCGTCATCGCCGTACTCGCGGACCGACCGGTCGGGGTCGTACACCCCCTCGGCCTGCAGGGCGTCGATCGCCGCCTCCGCGCGCGGCTTCGCGACGACCACCGCGAGGCGGTCGTCGGACCCCCGGGTCTGCGGCTGGCCGGGGAACTCATCCCCGCACTGACCCTCGCCTTCCTCGTCCATGTACAGGTGGACGGCGGCGACGACCGAAACGATTTCGGGTCGGGCGCGACGGACGTCGGGGTGAACGCGACGTACATGTGGCGCAACATGTATGGAGCCACAGCGCCAACCGGGGGACATGGCGACGGACCGCGCCGAGACGAAAGTGAACGACCGGGGGATGGTCACGATTCCGGCGTCGATCCGCCGACGGCTCGACATCGAGGGAGGCGACAAACTCCGGTGGGAGGTCGACGAGGAGGGGGACCTCTCGGTCGAGATCGTCGAACGGGAGTACGGTGCGTTCGCGGACGACGACCTGAAAGCCGACCTGGGAGGCGACGCGCTCGAAACCCACGACCTCGCGGGCTACGACGACGACCCGGCGTGCCCGGAGGACGTCTGATGCCGGCCGCGGTCGTCGACGCGAGTGTCCTGATCGACTACAAGGACACCGGAGCGGGGCAGCGTCACGA